>NZ_CP014944.1:3600000-3961104 GCF_001767295.1 Colwellia sp. PAMC 20917
CGTTAACCACATGATGCGGGTTGCTTGTGGCTTAGACTCTTTAGTTTTAGGCGAACCGCAAATCTTAGGTCAAATGAAGCAAGCCTATAGCCAAGCGAAAGCTGCTGGTTCTATGTCTTTAGTCATGGACCGTTTATTTCAACGTACTTTTGGTGTTGCTAAACAAGTTCGCACTGAAACTGAAATTGGCGCGAGTGCGGTTTCGGTTGCTTTTGCATCGGTAAATCTAGCAAAACATATTTTTGCCAGTCTTGAAAATGTAAAAGTACTATTAGTGGGGGCCGGTGAAACTATTGAACTGGTTGCTAAACATTTATACGAGAATAAAGTGGGTAAAATAACTGTTGCTAACCGCACAATTGCCCGTGCAGAAGCAATGGCTGGTGCTATTGGCGCTGACGTTATTACCTTGGCGCAAATCCCTGACAAAATGGCTGACGCCGATATTGTTATTAGTTCAACCGGTAGTACTTTACCCATTATAGGTAAAGGTATGGTTGAACACGCATTAGGAAAGCGTAAGCATCGTCCTATTTTTATGGTTGATTTAGCGGTTCCTCGTGATATCGAAGAACAGGTTGGTGATCTAGAAGATGTTTTTCTATATACGGTTGATGATTTACAAGGCATTATCGCGAAAAATTTAGCCAATCGTCGCAAAGAAGCGGTTCAAGCTGAGGCAATAGTTTCTACTCAATCTGATGTGTTTATGTCATGGCTTCGTGGCTTAAATACCCAAGATACCGTTATAGATTACCGTAAACAATGTTTAGAACATCGCGATTTGTTACTTGATAAAGCATTGTTACAACTGCAGGGTAATAAGTCACCAGAAGCTATTTTGGCTGAGTTAGCCACTAAGTTGACCAATAAATTTATGCATGCACCCACTAGCGCTATTCAATCGGCGGCCCAAGGTGGCGAATTAGATAAATTGGTATACTTACGCGATATTTATAACATTAAATAACGGTCTCGAGCTTACAACACACCCAAACCGTATTTTGATGAACATTTGAGCTTAGCTGGGTATTTACAGCTTTTTTACACCTTTGATTGAAAGTGCTCAACTAACCCTTTAAACTGCACATCACCAATTTTTATCCGCTGTTTCCTAATTATAAGATTTCTTAATGAATAAATCTGTTTATCAAAAACTTGAAATATTAGTCGAGCGCTTTGAAGAAGTTCAAGCCTTGCTTTCTGATCCTGGAACACTTTCAGATCAAGAAAAATTTATTGCCTTATCAAAAGAGTTTTCTCAATTAGAAGCAGTCACTAGTGTGTTTAATGACTACCAAAGCGCAGAAGAAGACTTTGCTTTAGCTGAAGAAATGCTAAAAGATGAAGACCCTGAAATGCGTGAAATGGCGCAAGAAGAATTTAAATCAGCTAAGAAAACCATTGAAGAATTAGCCGATCAATTACAAATTTTACTATTACCTAAAGATCCAAACGACAACAATAACTGTTTTGTTGAATTACGTGCAGGAGCCGGTGGTGATGAAGCGGCAATTTTTGCTGGCGACTTATACCGCATGTATAGCCGTTACTGTGAAAAGAAAGGCTGGCGTATTGAAGTTATGAACACTAATGAAAGTGAACAAGGTGGCTATAAAGAAGTCATTTTCAAAGTGCTTGGAGAAGGCGTCTACGGACAAATGAAGTTCGAGTCTGGTGGTCATCGTGTGCAACGTGTTCCTGAAACTGAATCTCAAGGTCGAGTGCATACTTCTGCTTGTACCGTTGTTGTTATGCCTGAGATACCAGAAGCTGACGCGATTGAAATTAATAAAGCAGATTTAAAAGTTGACACTTTTCGCGCATCAGGTGCGGGTGGACAGCACGTTAACAAAACTGATTCTGCCATTCGTATTACCCATATTCCAACAGGCGTAGTTGTCGAGTGTCAAGAACAACGCTCTCAGCATAAAAACCGTGCGCAAGCGATGTCGGTATTACAAGCTCGCTTACAACAAGCAGAAGATGAAAAACGCCGCAGTGAAGAAGAGTCTTCACGTCGTAATTTAGTGGCAAGTGGTGATCGTTCAGAACGAATTCGTACTTACAACTATCCGCAAGGACGTATGACGGACCACCGTATTAACTTGACTTTATATCGTTTGAACGAAGTTCTTGAAGGTAACTTGCATTTAGTCCTAGAGCCTATTATGTTAGAAAATCAAGCCGATTTACTTGCGGCTCTTGCTGAGCAAAACTAGTTATTGGTTTGAGCGAATCCTTAAAACCGTCAATAACATATTGCCAGCAGAGTTTTGCTGAAATAATTAATCAAGGGCAGCAGTTACTCGCTGCCTTTTCTGATAGCGCAAAACTCGATTGTAAAATCCTACTTGCTTTTGTTTTAAATAAAGAAACAAGTTATTTGTTAACTTGGCCTGACAAAAAGTTAGCAGAGCATGAATTCTACGCTTTTTTAGCTTTGTTTGAGCGCCGTTTGCAAGGCGAGCCTATTGCTTATATTACACAAGAACGTGAATTCTGGTCACTGCCTTTTTACGTATCACCAGCAACCTTAATTCCTCGTCCAGATACAGAGTTACTGGTCGAACATATTTTAGCGCGCCATCTAGCAAGTGATTTATCGTGCTTGGATCTCGGTACGGGTACCGGAGCTATTGCTCTGTCGCTTGCTTCAGAACAAAAACAGTGGCAAGTTCACGGCATTGATTTTAGTGACGCTGCGATTAGTTTAGCTAAAAAAAATGCTCAACGGCTACAGTTACCACAGGTAGAGCTTTATCAAAGTGATTGGTTCTCTAATGTAGCCGCAGATAAAAAGTTTAATATTATCGTTAGCAACCCCCCTTATATCGATGAAGCCGATCAGCATTTAATTGCAGGCGATGTCAGGTTTGAACCGCTATCTGCTCTGGTTGCTCGGGATAATGGTTTTGCAGATATCAAACGTATTGCCAAAGACGCACAAGGTTATTTAACCAATAATGGTGCACTCTATTTTGAACATGGCTTTGAACAAGCGGCTGGCGTTAGCGATATATTAAAGCAATTGGGTTATCAGTCGATTGAAACATTTAAAGATTACGGCGGAAATGACCGAGTTACTTGCTGTATTTATGTACAACAAGAAGAATAAAGATAAATATAAGGTTTTTGCATGAAACATTTACATATGACTCTGGCGGCAATAAGCATTATATTGTTCACCTACCGGTTTGCATTAACCTTGATGAATTCAGCACAATTAGATAAAAAATGGTTGAAAATCAGCCCTCATATCCTTGACACTTTTTTATTACTATTAGGTATTGGTCTGGCTGTCAAGTTAGCGATAAATCCAATAGAATATTTATGGCTAGGCGAAAAGATACTTGCCATTATTTTCTATATTTTTACCGGCTATTACACGTTGAAGTTAGCTCGTAACCGAATGATGCAAGTGATAGGTTATTTAGTAGCTATGGGCTGGATTATGTTAGTGGTGCGAATAGCGACAACAAAACAAACGATATTTTTATAATAAATATACCCTGAAATAAGCAATAACTATAAATAGAGTCAGCAATTAAAAATTACAGCATGAATGAATTATTATTTTCCGAGCTCAATGATGACGATAAATCACTTATTGAAGCTTTTGTACTTATTGAAGAAGTTGTTTTTGGTGATAGTGACTTTGAGCCAACAAACCTTAGTCAAATAGTCGAACAATGTTCAGAATTAATTTCTGATACAGAAGAGTATCTTGAAAAAGCTGAGCAATTAATCAACGAACTTTTCATTGGGCAACTTTTTATTGATAATCAACGTGATTTTTGGCCCGTTAGTGCTCATAAGTTACAAAGTGGACTCGATTTTAAATTAATGGCCCCAGCGCTAAAAAGTATAGTGCTTTGCCATATATTTCGTCTTTGTGGTTTTGAAGCTGATGTGGTGTACGTACCAAAGAAAAATATGATTCGCGTCGTCTGTGATGATGTTTATGCGATTGTTTTTGATCCCATTACTGGAGAGTCTTTAAATTGGCAGGAGCTTGATTTATGTATGGATGAACTTGATGGCGATCCACAAAGCGACCAAATTGAAGATATTTCAAGGTTAAGCTTAATTGTTAAGCACGTTAGCTCATTGAAAAATGCTTTGATCCGCGAAGGGCAGTTTGCTCAAGCATTAAAGTGTGTTGATATATTAATAGCGTTACGCCCAGAAGATCCGTTTGAGCGTCGCGACCGAGGTTTTTTGTTGCATCAACTCGATTGTTTTAAAGTCGCTTACGATGATTACCAATATTTTGTCGATAAATGTCCAAAAGATCCTGCTGCGCAATTATTAAAAATGCAATTGGACAAAATCACTATAGCTGATACGGTATTACATTAATAAGCCTTAGAAATAAGGCTGTAGTTTACAAATAAAACCAATAAATCAAATAAAAATAACAAGGTTAATCAATGGAAGATCAAATTATCAACAATACACCTTTTATCACGAATGACGCCACGGTTATGGGGTTACTCGCACTAATACTTGGATTCGTTTTTTATACTTCAAATAGTGAACACCCCGCATTTAAGAAGTTCTATAAATACGTGCCAGCATTACTTATGTGCTACCTATTACCCTCTTTGCTAAACACTTTTGGCATTGTTAGTGCAGAATTGAGTCAAGTAGACGAAGTCGCCAAGTATTATTTATTGCCGGCTTGTTTGGTTTTACTCACTTTGAGCATCGACATAAAAGCAATTGTTGGTCTTGGTAATAAAGCGATTATTATGTTTTTAACCGGCACGGTTGGTGTGGTTATTGGCGGCCCAATTGCGCTCTTAGTTATTTCTGCTATTTGGCCTGAATTACTTGGTGTAACTGGTCCTGAAGCTGTTTGGCGTGGTATGGCTGCGCTTGCGGGTAGTTGGATTGGTGGCGGCGCAAATATGTTGGCGATGAAAGAAATTTATGGCGCTGATGGCAAAATATTCACCATTATGGTGACTGTTGATATTGTTGTAGCCAACTTGTGGATGGCGGTATTACTTTATTTAGCAGCAAACCATAAGCGTATTGATGCGAAGAGTGGCGCTGACACTTCAGCAATTGATAGATTAATTGATAAAGTAGAGTCTGCTCAACGTGAAAATATCAAGTTGCCGTTACTAAAAGACTTTATGATGATTATAGCGGTAGGTTTTGGCGCTGCTGGTTTAGCACATTTTGCCGCTGACTTTTTAGTCCCTTATTTTCAGACAAACTTTCCTGAATTAGAAAAATTTAGCTTACATTCAAAACTATTCTGGATAATCGTCTTAGTGACTACGATAGGATTGGCATTGTCGTTTACTAAAGTAAGAAAACTTGAAGCCGTAGGAGCTTCGAAAGTTGGTAGTAGCTTATTATATGTATTAGTCGCGACAATAGGTTTGCATATGGATGTTACTCAAATTGTTGAGTCACCGAAATACATAGCCATTGGAGTTATCTGGATGTTAGTCCACGTTGCTTTACTGCTTATTGTTGGCAAAATGATTAAAGCACCGATCTTCTATCTAGCTGTTGGCAGTAAAGCCAATATCGGTGGTGCTGCTTCTGCGCCCGTTATCGCATCAGCATTTCATCCTTCTTTAGCGCCGGTTGGTGTACTACTGGCGGTGTTAGGTTATGCTTTAGGTACTTATATGGCTTGGTTATGTGGCCAGTTATTAAGAATTATTGGTAGCTAATCGTTTGTTAGCTCCAGACTTTATTTTGGAAAAATTATGACAATAACTTCAATTAAATTGACTAAATACGATATTGAAATCGCTAACGATAAACCGTTTGTTTTATTTGGTGGTATGAATGTATTAGAGTCACGTGATTTAGCGATGAGCATTGCAGAGCACTACGTAGAAGTGGCACAAAAGCTCAATATTCCTTACGTATTCAAAGCATCTTTTGATAAAGCGAACCGTTCGTCTGTTCATTCATACCGAGGACCAGGTTTAGAGGAAGGTCTGAGAATATTTGAAGAAATAAAGTCGACCTTCAACGTACCTATCATTACCGACGTGCATGAAATACATCAAGCGCAACCTGTAGCCGAGGTGGTTGATATTATTCAATTACCGGCATTTTTAGCGCGCCAAACAGACCTAGTGGTTGCTATGGCAAAAACCAATGCGATTATTAATGTTAAAAAGCCACAGTTCTTAGCAGCACATGAAATGCGTCATATTATTAATAAATTCGCCGAAGCAGGCAATGAGCAAGTTATTCTTTGCGAGCGCGGGAGTTGTTATGGTTACAATAATCTTGTTGTTGATATGCTAGCGATGGATGAAATGAAAGATTATGCGCCAGTCATTTTCGATGCCACTCATGCTTTACAGCAGCCGGGTGGCCGAGCTGATTCTGCAGGTGGTCGTCGTGCTAAAGCTGCACAATTAGCGCGTAGCGGTATGGCATTAGGTTTAGCGGGTTTATTTATAGAATCACACCCTGACCCTGATAACGCTAAATGCGATGGCCCTTGTGCGTTGCCGCTTGATAAACTTGAGCCCTATTTACAGCAAATGAAATCAATTGACGATTTAGTTAAATCATTTGAGCCATTATTGACTGATTAGTAACAATAAAAGCGGCGTTAAAACACAAAAACCTGAGTAGCTACTCAGGTTTTTTTTATAGCTGATATAGTATCTTGCTTAGTCATCTTAGTCGCATTGTTTTGATAGCAGTTATTCGGGGTAATGCTGAGCACAAGTATGGAAAAATGCTAATTGTGCTGAAATCACTTAGGGTGACTCTAATCTGGCTCTTTTGATTTAGTTTGGTAGGTGAGTAAGTAGAGCAGTATGACAATACCGACGACTGGCGCTAAGCTAATGAGCTGCCACCAAATACTTAGCCCAGCATCACGCGGCGTCGAGTACATGCAGCGACCCACGGCAGTAAAACCAGTAATGAGGCAATTTGCACTGGCAGCGGACTAGCAAAAGCCTCGGCGAGCAATTTAGCGAAGGCGAGTAACATAGTTATGGCGAGCGCGAGCCACCAAAAATCTGCGCGTGAAGTCATACCACTAAATTCTAGGCCTTTTATTATACCTTCGTGAATTGATGCGAGGGCAGATTGGCTGGGTTTATCGGTGTTTAGCAGTAAACTCCCTACAGGCACTTCAAATACGGCGGCAAGCGCTCGCAAAGACTCTGTCGATACCTTAGCACCAGATTCAAGGCGCTGGATTGTTCGAAGGTTTAAGGAGCTTAGTGTAGCGAGTTGCTCTTGTGACCAATACCTGGCAAGGCGCAGCTCCCTGAGTTTTACACTATTAATGTCCATTGATTTTCCTTGTACTGACGTGTAAAGATTCTTCGCTATGATAATTCCACATTGTATTATACGTGACGACAAGGCGGTGACATCACCTCGACATGGAGCCGACTTTAAGCTGTCGGTATCAACTTTAACTATTTTTCTGTCGAAAACCAGCTTCAGTTTAACGTGATACTCTACTAGAAATTAGTATTATTTAACGTGAATATTAGCACCAGCGCTCGGTTTATTAGCTTTGTAATATTGCAAATAGGCATCGTAAACATCAGTTGATAAGGTGAACTCTGTAAAAATTTGATGGTATTTATATGGGCGCTTGAAATATTATTATTGCTTAGCAAGGTATGAAAAGTATTAATGCTTTGGGTATTTAAAACATAAAAAGGTGCTTTTAAGCACCTTTTTTATTTACTCTTGTGTCTTGAAATTGCTAATCGCCACTTTGATTTTTTTCTAGGTCTTGAAAATCAATATTCTCAATTTTACTTCCTGCATTTTCATCATAAAAAATATCTTCGTCAAACTGATTTTCTGATTTAGCAACAACAATTGAGACCATGCTGTCACCCGTGACATTAACGGCAGTTCGTGTCATATCAAGTAAACGGTCAACACCTATAATTAAACCTATGCCTTCTACAGGTAAACCTACTTGGTCTAGAACCATGGCTAGCATAATTAAACCTACGCCTGGAACACCAGCTGTGCCAATTGAAGCTAAGGTCGCGGTAAGTATTACCATTAAATATTGACTAAATGTTAAATCAACATTAAACACTTGCGCAATAAATACAGTCGCTACACCTTGCATTATAGCCGTGCCATCCATATTAATGGTCGCACCTAGAGGTACAGTAAACGAAGCGATTGAATTTTTAACACCCATTTTTTTGGTAACAGTTTCAAGTGTTACCGGGATGGTTGCATTACTGCTGGCTGTTGAAAATGCAAAGATAACGGTATCACGCATTTTTTTCAAAAAAGTAATTGGGTTTAAACCAGTCATTACTTTTAAGATAGTAGAATAAGTTACCGTAGCATGTAAAATCAGTGCAAAGAAAACGACTAAGAAGTAAACAATTAGGTTACCGAATACCTTAAGTGACATATCAGTGAATAAACTTGCTAATAAACAAAATACACCATAAGGAGCAAGGTTCATTAATATAGTTACCAAGCGCATAATAACGGTACTCATGTCTTCAAATAAACTAGCAATACGTTCGCCGGCTTTACCTGAAAGCGCTATAGCAATACCAAATAACAAGGCAAATATAATGACTTGTAGCATATTACCTTTTGCAAAAGCTTCAAACGGATTACTCGGAAACATTTGAATAAACACTTGCGCTAAAGAAGGCGCTTCACGACTAGTGAACGTTGTGTCAGAGGCCATATTGACCCCTTCGCCAGGGCTTATTAATAACGCTAAAAACATCGCAAAGCTAATCGCTATTGCTGTTGTAATTAAATAGAGTGAAATGGCTTTACCGCCAATACGTCCAAGTTTTGTGGTATCTTTTAAGGAACAAGTCCCACAAATAAGCGATACAAAAACCAGTGGTACTACCAACATTTTTAAACTTGAAATGAAAATTTGTCCAATGACTTCAAAAATTCCGTCAACCAAAAATGATCGTAATGAAAGTTCAAAGAAATAGAGCGGGATAACAAAGTCTGATTTGTCTGGCATAAGAAATTGTAAGGATACGCCTACCGCGATGCCAGCAAGCATGCCAGTAACGATTCTAGCGGTTAAACTAGCTTTTTTTTTATCAGTCATAAAGAAATGCAACGTTATTTTTTATTATAAATTATGAATAGTAGATTAACAGGTAATTCATTGATAAAAAAGCTATTGATTAAAAAGCAACTATAGCGCTATTTTTAATGAAATTTTTAGAATATAAGTTACTATTAATAAATATGTAGTTAAAAATTAAGGGATACTTGCATGGCACTTTTTCAACGATTGGGTTTTTGGCTTTTATTTTTCGCGCTCAGCGGTTGTGGAGGCAGTGGAGAAGGGGGCTTATCTAGAGTGGAAACTCCTGTTGCAGGTGGTTCTGTTGCCAGTACTATTTCACTCAATATTTCCGATAGTACGGTTACCGGTGCTGCGCCGGTAACCGTTACAGCAACAGTAATGCAAGGCAGTGCTCCAGTTTCCAACAGGGCGGTAACCTTCGCAACAAATTTAGGAGCTTTCTCGCCATCTTCTGGTTCCGCTTTAACAAATGAAGATGGTATCGCCACGATTACCCTCACAGCAGGTAGTGTTCGTGGTGCTGGTGAAATATCCGCTTCTCTTTCTTCTGGTGAGATCTCGTTAGTACCACTAGGCTTTAAAACTCAAGGCGATGATATAGGTGTTGTCGGTGATATTAATATCAATGTCACTCTCATAGATGGTGATAGTAATGCCACTGACACGGTAACGTCATCCAAACCGGCACGAATAATTGCGACAATTGATGGCATTAGTGCTCCTTTGATTGTTACTTTTAGTTCTACTGTTGGTGATATACCTATCCCTTCAGCTATCACAAATGCAAATAATCAAGCAATTGTTGATATCTATGCGGGTGAAAACTTAGGTGCGGGAACTATTACAGCATCCATTACCAGTGGAGAATCTGGTCAAACAATTTTTGTTGTTGGCTCTTCAACTGTCATTATGGGAGCAGGTAGTCCATTTATAGAAGGTGTTGCTGATGTCAGTTTAACGAATATATCTGCTGGCGGAACGAGTGTTATTTCAGTATCAATTGTTGATGATCAAGGTAATCTATTTACTGAACCTGTGGATGTTAATTTTTCATCTGGGTGTACGGCACAATTAACCGCTACGCTAAGTACACCGATCACAACCTCTAATGGTGCGGCGACAAGTACTTATCTAGCACAAGGGTGTGTAGGCGATGACACGATTAATGTCACCGCTAATGCTGGGGGCATTAATTTATCAGCAACAGCATCTGTTAGCGTTTTAGCCGCTGACATTGGTAGCATTGAGTATGTGTCTGCATCGCCAGAGCATATTGGCATCGTAGGAGCAGGTATTGTTGGAGGCTCTGAAAGCTCAACGGTGATGTTCAAAGTAAAAGATACCGATGGCAACCCCTACAATAATCGTCGAGTGAATTTTTCCTTGAATACTAATGTGGGTGGTATAAATTTAAGTCAGAATTTTGCCACCACTAACGACCAAGGTTTAGTACAAACAGTTGTTAATTCGGGCTCTGTTGCAACGACAGTTCGCGTTACAGCATCTACAGAATCATTAGGTGGCACTTTTGTCTTTACTCAATCTAGTCAACTCGTCGTTTCAACAGGTTTACCGGACCAAGATAGTTTTAGTTTGGCCCGAGGGGTCGCAAATCCTGAAGCTTGGGGCATTGATGGTGTAGAAGTACCTGTTGTTGTTCGTATGGCTGATGCATTTAATAATCCAGTACCAGATGGAACCGCTGTTAACTTTACCACTGAAGGTGGTTCGGTTGGTTCCTCATGTACAACAACTAATGGTGTATGTTCGGTTATGTGGACCAGTCAAAACCCTCGTCCAGCGGGACAAGTATTAAGCCGTAGTTTTTGTACAGTGGCTGAAAATGATGATCCAGCGATCTTTTGTGCTCGTCAACCTTTGTCAAATGGTAATAATTATCTTGGGCAGGAATATGGCGGAAGAGTGACAATATTAGCAACTGCTATTGGTGAAGAGTCATTTCCTGATAAAAATAGTAATGGTCGCTTTGATGAGAGTGAGTACACTTTGTTTCAAGGAAAAGATGTTGGCGATAGACTTTACGATCTAAAAGAAGCCTTTGTTGACCATAATGAAGACAATTTATACAATCCAGTAGAAGTGAGCACTCAAGCTGGTGGCGAGTTAGAAGAGTTTGTTGACTTTAATAGCAATGGAGTTTTCGATATAGAAAACAGTGTCTATAATGGTATTTTATGTGGTTTAAATGACATAACGAATCCAGGTACTGAGGTAGCCAATCAATATTGTGCTAATCCAGATGATGAACCTGATCCGACCAAAAAAGCGCAAAAAGTTTCAACCAATGTACGTGGCTCTACCGTTATTATTATGTCAGGTACATCACCGTATATAACTGTTACAGCAACAAACGATGCCGTTGTCGATACGTCACCAAACTATGACCGAAACGATATTTCTCTCTATATTGCTGGCGAAAGTACCGGAACAGTCAGTGTTGTTATCGCTGATTTACATAACCAACCTATGCCGGCTGGTACTATTGTGTCATTTGTAGCTAGTGTTGGATCTGTCGTCGGTACCCCTAGTTATACATGGCCAGGGGATTCTAGTAATGGCGGCAGCCAATTTAGTGTTGCGATTAAAGGTGAGGCGGAACCAACCAGTGGACCATTAGAAATAAAAGTTGAAACCCCTGGTGGTGTAACAACTGTATTTAGTGGTGTTAGTATTATTATTCAATAATAATTAACTGTTCCACCTATAAAAAAAACCGCTTGTTAAGCGGTTTTTTATTTTTGTCTATCGATTACAGATAAAACTAAAAATTTACTTAGCCATCTCGGCTATTAAAAAGGCAGAGATCTCTGCGCCAGCCGCTAACGTTTTATCACGACTCTCTTTTCCTAAACCTGTGCTGTCAGTAAAAGGAGCAATTTCCATCATATCGGCACCGGTAATACGGTATTTTGCTGCTAAAGCGCGAAGTATATCCATCGCTTCATTTTGAAATAAACCATCTGGCTCTGGTGTGCCTGTGGCAGCAGCGACAGTTTCATCAAGTGCATCAATATCAAAGCTTACATACAATTCATCAATGTTTTCATCTTTTAATTGCGCTAAAATATTTTCAATGATTTTTTCAACGCCCAGCTCTTTCACTTCATGAGCCCAATGTTGTCTTACACCAAAAGTATTTTCCCAATGCGACTTAGGACGACCGCTCGAGCGAATACCTACTTGAATCAAATGATGTTTTTCATGTAAATCATCTAAAATATGCGTACACCAAGAGCCAAAGCATAAATCAATGCCAAGGCGTTCAACCAATAAATCCGTGTGAGCATCAAAATGAATAATAGCTGCACGAATGCCGCGCTTTTTCTTTGCTTGCAAGTAAGCTTTTGTTAACGGGTAGCTTACTGAGTGATCACCACCAATGCCGAAAATACCTTTTTGTGGGAACTCAGCATAAAAGTCGTGTAATACATCTTCAGTAATGGTTAATGGGCTAACAGCATAAGGGCTGTTTTCATCTTTATAAAGGGCTTTTCTACAGTTAGAAAGCGTTGCTTCATTTAAATATTTATCATGAAGTAAATGTGGAATAACGCGAACATCTCCCATATCAAATGCTTCAAGCTCAGGGTATTGTTCAAGTAAAGTTGAACGGACAAATAATGGCCCCCAATTTGCTCCACGTAAAATTCCGCCACCACAATCAGAGGCAACACCTAAAATAACGGCATTTGACGCATCAGGAAGCCCTTTTAATGACTCTTTCCAAATATTATCAATGTCTGTCGATTGACCGAACAAGGCTTGATGCAATTGCTCTTTACGCTCTTTAGCGGTATTGACGGTAAAAACACCGTTACCTGCTGGGCATAAACAGTTGGTTAGTTTTTCCTGTAAGTTAGTCCATGATGTTGTCATATATTTGTACTCTTGTTATTTATCCGAATAATTTACATTGATAGTAAGCATTAAATGAATATTGTTTTACACGGTGATATAGGTTTTTGACTGGCAACAATTGAATTTAAGATAGAATTAAATTATCGTTGGCAGGAAAGTTTTTATAATAGTCATACCGAAATATTGACGCCATTATAACGAAAATAGCTCAATTAGGCGATGTTATTAAAAATAATAACTTGTCAGCTTGCTTATTTACCGATATATCTAATAGGAATTCTAATTTCAATGATTTATGGTTTTTTTGTGCTAAAAATGAGTTGCTCGGCTAATTTTTAGACAGTTCTGACCGAAATGTAATTATACTGGCAAAAAAAATAGCCAGTGACGTAGGAAAGTATATATATATGGCAAAATCTCTGGTTATTGTCGAATCACCAGCCAAAGCGAAGACAATTAACAAATATCTTGGTAAAGACTTTATTGTGAAATCTAGTGTCGGTCATGTACGTGATCTTCCTCACAGTAGTACTGGTAAAAAAGTTGCCGCGAAATCTCCTGCTGAAGTCAGAAAAATGGCACCTGCAGCGAAAGCTAAATATAAAGCTAAACGAGATAAGCAAGCACTTGTTAACCGCATGGGTATTGATCCTGAAAACGATTGGGAAGCAAATTATCAAATACTCGAAGGCAAAGAAAAAGTTGTTGCTGAACTAATCAAACTTGCCGGTTCAGCCGACACTGTCTATCTCGCAACCGATTTGGATCGCGAGGGAGAAGCGATTGCCTGGCACTTAAAAGAAATTATTGGCGGCGATGAAAGCAAATTTAAACGTGTTGTCTTTAATGAAATAACTGAAAATGCTATCCAGCAAGCCTTCTCTACACCCGGCGAATTAAGTATGCCTGGTGTGAATGCTCAACAAGCAAGACGTTTTCTTGACCGTGTTGTTGGCTTTATGGTTAGCCCATTATTGTGGAAAAAAGTTGCCCGTGGTTTATCTGCCGGTCGCGTACAGTCGGTAGCTGTTAAATTAGTTGTTGAAAAAGAACGTGAGATTAAAGCGTTTGACCCGAAAGAATTTTGGGAAATTACCGCTGACACAAAAACCGCTTCTGGTTTAGATTTTCCATTAGATGTTACCCACGAAAATGGTAAAGCATTTAAGCCGACCAACGAAAAAGATGCGAAAACAGCATTATCAAGCTTAGAAAAGTCAGCCTATACCGTAAATAAACGTGATGATAAACCGTCAAAAAGTACCCCCTCTGCTCCTTTTATTACGTCGACACTGCAACAGGCAGCAAGTACTAAATTAGGTTTTGGCGTAAAGCGTACTATGGGTTTAGCTCAGCGTTTATACGAAGCAGGTCATATCACTTATATGCGTACCGATTCAACCAATCTAAGTAAAGATGCGGTTGAAATGTGTCGTGGTTATATTGCTAAAAACTTTGGTGAAAATTATTTACCTGAAAAAGCAAAAGTTTACAGCAGTAAGTCGGGTGCACAAGAGGCCCATGAAGCGATTCGCCCATCAAATGTTAAAATAGAATCTGCATTTATGGAAGGCATTGAAGCCGATGCTAAGAAGCTTTACGACCTAATTTGGCGACAGTTTGTTGCTTGTCAAATGACAGCTGCGCGCTATACCGTTAGTACCATTACTGTTGGTGCTTCAGGCTTTGATTTAAAGGCCAAAGGTCGCGTCATGCAATTTGACGGTTGGACAAGAGTCCATCCGCAATTATCAAAAGGTGATGACAAGCATTTACCTGATTTATCTGTTGGTGAAGTATTAACCCTAGAGCAGTTAAATCCAGCGCAACACTTTACTAAACCACCAGCTCGTTTTGGTGAAGCATCACTAGTAAAAGAATTAGAAAAGCGTTCAATTGGTCGCCCATCAACGTATGCGTCAATTATTTCTACTATTCAAGACCGTGGTTACGCTCGCTTAGATAAAAAACGTTTTTACGCCGAGAAAATGGGCGAAATTGTTACTGACAGTTTATCTGAAAGTTTTAAAGACTTAATGAATTATGATTTTACCGCCAACATGGAGCAAGAGCTTGATGAAGTGGCTGAGGGTAAAGCTAATTGGAAAGATGTCCTTAACGGTTTCTATAAAAATTTCACTAAACAGTTAAGCCAAGCTGATATGCCTACTGAAGAAGGTGGCATGCGTAATAATGAACCGGTATTAACAGATATTGATTGTCCGACCTGTGGCCGAAAAATGGGTATTCGTACTGCTTCTACTGGCGTCTTCTTAGGTTGTTCTGGTTACGCTTTACCGCCAAAAGAACGCTGTACGCAAACGATGAACCTTACTTCTGGCGAAGAAGCGGTCAGTGTATTAGTGGAAGACCAAGAAACTGATGCATTACGTGCCATGCGACGCTGTGATAAATGTAGTACTGCGATGGACAGTTATTTAATTGACGAAACGCGTAAGCTACATGTTTGTGGTAATAACCCTGTTTGTGATGGTATTGAAGTTGAGACCGGCGAGTTTAAAATAAAAGGTTACGATGGTCCCATTTTAGAATGTGATCGTTGTGAGGCTGAAATGGAGCTTAAGTCAGGCCGTTTTGGTAAATATTTTGATTGTACCAATGCAGAATGTAAAAATACACGTAAGTTACTAGCAAGTGGTGAAGCGGCTCCTCCAAAAGAAGATCCTGTGCAACTACCTGAATTACTTTGTGAAAAATCAGAAGCACACTTTGTCTTACGTGATGGCGCCGCGGGTATTTTCTTGGCAGCGAACACTTTTCCGCGCTCAAGAGAAACACGTGCACCTAAAGTTGAAGAGCTACAGCGTTTTAGAGACAGAATATCGAGTAAATTTTATTATTTAGCCGATGCTCCTATTAAGGATCCTGACGGAAACTTAGCCGTTGTGCGCTATAGTCGTAAAACCAAAGAACAGTATGTAATGACTGAACTTGCACCTGAAGCCGATGGCGCAAAACCTAAAGCAACGGGCTGGAATGCAAAGTATGTTGAGGGTAAATGGGTTGAAGAAGCAAAGAAAAAAGTAAAACCCAAAGCCAAAGCTAAAGCAAAGCCAAAAGCTAAGGCAAAACCAAAAGCTGAATAATACCTTTAGCTTAAAATAAAAAAAGCGCTGTGTAGCGCTTTTTTTATGTTCATGATGAAGGGTATTAAAAAAGTGCCCTCATTAGATAACAAAAGCGTGACCAGCAATTAGCTAGTTAGTTTGACGATTAAGAGAAATATATTAAATGCTATATCTGGCGATTATTTTTTTAAGTGCTTTTTTATTATTCCAAGTACAACCCCTTATTGCTAAATTGATTTTGCCATATTTTGGCGGTGGTTCAGCCGTCTGGACTGCATGTTTATTATTTTTTCAAGCTTTTCTATTATTAGGATATTTTTACGCTCACTGTTTAACACAAGTTAAATCTGTCAAAAAACAATTAATTATTCACTCGGTCTTTCTGCTTGTCAGTGTGTTATTTCTTCCTATTGGCATTCAAGATTGGGCTGATATTTCACAGACAAGTTCGCCACTTCAAAATATCCTACTGTTATTAACCGTATCGATAGGGTTACCTTATTTTATTTTGTCGTCAACGGGTCCGTTAATACAGCGATGGTTAACTTATATCGAAATAGGAAAACTCCCTTATCAATTGTATTCATTATCCAATGTAGGTTCTTTGCTGGCGTTAATCAGTTTTCCTTTTCTATTTGAACCGCTGCTAACAACAACTCAACAATCAAACTATTGGACGTTCGGGTATGGTTGTTATGCGTTACTACTGGTAACGTTATTATTGAAAATGTCAAAGTTAAGTTTTACTTCTGTTGAGCAAAGTACCCAGCAAGCGTTGGATAAAAGCGTCATAACAACCACATTGTTGGATAAGATTTTATGGATAGCATTAGCCATGGTTGGTGTTGTTTTATTAGTGGCGTCTACCAATGCGATGACACAAAATATTCCCCCTGTGCCTTTTTTATGGATAGTGCCGCTGTGTTTATACCTACTGACTTTTATTATTAGTTTTCATAGCTCAAAGTGGTATGTCAGAGAATATTGGTTTGCGCTATTTGTACTCACGGCCTGTTTAGCTTTGTTGATGTACTTTATTGGCTCTCAACTCGATATTATTTCGCAAGTTGTTATTTACGCTTGTATATTATTTAGTGCATGTATGATTTGTCATGGGGAATTAGCACGTTTAAAACCGCAAGTTCAGCATTTGACTTTGTTTTACTTGTTTATGTCACTGGGGGGCTTTTTAGGTAGTGCCTTTGTTGCTTTTATTGCGCAAAATATCTTTGATCAATTCTTAGAATTTCCTTTAGCTATTATGAGTGTCTTTGTTCTTTTAGCTTTGAGTATTTATTCACAAAGAAATACGGCAATAAAAACACAAACTTGGTTAGTGGCAACTAATCTTATTTTAGCCGTCAGTTTTACCGTGGGATTATTTTATCTTAATACGCTTTTTGTTAAGACTAATGTGGCAAGTGAACGCAATTTTTACGGTATTTTAAGTGTTAAAGATGTAGAAATTAATAATAAAGTGCAACGTCGTTTGATTGATGGAACAACATCACACGGCACGCAATCCCTAGAAAAAGGCAATGAAAAAAAGCCATTAAGCTACTATAGAAAAAATACCGGTGTTGCTCTTACTCTTGAACAACTGACCAAGCAAAGAGTACAAGAGGGGAGTGTTCAAAATATAAATGCCGGATTTGTTGGCTTGGGCGCAGGTACCTTAGCTGCTTATGGTAATAAAACTGACCACTATATATTTTATGAATTAAATCCTGCGGTTATTTTTGCCGCTAATAACTATTTTAGTTACTTAAAAGATTCTGCGGCCAACATTGAAGTGGTTTTAGGTGATGGTCGGGTTAGCTTAACGCAACAATTTGAACATTCTGGGAGTCAACAGTTTGATGCCTTAGTCATTGACGCCTTCTCGGGTGATTCCATTCCACAGCACTTATTAACAAAAGAAGCATTGCTGCTTTATTTTAAGCACCTAAAAAAGGATGGCGTATTAGCGATACACATTTCTAATTCACACCTGAATTTAATACCGTTAGTACGTGGTTTAGCCGATGTATTAGATACAAAAATTGTTTATGTAGAAACGCTAGCCGATAAAGAAAATGAACATAATGTTCAGTGGGTGCTAGTAACAAATAATGAGTTTTTTCTGAATGATGCGCGCATTAAAATATACGCGAGTGCCTGGCCAATGCCAAATATTGGCGAAAAGAGTCGTATAATATGGACCGATGATCACAGTGATTTATTATCAGTACTCAAGTAATTAGTCATTATCTTGTCGAGTGAATGTCATCGACAAGATAATTAAGCCGTTACTTTACCAGCTCCCTTGATTCTCCATACTCAACCAAGGCTCTTGAGGGGCTAATGCGTCATCTTTTTGCAATAACTCAATAGATATGCCGTCTGGAGATTTTACGAAAGCCATATGGCCGTCACGAGGCGGACGATTAATAACAACGCCTGATGCCATTAGCGCCGCACAAGTTTTATATATGTCAGCAACCTCAAAGGCTAAATGACCAAAGTTTCTGCCAACAGTATATTCTTCTACAGAATCCCAGTTATGGGTTAGTTCAATTTCAGGGCCGCCAACTTCTGTCGCAAGAAAGATCAACGAAAACTTGCCTTTGGGTACATCGACACGCTTTGTTTCAATGAGTCCTAGCTGATTAATATAAAAATTGAGTGACTTATCTAAATCATGTACGCGAACCATTGTGTGTAAAAATTTCATTTTGTACCTGTTTTGTATTGTTGGCTAATAAAAAGTAATGACTGACAAACAGCAAAAACTTCATTTGTTGTTTAGATAATAATTAATTGATCATATAAACAGAAAGTATTTTATTTACTATGCTAATTAAAACCGAATATCAGTAAATACACCCACTGAAAAATAAAATGACATTATCAATAGTTTATTTTATATTCTTATGTGGCCTGTTAACAATATTACAACAAATTAATGACATGATAAAAATAATACCACTCAAATATAGCTTGATTGTCTGTAGTCTTCTATTACCTATTATTAGCCAAGCTACAGAAGTATCAATGGCTTTTAGTAAAGAAATTCCTCCTTATATTTTTGAAGATGATAATAGTGGAATCGAAATAGATATTATTAAGGCCGCCTTAGCTCATAAAGGCCATACGTTAAAGCCAATGTACTTTCCATTAGGAAGAATTCCTTATGCTTTCACCAATAATTTAGTTAATGCAGTCATGGGAGATATGGGGGTAAACTTAAAATCACAAGGCGGTTTTTATGCCAAGGCCGCTGTTATCTATGATAATGTATTTATTACTCTAAAGAATAAAGATATTGTACTAAAAAGGCCTAAAGATTTAGATTCGTTGAATGTGGTCTCTTTTCAAGGAGCAGATAAGCGTTATCCTAAATGGCTTAAAAAAGTAAAAGAAGACAGTAGGTTTTATGGTGTTAGCGACCAATTAACACAAGTTAAGTTACTGTACTTTGGGCGCTATGATGTGGTGGTAAGTGATCGTTATATCTTTAGATATTTTGTCAAGAAACTTAATTTAATGCATGGTCTAGATAGCCAAGAAATTACTGAGCACAAACTTACCATCGATAAACCCATGGATTATCGTCCCGTATTTAGAGATAAAAAAATTCGAGATGATTTTAATTTTGGATTAATTAAAATCAAGGAAAGTGGTGAGTTTTTAAGGATATACGAGAAGTATATAAGTTTATAACTAACGGCTATACACAGGTAATAACCGAGAACGAATTAACTGGTTTTCTCTTTAAAACTACATAAATCTTCTATTATACAAGAACCACAACGGGGTGTTCTTGCTATACAAGTATAACGACCATGAAGAATGAACCAGTGATGTAAGTTATAAAAAAACTCTGTTTTTCTTGGTGTGTTTTTAATAATATTTTTTTCAGTTTCTTCAACTGTTTTCCCTTTCGCATAACCGGTACGATTTGCCAGTCTTTGAATATGGGTGTCTACAGCGATAAAGTACTTACCTTCATTATCTTTTAGTTGGCCAAAAGCGGTGTTTAAAACAACATTTGCTGTTTTTCTGCCGACCCCAGGTAAGGCTTCTAGTGCCGCTCTTTCTTTGGGGACTTCGCCACTATGCAAATCAACTAACATTTGGCATGTTTTTAGCGTGTTTGCCGCTTTAGTATTAAATAAACCAATTGTTTTTATATAAAACTTCAAACCATCAAGTCCTAAATCAAGTATAGCTTGAGGGGTATTAGCAACAGGATAAAGTTTTGCTGTGGCTTTGTTAACACCAACATCAGTCGATTGTGCTGAAAGTAGCACAGCAATAAGCAACTCAAAAGGTGAAGAAAAATTAAGTTCAGTCGTTGGGTGTGGATTATTGTCTCGTAACCGCGTTAATATTTCTAAACGTTGTGCTTTATTCATGGCGTTATTCTTTTATTATTATTTTTCATCAAAATTGACACGAACTCGTGCAATTTCCTTACTTTCTGTTTTAGGCTTAGCGGCAGCTACTCGATCATCAATGGCGTTTTTTAAAGCTATAAATAAGCCCATAACGATAAAAGCACCTGGAGGTAGTATTGCGAGTAAAAATTGACTATCTAGGGTATAAACTTCAACACGTAATATACTTGCCCATTCGCCAAGTAATAAATTAGCGCCATCAAATAGCGTTCCTTGGCCAAGTATTTCTCTTACTGCACCTAACAACATTAATATTAATAAAAAGCCTAAACCCATCATTAAACCGTCAAAGCTTGCTTGTTTAATTGGATTTTTAGAGGCGTATGCCTCCGCTCTACCAATAATGGCACAGTTAGTAACAATTAAGGGTAAAAATATGCCAAGTGATTGATATAAGCCAAAAGTATAGGCATTCATCAATAACTGTACACAGGTAACAAAAGAAGCAATAATTAAAACAAAAATAGGGATCCTAATTTCTTTAGGTACCCATTTGCGTATTGCCGATACGGTAGTATTTGAACAAATAAGAACAAATAAGGTCGCTAAGCCCAAACCAATAGCATTTGTTAAGGTCGATGTTACGGCTAATAATGGACACAATCCTAATAGTTGTACTATACCCGGATTGTTCTTCCATAAACCTTGCCAAGCTAATTCTTTATATTCATCGTTAATTTTCATGACGATTAAGCTCCCTTAGCAACATCTTGATTTGAACAATTACTCGCAGCTTCAAATAATTCATCTTGGTGAGCGTTAAAATAATTGACTGATTTACGCACTGCTTTGACTACAGCACGTGGGGTTATTGTCGCGCCTGTGAATTGATCAAACATGCCGCCATCTTTTCTTACTAACCAACGATTATCATTTTTATCAATAAGCTTTTTACCGGTAAAGCTATTGATCCAATCGCTTTTTTTCTCTTCAATTTTATCGCCCAATCCAGGCGTTTCTTGGTGTTGTAATGTTCTAACACCACTTATGCTACCATCGATATTGATGGCAACAATAAGCTCTATATTGCCACTGTATCCATCTGGCGCAACGGTGGTAATTGCCGCAGCAACTGGGCTATTATCATTTCTTGCCCGGTAAACTTTTGGTGGGTTAACTGTGCCTAATGCCTCGTTAGGTAAAATGAAGCAGTCTTTATAGATAACATTGTTGTAGCTATTTTTAGCAATGATACTGTTTAAATTACGCAATAAGTCTTGTTGTTGCTGCAAGATAATTTGATCTTTGGTGAGTGAATGAACCACGCCAACAATTGCCGTACAAGCAATAGCAAATAAAGCGAGGATCCTGGCATTTTTACTGACTGCACTGGTAAGAGAAAGGACCATTATTCTTTGCCTGCTTTACTTGATGAAATATTATGCCCATAAGTACGGGGGCGTGTGTACTGATCTATTAGTGGAGCAGCCATATTACAAATTAGCACTGCAAACGCGACACCATCAGGGTAACCACCGTATTTTCTAATAATAAAGACTAAAAAGCCTGCTAATGCGCCAAAAACGATTCGGCCTTTAATACTGGTAGCGCCAGAAACTGGGTCCGTTAAAATAAAGAATGCACCAAACATACATGCACCATTAAACCAATGGAAGAGTGTTGAAGCGTTAGTATCTTGGCTATATAAAAAAGCAATTAATGAACAAACAAATACGCTTGCTAAAAAGCTAACGGGGGTTGCCCAATGAATTGTTTTTTTGCTTATTAAGAATAAACCACCCAGTAAAAAACCAGCACTAACCCATTCCCAGCCCACGCCAAAATTTTCACCAATGACAGAGCTTGTCATACTTTCTGCAATGTTTAAGCCCAGAGTTAGGTTTGTTTTTACCGTATCTAAGGGAGTTGCCATAGTGTAACCATCGACATGTGTTCGCAGTTGTTCAACAGAATAGCCATCAATAGTAAAGCTACTAAAAATTACAGAGAGTGTATCAACAAAATTTAACGGTAAAGTCATTAGTTCAAGTGGCGGTAACCAGGATGTCATTTGTACCGGAAATGAAATCAATAGCATGACATAAGCGGCCATTGCAGGGTTGAAAGGGTTATGACCTAGACCACCATATAGCTGCTTTACGACAATAATGGCAAAAGATACACCAATAACAGTGATCCACCACGGCGCTATGGCAGGTAAACTGATCCCCAGTAATACCGCGGTTAAAATAGCGCTGCCATCAAATAGTTGCGCCTTGATATTTTTCTCTCGTAACGATAAAACGGTAAATTCTGCAATTAATGCGGTGAAAACAGCGAGTGATATATGGATTAAATTACCCCAGCCAAAAAAATACCACTGGGCAAATACACCAGGAATAGTAGCGTAAATAACCATACGCATTATTGATGATGTTTCACTTTGAACATGATTATGTGGTGAGCTTGCTATCCAAAAGGCCATAATATTACGTCAACTCTGATTTTACGGGTTTGTTAGTTTTTTCTTCGCTAGGATTAGCCGTCGATTTTGCTTGTTGCTGGGCAAGCTTACGGGCTTTCGCCTTTGCAACAGCTGCAGCAATTTTAGCTTTTTTATCATCAGCTGGAACGACCATGCCAGCCTGGTTTGCTTGTGTGGCTGCTTCAATAACAATTTTATTATCAAGGGTTAAGTCGCTATCATCTGCGCTATCCTTATTTTTTTCAGCAAGCTTACGGGCTTTCGCCTTTGCAACCGCCTTGGCAATTTTAGCTTTTTTATCATCAGCTGGAACAACCATATCAGCCTGGTTTGCTTGTGCGTCTGCTTCAATGACAATGTTATTCTCAAGGGTTAAGTCGGTATTATCTGCGCTATCCTTATTTTTTTCAGCAAGTTTACGAGCTTTCGCCTTTGCAACAGCATTGGCAATTTTAGCTTTTTTATCATCAGCTGGAATGACCATATCAGCCTGGCTCGCTTGTGCGTCTGCTTCAATGACAATGTTATTATCAAGGGCTAAGTCGCTGTTATCTGCGCTATCCTTATTTTTTTCAGCAAGTTTACGAGCTTTCGCCTTTGCAACAGCATTGGCAATTTTAGCTTTTTTATCATCAACAGCGGGGGGAACATCCCCCAGCGCACTTTGTGGCTCTGATTTATAAGTTGTCGTATTTTGTTGAGCGGCTAGCTTTTTCGCTTTCGCTCTTGCGATAGCTGCGCTCACTTGACTTTTTTGTTCATTTTCTGCCGGTGGTGCTACTGTCTGTGCAGTAATATTTTCACTACCTTGGGTTTGTTGAGCTTTTTTCGCTTTAACTCGAGCTAACGCGTCGGCAACGGCTGATTTTTCTGTTTTTGCTTCACTGGTACCTGAGTTCATCCGCGCTTTACGTGCTGCTGCTGCTGCTTTGTGCTTTTCTTCTCGTGCTATTTTATCTCTGGCTAAACGCTCTTTTCGTGCTTCAAATCTTACCTTTGCATGATCAGCTTTTATATCAAGTTGTTTTTGTTGACGAATTTCAGATTTTGCTACTCGGTAATAATGCACCAAGGGGATCTGGCTCGGACAAACGTAGGCACAAGCACCACATTCAATACAATCAAATAAGTTTAATTTATCAAGCTGTTGGTGATCTTTTGCTTTAGCGCTCCATTGTAACTCTTGTGGTAACAATTGGCTGGGGCAGACATCACTACACTGGCCACATCTAATACACTCAACCTCCTTTGTGCCGGTTGAATAAGGTGATGATATTTCCTGCTCACTCGGTGCAAGTATACAATTGGTTGTTTTTACAACGGGAACTTGATCTGTGGGTAAGCTATAGCCCATCATTGGACCACCCATAATAATATGCTTTTTATCTTTATTGGGGTAACCACATTGTTCGAGTAAAAAACCTACGGGAGTGCCGAGTAATGACCAGACATTCTGTGGCTTCTGTAAAGCTTGGCCACTGACAGTAACCACCCGCTTTATTAATGGAATATCGTTTATTACCGCATCAGCTATTGCAAAGCAAGTGGCAATGTTGTGCATAACAATACCCAGAGAGCTAGGGAAAACGCCTGAAGGAACCTCTTGTCCCGTTAATATTTGAATTAACTGTTTTTCACCGCCAGTAGGATATTTAGTTGGTACTACACACACTTGAATTTTTTCATTATCAGCCGTTACTTGCTGAAGTACTTTTATCGCTTCAGGTTTATTATTTTCAATACCAATCAGAATATGTTCAGGTGAAAGAAGACGGTCAAGTATATTAATGCCATCAAGAATTGATGGGCTGTGCTCACGAATTAATAAATCGTCAGCACTAATATAAGGTTCACATTCAGCGGCATTAATAATAAGGAATTTTATTTTGTCTCTAGTACTTATTTTAACTTGTGTAGGAAAACCAGCACCGCCCATACCTGATATACCGGCTGAAGAAATTTTATCAATTATTTCATTATGGCTTAATTTACTTACATCAGTACATATATGACGTTCTTGCCATGTATCTTCTCCGTCTGGCTTAATAAATAAGCATAATTCGCTTAGGCCTGAGGGATGAGCAATAACGGCATTTTTAATGGCAGTAATAGTGCCACTCGTAGGAGCGTGAATAGGAACAGCCATAGGATGCATACTCTGGGTGAGTGCTTGGCCCTTAAGTACTTTATCGCCTATTTTTACCCGTAAATCTGCGGCAATACCTATGTGTTGCTGTAATGGCAGTATTAGCTGTTCAGGTATGCTAACCGCTCTGATAGGCTTATCAGTGGTTAAAAACTTCTGTTCTGGTGGATGTATACCGCCATGAAAAGTCCAAAAATTAGCGCGCTTTATACGTTCAATAACTGATCCCACGAATCCTCACCTAATCAAGCTGTACCACAGGTATATTATTAAGATCCCATTGCCAGTTTTGTGGTGTTTTAGCGATAGGTATCATTATTATGCAATCGACCGGACAAGGGTCTATACATAAGTCACAGCCAGTACATTCGTCGGCTATTATAGTGTGCATCTGTTTGGTCGTACCTAAGATTGCATCAACAGGGCAAGCTTGAATACATTTAGTACAACCAATACAGTCTTCTTCAATAATAAAAGCAACTTTAGGAGAATTGTCTGTATCATGATTTTCGTCAAGAGGTGGTGGTTCAACCCCCATTAAGTCTGCTATTTTTTTGATGGTATCTTCGCCGCCAGGTGCGCATTTGTTAATAGCCTCACCGTTCGCGACTGCTTCTGCATAAGGTTTACAACCAGGGTAACCGCATTGGCCACATTGCGTTTGTGGTAAAATAGCGTCAACCTGCTCGGCAAGAGGATCGCCCTCAACGTGAAATTTTACAGAGGCAAAGCCAAGAATGGCGCCAAAGACTAACGCCATACAGCCAAGTACTAGTATTGCTAATAGGGTGGTCATTACAACTTCACCAAACCAGTGAAACCCATAAAGGCAAGTGACATTAAGCCAGCGGTTATCATAGCGATAGCGGAACCTTTAAAAGGTTTTGGGATATCAGCATTAGCAAGTTTTTCGCGCATCGCTGAAAACATAATAAGTACAAGAGAAAAACCGACAGCCGCGCCAAAGCCATAAACAATCGACTCAAGAAAATTATGTTGCTCATAAATATTTAATAAAGCTACACCTAATACTGCGCAATTAGTGGTAATCAAAGGTAAGAAAATACCCAGTAAACGGTATAAGTTGGCACTGGTTTTATGTACGACCATTTCCGTAAATTGTACAACTACAGCGATGACTAAAATAAACATCATAGTCGTTAGATATTCGAGTCCCAGAGGAGTAAGAATATAGGTATTTACGATGTAGCTGAGTAACGAAGCAATAGTCATTACAAAGGTGGTGGCAAATGACATACCGATTGCAGTTTCAGTACGTGAAGACACCCCCATAAATGGGCATAAACCTAGGAACTTTACGAGAACAAAGTTATTGACTAATACTGTGCTAACTAACAGCAGTAGATAATCTGTCATTTGAAAATTAATTTTATGAGATAATTCACGCTATTATCCGACTTTATTAGCCAGATGACAACCGCTCAATGCCTTAATTTTTATTGCATATGCACTATCTTCTTGCCATGCTTGGCCTTTATTAACATGGAACGTTTAGCTTTAAGTTATACTCAATTAAATCGCTTCAGGCTTTCCTAAATAAAAACCTTGGCAACCATCGATAAATAATTTTTCTAAAGTAAACTTTTCTTCTTGGCTTTCAACACTTTCAGCTAGAACAGTGATACTGAGGCGATGAGCAAGATCGACCATTAATCTGATGAAGTACTGGTTGTTTTTATCATCATCAATATCACGTGTATATGTACTATCCATTTTAATAAAGTCAGGTTTAAGGTCGCGGAAAAATTTAAAAGAGGTTAAACCCACGCCAAAACGCTCAACAGTAATACGAGAACCGACTCTGTGGATCATATCAATAAAACGCTTACTGGTTTTAATGTTTTGTTGGAGGCCGTATTCCGTTATCTCAAAGATTAATTTTGCAGCAATAGTTGCTTCTTTCAGTAAACGACGTTCAAGCCAAATTAAAAAATGTTCGTCATGAATACTGCGTGAACTGATGTTGATGCCGAAAAATTGGTCATGTAAATTTTTTGTTTTAATTTCACTGATCACTTTTTCAATAATCATTTTGTCAACCGCCGTCATTTTATCAAGCTTTTCCGCCATAGCTATAAAAGAAGCGGTGGGTAACATTTCATCAGATGAATTTAAAAAGCGGGCAAGAATTTCACCATAGACTTTATTGTTACGGCTATTAGGTTTTATCGGTTGGACAAGTAATTTAACCCGTTGGTTTTCTAATACGCTGTCTATCTCTTGACGCCAATTTTGGTTGCCATAATTCGCACTAGAGCTATGTAAAATGTCACTGTCGCTTTGCGAAAACCAAGAATTGAGTTGTTGAGTTTGTGCAATACTGATACCGGTATCAGCGAGTGCCAGTAATTCGCCAAGTGGTTTGTCTTTCTCGAAATAGACTAAACCAGTATAGCCAACTGAATCTAAATCTGATGATTGTTGGTAAGCGTTAAATTTACTGGATATTTCATTTGCAGCGTTCTCTGCTTCTTTTAATGTTACGTTAGGAAGCAAGGTGGCAAAGTCGGAACTATTAAGCCGATAAACATTTGCGCCTCGGTAGGTTGCAGTAACGCTTTTAATAATGTCGGCAACTTTGCAAATATAATTATCACCTTCACTGTAACCATGTATTTGATTGATAGTTTGCAGCTCAGAACAGCGTGTTATCGCTAAGACCCCAAATTCAACCTGGTTTTCATCATTAGCAAAAAACTGAATAAAGCGATTACGGTTTTCTAATTTTGTAAGAGGTTCAATATAAGCTTGCTTTTCAAGTGCACTGGCATCGTTAACATGCGCTGAAAGTAATGCCTCGACTTTTTTTAGTCCATGAGTTAATTCAGGCATGTCAATAATTTCATCACCAGCCTCAAGTTTATTCATCGATATAACTTGAGCAATACCCTGTTTTATTTTGTTGTTAACCACAAAAACAAGCTTTTTAGTGTGCTTAACACTTAGCGTACAAGCAATAACAATAATGATAAGGCTGGCTAAAATAGAGACCAGCATTATTTTAAGGATCATTATCGCGGCATCATTACTGTTTATTTGATAACTAACGGTTGTATTAGATGGGTGGGTAAATACGACTATAGGTGGAGAAATATAAGGAACAAGTAGGTTTGTATTGACTACCTTATAATTAACTATTTCTTCGTTTTGTTGTTGTAGGGTAAATAATTGAAAATCAGCTAGATTAACTAAGTGTTTAACTTGTTCTAATTGGTTGCTCTTATCTGATGTGTCGATAATAGCTGAAATAGAGCTTTTCATCATTAATTGCTTACTCGAGAGTGAGGTAGCAAAGAAATAACTGACCATAACAACAATAAGAATATTAAAAAACATCCCTAAAATGACGTTGCGCATTAATAATTGAGAATAGCTATACATAATAAGTTGATTTACTGAAAAAATAGGCCTACTTCAATTTATAGCATGCTTGATAAAAAATTACTAACTTACTGTTATTTAGAGTGATATATAATGTAGGCATTAATGTGCTCTATAAGTTAAGGTTTTATTGCTTATCCTATTAATTAGGCTTGCGATTCGGCGGGAGTCGCTATATAATTGACCCAGCTTAAATATAACAATATTTCACTGAAATTAATTTTTTGGCTATTGCTTAAAGCAAAGTTAGAAGATAATTTTATATTGTTGTATCGATTTGACGGCTTATTTTATAAGTCACTAGGTTAAATCAACATCGTGGGTTCAGTGTAATAAGCCCCGCGTATTGGGGCTTTTTCGTATCTGGGACATTTGTTCAGCACGATAAGTTTTAAGAATTGCTGGGCTATAAGCCCTTTTTTTGTATCTGGATGTTGATACATTAAGACAAAGTAAGATTTTATTTGGAGAAAATGATTGGCTAAGTTTGAACATAAATTAACAGACATGTTACGTCCTGCTGTTGAAGAAGTTGGTAAGGAATTATTAGGCATTGAATATATTAGTGCTGGTAATAACTCAGTATTACGTTTGTTTATCGACCATGAGAATGGCATTGATGTTGATGATTGTGCTGAAGTTAGCCGTCAAGTAGGCGCTATTCTTGACGTTGAAGACCCTATCGGCAGTGAGTTTAATTTAGAAGTTTCGTCACCCGGTTTAGACCGACCGTTATTCGATAAACCACACTATGAAGCAGTGATTGGTGAAATTATTGAAGTAAAATTATCTATACCATTAAACGGCCGCCGCAAATTTAAAGGTCGCTTAGCTGCCGTTGAAAACGATACCTTAGTAGTAACGGTCGACAGTGAAGACTATGAATTAGTGCTTGGTAATATTGTTAAAGGCAATTTGGTTTTTAATCATAATAAAAAAAGCTAAGCAAATAATAACAATAAAATAAAAATACGTAGTTGTTCAACGTCATTACATAAATAGTTGAACTGTTCAGAAACGATTAAAAAGGCTAAGTAGCATGAGTAAGGAAATATTACTGGTTGTAGATGCCGTATCTAACGAGAAAGCATTACCCCGTGAAAGCATTTTTGAAGCAATGGAAACCGCTTTAGAAACAGCAACAAAGAAAAAATATGAAGGTGACATTATTGTTCGTGTTGCTATTGACCGTACTAATGGTGAATTTGATACTTTTCGACGTTGGTTGGTGGTTGCCGATGACGCCGTAGCAGAAAACCCATTTGCAGAAATGAGTTTGTCAGCTGCACAGTACGACAATGAAGAGTTGCAGTTAGGCGATTATATTGAAGATCAAATTGAATCAGTTAAATTTGACCGTGTAACTACGCAAACAGCAAAACAAGTTATTGTTCAAAAAATTCGTGAAGCAGAACGTGCTCTTATTGTTGAAGCTTACCAAGAACAAATTGGCGAGCTAGTGACAGGTGTTGTTAAAAAAGCCAGTCGCGATAGCATCATTATTGATTTAGGTAATAATGCAGAAGCGGTTATCTATCGTGACGATATGTTACCTCGTGAAACATTCCGTCCAGGGGATCGTGTTCGTGGTTTGTTATACGAAATTAAAACAGAAACGCGTGGCGCACAATTATTAGTGACTCGTTCTAAGCCTGAAATGTTAATTGAACTTTTCCGCGTAGAAGTGCCAGAAATTGGCGAAGAGATGCTAGAAATTAAGGGTGCTGCTCGCGATCCAGGTTCACGTGCAAAGATTTCTGTAAAATCTAATGACAAGCGTATTGACCCAGTAGGTGCTTGTGTTGGTATGCGTGGTTCACGTGTGCAAGCCGTTTCAACTGAGCTTGGTGGTGAACGTGTTGATATCGTTTTATATGACGATAACCCAGCACAATATGTTATCAACGCTATGGCTCCAGCTGAAGTTGCATCAATTATTGTTGATGAAGACAAAGGCACCATGGATATTGCTGTTGAAGAAGGCAATTTAGCGATGGCCATTGGTCGTAGTGGTCAAAATATCCGTTTAGCTAGCCAATTAACTGGCTGGGAATTAAACGTGATGACTGTTGCTGACATGAACGAGAAGCATCAAGCCGAAAACGATAAAGTTATTTCATTGTTTACAGATAACTTAGATATCGATGATGATTTTGCTAACTTATTAGCAGAAGAAGGTTTTGCTACGTTAGAAGAAATCGCTTACGTACCAGCAGCTGAAATGTTAGAAATTGACGGTATGGATGAAGATATTGTTGAAGCGCTTCGTGAACGTGCCAAAGCGGCATTAACGACTCGTGCATTAGCAAGTGAAGAGTCTCTTGAAAATGCAGAACCAGCAGCTGATTTATTAGCGCTAGACGGTTTAGAACGTCACTTAGCATTTGTATTAGCGAGTCGTGGTGTAATTACCCTTGAAGACTTAGCTGAACAAGGCGTTGACGAAATTGCCGATATTGAAGAATTAGATGAAACCAAAGCGGGCGAGTTAATTATGGCTGCGCGTAATATTTGTTGGTTTAACGAAGAATAATTCCCGGGAGAATATAGTAGATGTCAAACACAACTGTAGCAGAACTTGCTCAAGAAATTGGTACACCGGTGGACCGCTTAGTTAGCCAATTGGCTGACTCTGGCGTGAATAAATCCGCGACCGATTCCGTATCACAAGATGAAAAAGAAGCATTGTTAGACCACTTGAAAAAGCAACATGGTGACGACTCAACGGCCGGACCATTAAAAATGACGCTTAACCGTAAATCTAAATCAACGTTAACGATGGGACATGGCAGTAAAGCTAAGTCAGTTAATGTTGAAGTGCGTAAAAAACGCACTTATGTTAAGCGCAGCGAAGTTGAAGAACAACAGCAAGCAGAAGCTGAAGCTAAAGTAGCAGCAGAAGCTGAAATTGCCGCTCAAGCAGCTGCTGAAGCAAAAGCAATTGCTGATGCTAAAGAAGCAGAAAATGGTAAAGCAGTTGCTGCAGCAAAAGCAGAAGCAGAAGCAGAGCGTAAAGCAGCGGCAAAAGCCGAAGCCGAAACTAAAGCTAAGCAAGCAGCCGCAGCGAAAGCAAAAACTGCTGAAGAAGCGCCAGTAAAAATTGCTGAAACTGAAGAAGCTAAAAAAGTTCGTCTTGCTTTAGAAGCTGAAACAAAAGCTAAGCTTGAAGAAGAAGCTAAAGAAGCAACAGCCGCCGCTAAAAAATTAGCAGAAGAAAATGAAGCGCGCTGGAAAGAACAAGAAGCTGAGCGTAAAGCTAAAGAGAAAGAGGTTGTTCATTTAACTTCTTCTAAATATGCTCAAGAAGCTGAAGATAAAAGTGACTCTGCTGATGAAAGTGGTCGTCGCCGTAAGAAGAAAAAAGCACCTGCAGACCGTAATGCTCGTGGCCGCAACAATGGTCGCGGTAAAGGTAAAACTTTATCTTCACCTGACAGCTTAAAACATGGTTTTACTAAACCAGTAGAAACAAAATTACAAGATATTCGCATTGGCGAAACTATTTCGGTTGCTGAACTTGCCAATAAAATGGCTAAGAAAGGCGCGGAAGTTGTCAAAGCTATGTTCAAACTAGGCGCAATGGCAACCATTAACCAAGTTATTGACCAAGAAACAGCCGCGCTTGTTGCTGAAGATATGGGTTTTGAAGTTGTACTTGTTAAAGAAAATGCCTTGGAAGAAGCCGTACTTGCTGACCGTCATCATACGGGTATCGAAATCACTCGTGCACCTGTTGTTACTATTATGGGTCACGTTGATCACGGTAAAACATCATTACTTGATTACATTCGTAAAGCGAAAGTAGCAGACGGTGAAGCCGGTGGTATTACTCAGCATATTGGTGCTTATCACGTAGAAACTGGTCATGGTATGATCACTTTCTTAGATACTCCTGGTCATGCTGCCTTTACTTCTATGCGTTCTCGTGGTGCTAAAGCAACGGATATCGTTATCATTGTTGTTGCTGCTGATGATGGTGTTATGCCACAGACTGTTGAAGCAATTCAACATGCTAAAGCGTCTGATGCGCCTATTATCATCGCCGTAAACAAGATGGATAAAGAAGGTGTTGATATCGAACGTGTTAAGAGTGAATTGTCTCAACACGGTGTTTTATCTGAAGAGTGGGGCGGTGAAGTTCAATTTTGTCATGTCTCAGCTAAAACAGGTTTAGGTATTGATGACTTGCTTGATTCAATATTGCTACAGTCTGAAGTTTTAGAGCTAACTGCTGTTGTTGATAAAATGGCAAGTGGTGTCGTTATTGAATCTAAATTAGATAAAGGCCGCGGCCCAGTAGCAACTATCTTGGTTCAAGAAGGTACTTTAAAGCAAGGTGATATTGTACTTTGTGGTTTAGAATATGGCCGTGTTCGTGCAATGCGCGATGAAAATGGTAAAGATATTCAATCAGCAGGTCCATCTATCCCAGTTGAAATTATTGGTTTAAGTGGTGTTCCACAATCTGGTGATGAAGCGACTGTTGTTAAAGATGAGAAGAAAGCACGTGAAGTTGCTTTATTCCGTCAAGGTAAATTCCGTGATGTGAAACTTGCTCGTCAACAAAAAGCTAAACTTGAAAATATGTTTGCAAGTATGGCTGAAGGCGAAATTTCTGAAGTAAACGTTGTAATTAAGTCAGATGTTCAAGGTTCACTTGAAGCGATTAGTGACTCATTACTTAAGTTATCTACTGATGAAGTTAAAGTTAGAATCATAGGTTCAGGTGTTGGTGCTATCACTGAAACTGATGCGACATTAGCGGCGGCTTCAAATGCCATCGTGGTTGGTTTTAATGTTCGTGCTGATGCATCTGCGCGTAAAGTGATTGAATCTGAAAACATTGATTTACGCTACTATAGTGTTATTTACGCATTAATTGATGAAGTTAAGCAAGCCATGAGCGGCATGTTAGCGCCAGAGTTCAAGCAAGAAATCATTGGTCTTGCACAAGTTCGTGACGTGTTTAAGTCACCTAAAATCGGCGCTATCGCTGGTTGTATGGTTACTGAAGGTATCATTAAACGTAGTGCTCCAATTCGCGTATTACGTGACTTGGTTGTTATCTACGAGGGTGAGCTTGAATCACTTCGTCGTTTCAAAGATGATGTTGCAGAAGTTCGTAACGGTACTGAATGTGGTATCGGTGTTAAGAACTACAATGATGTTCGCGTTGGTGACCAAATTGAAGTATTCGAAACAATAGAAATTAAGCGTACGCTATAACTTTAGATTATTGCTGATTGACTGCTTTTGTAGGTTAATCGGCTTCAATGTAATGAGATAGCTCACTTACTGTTGTACAAATATTAAATGGGGGCTTTGCCTCCATTTTTGTTTATATTTTAAAAGTTATCAGGTAAAAGTCCTCGATAATTTTATTAGGAGAATTTCCTATGGCAAGAGAATTTGCCCGTACCGACCGTGTCGGACAAGAAATACAAAAAGAAATCGCGACTATTTTGATGCGCGAAGTTAAAGATCCACGCTTAGTCATGACAACAGTTTCTGCTGTCGAGTTGACACGTGATTTAGCTTACGCAAAAATATTCGTGACTTTTTTTACCAATGAAGCCTCAGAAATAAAAAGCTCTATTGAAGTCTTAAATGAAGCTGCTGGTTTTATTCGCTCGTTATTAGCGAAAAAATTACGTGCCCGTATTATGCCGCATTTACGTTTTGTTTATGACAGCTCTATGGCTGAAGGTGTTCGAATGAGTTCATTGGTTGATGAAGCTGTCGCTAGCGATAAGCATATCGCTGAAAGCTCAGAGCGAGATGCTACCGCTTCTAACGAAGCAACTGATATCAACAACGAAGAAAATTCATAGGGTACAGCTAGATGGCTAAACGCAGAAAAGGTCGCCCAATTAATGGGGTGATCCTACTTGATAAACCCTATGACATGTCATCGAACAGTGCTTTACAAAAAGTTAAGCGTATCTTCTTTGCACAGAAAGCCGGCCATACTGGGGCATTAGATCCACTTGCTACCGGTATGTTGCCGATTTGTTTAGGTGAAGGGACTAAGTTTTCTCAATTTTTACTGGATACCGATAAAACCTATCAAGTAACAGCAAAATTGGGTGTGCGCACCACAACCAGTGACGCTGACGGTGAAGTTGTTGCGGAAAAACGGGTTGATGTTTCAAGTGAGCAATTAGCAATAGCACTTGAGTCTTTTCGCGGTACCACACAGCAAATTCCTTCCATGTACTCAGCGTTAAAATACAAAGGCCAGCCTTTATATAAATATGCGCGAGAAGGTGTTGAAGTCCCTCGTGAATCACGAGACATTACGGTTTTTCGTTTAGACTTATTACGCTTTGAAGGTGACGAAGTTGATTTAGATATTCATGTATCTAAAGGCACCTATATTCGTACTATCATCGACGATTTAGGTGAACTGCTTGGTTGTGGCGCACATGTTGCTAATTTACGCAGAAGTGCCGTGGGAAATTATCCGACAGATAAAATGGTAACACTGGAACAATTACAAGCATTAGTGGCACAAGCAGAAGAACAAGAGATAGCGCCATCTAAGTTGCTTGACCCTTTATTATTGCCGATGACGACAGCCTGTGATGGTATCCCTGAGGTTTTTATCGATGATATGTCTGCTAATTTTTTGCGCCATGGTAATCCAGTACAAGCAGCTAATGTTCCGGCTGAAGGTTTAGTGCAGGTTTTTGTTGGAGACAATATCAATGATGGAGAGTTTATTGGTGTTGGTCATATAGACGACAACGGTTTAATTGCACCTAAACGCATTGTTGTTTTAGACGAATTTTTGAAAACGCTGTAAATAAATTATTTAACATTTTAGGATCTTGGCTGGTTATCGCCTATATCAGTAAAATATAACAGTGTTTACTCCGGGTTAAATGTTATTGAGTCTAACGACAAGTTAATAATGGCCTGACACAAATATCAGTTGCAATTTCGTCTGTCGCTGATACAATGCGCGCTCTTTTGTCACCTTAGCTGAATTAGTGTTTGGCGAGGTGCGAATTTTAAGTACTTTCGGGTACATCACACTAAGGATTAATTATGTCTTTAAATGCTACAGAAAAAGCTGCAATCGTTGCAGAATATGCTCAAAAAGAAGGTGATACTGGTTCACCTGAAGTACAAGTTGCTTTGTTAACTACACAAATCAACCATCTACAAGGTCACTTCAAAGAGCACATCCATGATCATCACTCACGTCGTGGTTTATTGCGCATGGTTGCACAACGTCGTAAGTTACTTGATTATTTAAAAGGCAAAAACGTTGAGCGTTACACAACAGTCATCGCTAAATTAGGTCTACGTCGTTAAGATGTGATTTATTTGTTACCTTTTTTCTTAAAGGTAATATCAGAAAAAGGAGCTTTATAGCTCCTTTTTTTATTGCTTATTTACCGGGTAACTTGCCCAAACTTAGTCAAAGCACGCTTTTTTGTCTTTTCTTAATAACAATTCCCCTTTCTGGCTAGTAAATAGCGCGTTTGATAGTATAATGTGCCTGCAAATTTTTAGAAAATTTAAGCTTTTGCAAAACTAATCAATCCAAACTGTATAATTTTTTGTTCAACTTAAGCGGTTAAAATTTTGCGCTAAGTGAATAAATAATTGTACAGATTGGTTAATCAATGAAAATTTATATCTAGCTAAAAAGGAACATTTATGTTCAATACTGTTACAAAAACATTTGAATTCGGTCAACATACCGTTACTTTAGAAACAGGTGCTATCGCACGTCAGGCAACTTGTGCTGTTATGGCAAGCATGGACGATACGTGTGTATTAGTGTCTGTTGTTGGTAAGAAAGAAGCAAAACCAGGACAAGATTTTTTTCCATTAACGGTTAACTACCAAGAGCGTACATACGCAGCCGGTAAAATCCCAGGTGGTTTCTTTAAACGTGAAGGCCGTCCTTCTGAAGAAGAAACATTAATCTGTCGTTTGATTGACCGTCCAATTCGTCCACTTTTCCCAGATGGCTTTACTAACGAAGTTCAAGTTGTTATTACGGTTGTTTCTGCTAACCCAGAAATTGCCCCTGACATCATTTCTTTATTAGGTACATCTGCAGCTCTAGCTATTTCAGGTATGCCATTTAGTGGTCCTGTTGGCGCAGCACGTGTTGGTTATACTGACGGCAAATACATTCTTAACCCATTACAATCTGAATTAGAAACGTCTAAGTTAAACTTAGTTGTTTCAGGTACTGATTCTGCGGTACTAATGGTTGAGTCTGAAGCTGATATTTTATCTGAAGAAGTTATGCTTGGCGCTGTTATGTATGGCCATGAGCAAATGCAAACGGCTATCACAGCAATTAAAGAAATGGCTGCTGAAGTTAACAATCCTAAATGGGATTGGGTTGCACCAGTTAAGAATGCTGACCTTATTGCTAAAATTGCAGAATTAAGTGAAGCACAAGTTAACGAAGCTTACCAAATCACTGAAAAAGCTGTTCGTTACGAAAAAATCAAAGAAATCCGCGATGGTGTTGTTGAAACATTATTAGCAAGTGACGCAGATCTTAACGTTCAAGAAGCGAAAGATTTATTCCATGACTTAGAAAAAACTGTTGTTCGTGGTCGTATCACTAAAGGCATGCCTCGCATCGATGGTCGTGATCCTGAAATGATCCGTGCCCTAGACGTAATGACAGGCGTATTACCAAGAACTCACGGTTCTGCGGTATTTACTCGTGGTGAAACACAAGCATTAGTTACAGCTACTTTAGGTACACAACGTGATGCACAGCGTCTTGATACGATTATGGGTGAGAAGACTGACGCATTTATGCTTCATTATAACTTTCCTCCATACTGTGTTGGTGAAACAGGTTTTGTTGGTTCTCCAAAACGTCGTGAAATCGGCCATGGCCGTTTAGCAAAACGCGGTATGTTAGCTGTTATGCCTTCACTTGAAGAATTCCCATATGCGGTGCGTATTGTTTCTGAAATTACAGAATCAAATGGTTCATCTTCAATGGCTTCTGTTTGTGGTGCTTCATTAGCATTAATGGATGCTGGTGTGCCAATTAAAGCTTCTGTTGCTGGTATTGCAATGGGCTTAGTTAAAGAAGGCGACGATTTTGTTGTTCTTTCAGACATTTTAGGTGATGAAGATCACTTAGGTGACATGGACTTTAAAGTAGCGGGTACTACCGGTGGTATTACTGCACTTCAAATGGACATTAAAATTGAAGGTATCACTAAAGAAATCATGCAACTTGCTTTAAACCAAGCAAAAGCTGCACGTACTCATATCTTATCTGTAATGGATGAAGCTATTTCTGGTCACCGTGATGATATTTCACAGTTTGCACCACGCATTCATACCATCAAAGTTAGCCAAGATAAAATTCGTGACATCATTGGTAAAGGTGGTGCTACTATCCGCATGCTTACCGAAGAAACAGGTACAACTATCGAGATTGATGACGATGGTACTGTTAAAATTGCTGCAACTAATGGTGAGCAAGCTGAAGATGCGATTAATCGTATTAAAGCATTAACGGCTGAAATTGAAGTAGGTACAATTTACCAAGGTAAAGTAGTACGTATCGTTGATTTTGGTGCCTTTGTTAACGTACTTCCGGGTAAAGATGGTTTAGTTCACATCTCTCAAATCTCTGACGAACGTGTTAATGCTGTAAGTGACGTATTAACTGAAGGCCAGGAAGTTACGGTTAAAGTACTTGAAGTCGACCGTCAAGGCCGTGTACGTTTAAGTATTAAAGAAGCAACTGAGAAAAAAGAAGCACCAGTAGCTGACGCTGCTGAATAGCTTACTTAAAAAGTTAGATAAAAAGGGAGCCTGATGGCTCCCTTTTTTATATACTAAAATGAGTCAATACAAAATTTCATTAGGTACATTATTTCTGTGAATAAATTCTTTAAAGTAGCGCTTGTCATCGTCATCTCATCTTTACAAGGTTGTGCAAGCAGCCCAGAAAATGACGCTTCGCTCGCCATGAATCAACTTATCATTGTTGAACCATTAGCCATAAATTATAAAAGTGAAATAGCGATAGCGCGTCTAACTGATGTTATTCAAAGAGCTGAAATAACCGATGCACAACGAGCTGAACTTTATTATGACCGCGGTGTTGTTTACGACAGTGTTGGTTTACGTTCATTAGCCCGTCTTGATTTCAATCGAGCTTTGCGTTTAAAGCCAGACTTTGTCGATGCCTATAATTTTTTAGGGATCCATTTCACCCAATTGCAAGAGTTCAACCAAGCTTATGAGGCTTTTGATTCGGCTATAGATTTAGCGCCTGAACATGAATATGCCTATTTAAATAGAGGAATTGCTTTATATTATGGTGGTCGTGCTGAACTATCTATTGATGATTTTAGTACTTTTCAGCAACGAAAAACTAATGATCCTTACCGTATTTTATGGATGTATTTAGCCGAGTCAGCGGCAAATAACCTTAATGCGCAAACATCATTAAAGCTCGCTGCCGAGCAAGTTGAAGAAAGTGTTTGGGCTAAAAATATTATCCAACTTTATCTTGGTGAGATAACCGAACAAGAGTTTATCAGCCAATTATCAATAGGCGTAAATTCTAATAAGGCTTTAAGTGAACGTTTGTGCGAGGCATATTTTTACTTAGGTAAATACTATCAACTCAAAGACAATAATGAACTTGCAGCAAACTTTTTTAAATTAGCCTTGAGTACTAACGTCTATGAGTTTGTTGAACACAGATACGCCAAACTTGAGTTAGACTTAATGCGACAAGAAATTGTTAAAGCCGCTAAGTCGTCTTAATGTGATGATGGATGTTATTTATACCTGCAAATGAAATATAAAGTCAGCTTAACCATCATCAGCTTATTGACTGTTATATCAATAAGCGCTTTTTTATCGGTAAACTCATTAATTAAAGCCGTAGAAAATGGTTACGCTAACCACTCACAATTAACCGTTATAAAAAAGCTTGGCTTAAATACTCTTTTGTATAAGCATTTAAATACTTATGTTGATAACGACCCAAGATGGCAAAATATTGCTAAATCACTGGCTAAAAGTGATGGAGAGGTAGCATTTAAATTAGCCAAATATTATAAAAATAAGCAAGGCGACAATAATAAAAATATCGAGCTATGGCTTGGACAAGCGATTCGATTAGGTCATCAGCAAGCGAGAATAGACTTAGCAAAAATTTATTTTTCCCATAACAAACGACTTCTGGCTAAAAAATTATTATTACCAATATCGTCTAATGAATCTGCCTTAACGCTTTTACTTGAGATTTTAATTTCAATAGGAGAAAAACCAGAAATAGACCGATATATTAAGCAGCTTGAGACGATAAACGCAGACAAACCATCTGAAGAACTTGAATCTTTTTCGAAAAAGCTATTGCGTTACAAGGTCTTAAATACTCCACATATACCGTCACAAGAAAATTGTCTCGCGAGCATTGCGCCCTTTGCAACCAATCTACGCGACTTAGCATACTTTGAAGAACTGGTATCTTCATCGACGTTAGCAACATTACAACCTTACCTGTGTTTTTCACCGGTACAATACATCAGTAAAATAACACTCGCTTGTCAGCATAATATTAATGAAGCGATCCGATGTGACGAATCTATCTGGCCAAATAATAAACTAGTATCAGCAGGCAGGTTCATTGCGGTGCTTGTTGAAAAAGGCGGCGCTAACGTAAACGCGGGTATTTTATATATTGATAGTCATGATAATGTAGAAGTCTTTTATCATGAGTTGGCTCATCTACTTGGTTTTATTGATGAGTACGCGCTACCAAAAAATCATTCTCGTTGCTTGGCTGTGCAAAATGCGATGTTCTCCCATAATGTTGCAATTTTGCCACGTTTTTATCAAGGCTCTCGTGAGAAAGTCCGTGCAGTAATTCTCAGCGAATTACCTTGGGCTAAATATATTTCAAGGAAAACATCGTTAGTGACTCATACTGCGCAAGGTTGGAAATTAGGGACTGTTTCTAAAGAAGGTGATAGCGTGGGTGCTTTTATTGCTGAAAGCTGTAATGAAAAAGACTTTGTTGCAATAAAACCTTTAAAGCAAAGAACTAGGATGCGTTATTATCAAACAGGCTTTCCAGCTTTATACTTACAATTGCTAGCCGACAACCCCGAAAAGTTCTTAATGCCACACTATTTACATAATGTTAGTCTAGCAATAGAAGCAAAAAAATAACGCTTTCGCGCTATTTTTATCAGCCAGATTAGTTGAGAAAGCTCTGCCTAACCTAAAGGAATAGTGCCAATAATAGGCTTACTCGCTTTAGTCGTCTCGTATTTATGGGTACTTTGAGACGTATTCATTTTCTTATTTGGCTTCTTAATAATCACAGTCGCGTTTTTAACTTTTGCTATCGGCCACATAGTATTGCGATTAAGTGCATTTATTCCTTCATCTGCGATGTCATTTGATACAGCTGTTGGTAAACCTTCTTGTGCAGGCTTTGGATGCTTATTTGCTTTAATGAACCATGAAAATAACTTCATACTTTTCACCCTTTATTTTCTTTACTGTTTAACTCTAGTTTAAAACAGGTAAATTAACCTATTATTTTGGACTATTGTCTAAATAAACTAGCGACACTGTTGATTGTTTAAATGATCAATTTTTATAGTATTATCAGGTATAATTATGTCAGTAATATTATCTTTGCATGTAATCTCTTATGAATAAATTCGATGTCAGCACATTCCGCCAGCATTTTCCTTTGCTCAGTAACACCGTCAACGACTTGCCGTTAGTTTATTTCGACAATGGCGCTACCACCCAAAAGCCTCATGTGGTTATCGATACCGAAGCTGAGGTGTATCAGCAATATAATGCTAATGTTCATCGTGCCTCACATGCTCTGAGTGCTAAAGCTACTTTGGCTTTTGAGCAAGCTAGAGCTAAGGTGCAACACTTTATTCAAGCCAAATACTTAGAAGAAATCATTTGGACTCCAGGTACAACGGGAGGAATTAATTTAATTGCTCAGAGTTGGGGGCAGAAAAACTTACATGCGGGCGATGAAATATTATTAAGCCATGCTGAGCATCACGCTAACATCGTGCCTTGGCAAATGATTGCCGAAAAAACTGGCGCTATTATTAAAGTTTTACCTTTAGATGCGAGCGGTCGTATCGATGAAAATAGCTTAGCAGGTTATTTTAATGAAAAAACTAAGGTGGTTAGTTTTACGCATATTTCTAACGTGATTGGTAAAGTGAATCCCGTTAAAAAAATCATCACCTTAGCTAAAAAATATAAAGCCATAACGGTTATTGACGGTGCTCAAGCTTGTGCCCACTTAGCACTAAACATGCAAACTCTAGACTGTGACTTCTACGTTTTTTCAGCACACAAAATGTTTGGACCCACGGGCGTTGGTGTTTTATACGGTCGACGTGACTTATTAACGGCTATGCCTCCTTATCAGGGCGGCGGTGAAATGATAAAAAAAGTTAGTTTTCAAGGAACATCATTTAATCAACTCCCCTTTAAATTTGAAGCTGGGACACCGAACTATGCTGGTGTTATTGCTTTCTCTGCCAGTATTGAATTCATTAATTCATTTGGAGTAGCTCAGTTAGCAAAATATGAAAGCTTACTGACATGCTACTGTTATGAAAAATTATCACAAATTAAAGCGGTTAAATTTGTTGTTGAGGACAAACCTGATATTAGCGTACTTTCATTCACCGTCTGTGGTGCACATAATTACGATATTGCCAGCGGGCTAGATGCATATGGTATTGCCATCAGAAGTGGACATCATTGTGCGATGCCTTTAATGGATTATTTAAAATTAAGTGGCTGTATCAGAGTTTCGTTAGCGGCTTACAATACTTATACAGAAATTGATTTTTTTATTGAAAAACTAAACTTACTGATCGAAGGCGCGGATGACAATGTTGATAAAATTGTTATTGAGCCACTTCACTTAGCACAGCCGGTCAATAACACTAATCACTCAGCTATGATTGCAAGATTTAGTTTATTAAAAGGCTGGGACTCTCGTCATCGAGAAATAATGATGCTGGGTAAGTCATTAGTCAGAATGGATAAAAGCTTCCGTAACAACACGACTTTAATTGTAGGATGCGAAAGCCATGCTTGGTTAATGGCAACTAAAAATACTCAAGATGAGTTTATTTTTAGTTGCGACAGTGACGCTAAAGTTATTCGAGGTTTAATGGTAATTATATTAGCTGCTTTTCAGCAGCTTTCATCGGCAGAGATATTAGCGTTTGACGACCAATCTTATTTTTCAACCTTGGGTTTGTTACAGCACTTGAGCCCATCACGTAGTAATGGCGTTAAAGCCATCGTTGAAAAAATTAAAATGATGGCAAGGCAACATCAAAGCTGATGCTTAGCTAAATACTTCTTAATCGCACGGCTGGTCGCAAAGAAAGCAAAAGTAGCTGTAACGTGAGTAACCGCGCCAAAACCTGAGCTGCAATCTAACCGAACCGTACCATTTTGTGTTTGCTTTGCGTGACAAACATTGCCATTTTCGTCAGGATAAACCAGCTGTTCTGTAGAAAAAACGGCATCAATTGAAAATTTTCGCTTATTGCTTGTTTTCGCATCGGCTTTTGGGAAGTTAAATTCACGGCGCAGTTGATTTTTTACTTTAGCGAGTAATGGATCTTGATAAGTTTGGCTTAAGTCACACAGTTGAATCTTGCTTGGATCTGTTTGCCCTCCTGCGCCACCAATAGTAATTACCGGTATTTTATTACGTTTACAATGAGCAATAATAGCCGTTTTTATTTTCACTGAGTCAATAGCATCGATGACATAATCAAAATCGTTAGTTAATAGTTCACGCAAATTATCAAAAGTGACAAAATCTTCAATGACATTCACCTGACAGCTTGGATTAATTTGCTTAATACGTTCAGCCATCACATCGACCTTACTTTCTCCAATCGTTTCAGTAAGGGCATGAATTTGTCTATTGATATTGGTTGTACAGATATCATCTAAATCAATTAATGTTATCGAACCAATCCCTGTTCTTGCTAAAGATTCAGCAGCCCAAGAACCAACACCACCAATACCTATTACACAGAAGTGCGCTTTTTCTAATAAAGCAGCACCTGCAACGCCGTAAAGACGCGCAATCCCACCAAATCTCATTTGATATTCAGACATACCGTAATCATTAACTCATAAAATTTTTAACATTATAAGGCTGAATTAACAGTGAATACAGCAAATCCCGTAAGCAATTCACCTTTTTCTTTATCTCGCTATTTTTACCCTTAACAATGACGACTTTATCCGCTGGCTGCACTTTAATTTAAAATGTTAAGGCAGCAGAATTGTCATGGTTTGGTTGATTGATTTGTTAATAAATCAATGATTGAGAGAGTGTAAGGTGACAATTATAGTTGATTTAGCTGGGTATAGTGTTGGAAAAATAAATATGCAGTGGCAAGGTATCAATTATTTTACTTATAATTGATAAATCATCAGTATTTTGAAACAATTATTGTAGTAATTTTTAGCTATTATCGGTATAGATTTGGCCCGATATTGAACTAAACTATCAGTTTGTGTTTTTTTAAATTACTGTTTATTAATACTATTTTTTATGTGTATAGCTAGTATTTTTTATTGTTATAATGATTGTTTATTGGGCTGTTTTATATTTTTATCAAGATAATGCTGTTTTTATTGCAGTAAAGAGAAAATTATTACTAAGGCGAGGCAAAAGAAATTTCCTGATAATCAAAGAAAAAAGGGTTATTAATTGTTTTTATGATGCGACTAAAATTGAAGGAATAAAAAAGGTAGCGTGAGCTACCTTTCAAAGAGTGATTTATAAAATAAATAATTATCTTTTATTTAATGGGATAAATTCACGGTCAATTTCACCAATATAGTTTTGACGAGGACGACCAATTTTTTGACCCGCTTGACCTAACATTTCATCCCAGTGAGAAATCCAACCCACGGTACGAGACATAGCAAATACTACTGTGAACATGTTGGTAGGAATACCTATAGCTTTCAAGATGATACCTGAATAAAAATCTACATTCGGGTAAAGTTTTTTCTCAATAAAGTATGGGTCTTCAAGGGCCACTTTTTCAAGAGCCATTGCCACGTCTAAAAGAGGATCTTTTATGCCTAACTCTTTCAATACTTCATGACATGTTTCACGCATTACTGTTGCGCGTGGATCAAAGTTTTTGTAAACACGATGTCCGAAACCCATTAAGCGAAATGAATCACTCTTATCTTTAGCACGAGCAACAAATTCGTCAACACGGTCTAATGTACCTATTTGCTCAAGCATTTTTAAGCAGGCTTCGTTAGCGCCGCCATGTGCAGGGCCCCACAAAGATGCTACGCCTGCAGCGATACATGCATAAGGGTTAGCACCAGAAGAGCCAGCTAAACGAACTGTTGAAGTTGAAGCGTTTTGCTCGTGATCTGCATGCAATGTAAATATTCTATCCATGGCACGGGCAACAGTAGGGCTAACAACATACTCTTCTGCAGGTACAGAGAACATCATATGTAAGAAGTTTTCTGCATAGCTTAATTCATTACGTGGATAAACGAATGGTTGGCCAATGCTGTATTTGTAAGCCATTGCTGAAATAGTTGGCATTTTAGCAATTAAGCGATGCGCACTGCGCATACGTTGCACAGGATCTTCAATGTCTAAATCACTATGATAAAATGAAGACATAGCACCAACAACACCACAAAGCATTGCCATTGGGTGTGCGTCAGGCAAGAAACCTTGGAAAAAATGAGCCAGTTTCTCGTGAACCATAGTATGGTTGGTAATAATATCAACAAATTCATCATATTGAGTCGATGTTGGTGCATCACCATTTAACAAAATATAACAAACTTCTAGATAGTTAGCCTGTTTAGCTAAACTGTCAATTGGATAACCACGATGTTGTAAAATACCTTTACCACCATCGATATAAGTAATAGCTGATTCACATGAAGCGGTTGCTAAGAAACCCGGGTCATAAGTGAAATAACCATAATTACCCAAAGTTCTGATGTCTATTACGTCGTTACCGGCGCTACCTGAAAGTATTGGTAAATCTGCAACTACGTTACCATCAATACTGAGAGTGGCTTTAGATTCAGCCATATGTTTAATCCCCTATAAATTATTTAATTCGCTTGCTGAACTTACTTTTGAAAAGTTAGTCAGTTTTTATGAATATAAAACTGACCGTATTCTACTTCATTATACCCCCTTAAAGTCAAACCAATTGTTTCTACCTTAGACTAAAGTTAAAGAATTGCTAAAATAGGTTAAATAATAGTCTGATAGCTTTGAAATAAAGGTGAAATTCTCGCGTAAGAAAATTGTAATTAAAAATGTTCAGCTATATAATCAAGCTGATCTAATTTTTTTATTTGTAGACTATTCCATTAATAGGCAAATATTAACTAAGATCACTAGGGGATTGTTCAATTAATGGTAAATATGTTTAGTTATCTCATTGAGCAATAGTTAAAAAGTTGAAGACTCAAAAAAACTCTTTAGGCGAAATTGTGAAAAAACAACGTCCTGTAAACCTAGATCTGACTACAATTAAAATGCATCCTTCGGCAAACGCCTCGATATTGCACCGTGTTTCTGGTGTCATTATGGTATTTGCTATTGGTATATTATTGTGGGCACTTTCGTTATCTCTATCTTCCGCTGAAGGATTTGCTCAAGTTCAAGCATGTCTGGATGGTTTCATATTTAAATTCATTATGTTTGGCATAATCTCTGCTCTAACGTTCCATATATTAATGGGTGTTCGTCACTTATTTATGGACTTAGGCCATTTTGAAGAATTAGCTTCAGGTAACACCAGTGCTAAATTTGCTATGGCACTTTGGTTTATACTTACCGTCGTAGTAGGAGTTTGGTTATGGTAAACAACATTGCTACTGTAGGCCGAAATGGCGTACATGATTTTATTCTTATAAGAGCAAGCGCTATTATTTTAACGTTATATACGTTATTGATCGCTGGCTTTTTTGTAGTTACTCCTGATGTAACTTATGACGCTTGGCATAGCTTTTTTGGCTTGATGTCAGTAAAAATAGCAACATTACTTGCTGTTTTGTCAGTTGTTATACATGCGTGGATTGGTATTTGGCAAGTCTTGTCTGATTATATTAAACCAGCTTTTTTGCGTGGGTCATTACAATTTTTCTTTTCTGTTACTTTATTAGCTTACCTTGCGGCAGGCTTTTTAATTGTGTGGGGTGTATAAGTGGGCGTTCCAATTCGTGAATTTGACGCTATAGTTATTGGCGCCGGTGGTGCAGGTATGCGCGCTGCATTAGCTATTTCTGAATCAGGTAAATCTTGTGCCTTGATTTCTAAAGTTTTTCCTACTCGTTCTCATACAGTATCTGCTCAAGGTGGTATCACTGTTGCGCTAGGTAATGCGCATGAAGATCATTGGGAACAACATATGTACGATACCGTTAAGGGTTCTGATTATATCGGAGATCAAGACGCAATCGAATACATGTGTAAAACAGGTCCTGAATCTATTATTGAGTTAGAGAAAATGGGTCTACCTTTTTCTCGTACTGAAGAAGGTAAGATTTATCAACGTCCTTTCGGTGGCCAATCTAAAAACTTTGGTGGCGAACAAGCTGCACGTACAGCAGCTGCAGCCGATCGTACTGGCCATGCTTTATTACATTGCTTGTACCAACAAAACGTTAAAAATAAAACTAATGTCTACTCTGAATGGTATGCACTAGATTTAGTTAAAAATAGTGACGGTGCTATTGTTGGTACAACCGCTATTTGTATCGAAACAGGCGAGATTGTTTACTTCAAAGCCCGTGCTACGGTATTAGCTACCGGTGGTGCTGGTCGTATCTATGCATCAACAACTAATGCTCACATCAATACTGGTGACGGTGTTGGCATGGCAGTTCGTGCTGGCATACAGATGCAAGACATGGAAATGTGGCAGTTTCATCCAACAGGAATCGCCGGTGCAGGTACGCTTGTTACTGAAGGTTGTCGTGGAGAAGGTGGTTACCTGCTTAACAAAGATGGCGAGCGTTTCATGGAACGTTACGCACCAAATGCTAAAGATTTAGCCGGTCGTGACGTAGTTGCTCGTTCTATGATGACAGAGATCCGTGAAGGTCGTGGTTTTGACGGTCCTATGGGTCCGCATCTTAAACTTAAACTTGATCATTTAGGCCGTGAAACGCTTGAAAAACGTTTACCAGGTGTTTGTGATTTATCTAAAACATTTGCTCACGTAGATCCAGCAGTAGAACCTATTCCAGTTATACCAACTTGTCATTATCAGATGGGTGGTGTTCCTTGTAACGTGAATGGCCAAGCGATTAACTTTAACCCAGAAACGGGTAAAGAAACTATCGTTGAAGGGTTATTTGCCGTTGGTGAAATCGCTTGTGTATCTGTTCATGGAGCAAACCGTTTAGGTGGTAATTCTCTTCTTGATTTAGTGGTCTTTGGTCGTGCAGCGGGTAATTTCTTAGGCACTTACCTAAATGATACGCAAAGCGGAAAAGATGCCTCTGAGTCTGACTTAGAAGCTTCATTAGCACGTACTAATCGTTGGGAGTCATCTGTAAAAGGTGGAGAAAGTCCAACTAAAATACGTAAAGACTTGCAAAAATGTATGCAATTTAACTTCTCGGTATTCCGTGAAGGTGAGGCTATGGCCGAAGGCATGCAAGAGTTGACTGAAATCCGTGAACGTCTTCAACATGCCAGCCTCGATGATAAGTCTACAGAATTTAACACGCAACGTATTGAGTGTTTAGAATTAGACAACTTGATGGAAACGGCTTTTTGTACAGCTAAAGCAGCTAACTTCCGTACTGAATCTCGTGGTGCACATGCCCGTCAAGATTTCACTGAACGTGATGATGAGAACTGGTTATGCCACTCAATCTACACGCCAGAAACAGAAGAGATGACAAAACGTTCTGTAAATATGAAACCTATTCATCGTGAAGCTTTCCCACCGAAAGCTCGTGTATATTAAGGAGCATTGCAATGAAACAAATTTTTTCGATTTATCGTTACAACCCTGATGTTGATAATGCACCTTACATGAAAGATTATGAGCTGGATATTCCAGAAGGCTCAGATATGATGGTACTTGATGCACTTATTTTATTAAAAGAGCAAGATACGACTATCTCTTTCCGTCGTTCATGTCGTGAGGGAGTATGTGGCTCTGACGGTATGAATATTAACGGTAAAAATGGTTTAGCTTGTATTACACCATTATCGGCTGTTCCAGCAAAGAAAATAGTGTTACGCCCTTTACCTGGTTTACCGGTAGTACGTGATTTAGTTATTGATATGACACAGTTCTATAATCAATATGAAAAAATCAAGCCGTTCTTAATTAACGATGGTAAAAACCCTCCAGCACGTGAGCATCTTCAATCGATCGAAGAGCGCGAAAAGCTTGATGGTTTATATGAGTGTATTTTATGTGCTTGTTGTTCAACTTCTTGTCCGTCTTTCTGGTGGAACCCAGATAAGTTTATTGGACCAGCAGGTTTGTTGCATGCTTATCGCTTCTTAATTGATAGCCGTGATACTGCAACTGAAGAACGTTTAGATGGTTTGCAAGATGCCTACAGCGTATTCCGTTGTCATGGTATTATGAACTGTGTTGATGTTTGTCCAAAAGGATTAAACCCAACGAAAGCTATCGGCCATATTAAGTCGATGTTGATTTCACGCGCAGTATAAAATTAAATAGCAGAGTGTTAGATGAAATTATCTAGCACTTTGGTGTTTTAAAACAGGAATAGTCATCATTAGCAGATGACAATTAGCCATTAGTCTAGTTGACTTGCTAACGATAATTGTTTATTTTTTTATTGCTTTTATCCCATAAAGGAACAGGCAATGCCCGAAGGTACAATGAAGGCTTGGTTAGAGTCTTCTCATTTAAGTGGTGCTAACGCTACTTATATTGAAGAATTATACGAATCTTATTTGGATAACTCCCAATCTGTTTCTGCAGAATGGCGAACGTTATTCCAACAACTTCCAAAAATTGAAGGTGCTGACTTAGAATTCAGGCACTCTGAAATCCGCAATGAATTTAAAGAATTAGCTAAGCAATCCCATAAAACTGTTGTTGTTTCTGGTAGCAGTGATGCCAAACAAGTTAAAGTTTTACAGCTAATTAATGCTTTTCGTTTTCGTGGACATCAAAATGCCAACCTTGACCCATTAGGTTTGTGGAAGCGAGATAAGGTACGCGATTTACAACTGTCGCATCATGAACTTTCAGAAAACGACTTTGATACAGAGTTCAACGTCGGCTCATTTGCTACTTCTCAAGATGCGATGAAGTTAGGTGACTTATACAATGCCCTTAAAACTACTTACTGTGGTTCTATCGGTGCTGAATATATGCACATTACTGACACCGATGAAAAACGTTGGATCCAACAACGTTTAGAGTCTGTTCAGTCGCAAGCAAAATTTTCTGTCGAGCAAAAAGAAGAAATTCTTAAAGGCCTTATCGCTGCCGATGGTATTTGTAAATACCTTGGGGCTAAGTTCCCAGGCGCTAAACGTTTCTCCCTTGAAGGTGGTGATGCGTTAATACCTATGCTGAAAGAGCTTATTTCTCGTGCTGGTACGCAAGGCACTAAAGAAGTTGTTATTGGTATGGCTCACCGTGGCCGTTTAAATGTTTTAGTTAACGTGATGGGTAAAAATCCGTCGAAGTTATTTGACGAGTTTGGCGGTAAACACGATGAAATTTTATCTTCAGGTGATGTTAAATATCACCAAGGTTATTCATCAGATTTTGTAACGCCTGGTGGCAATGTTCATTTAGCTTTGGCCTTTAATCCATCGCATCTAGAAATTGTTAACCCTGTTGTTATTGGCTCAGTCCGTGCGCGTCAAGACAGACGTGGTGATAAAGTCGGTGATACGGTTCTTCCGGTTACTATTCATGGTGATGCTGCTATTGCCGGTCAGGGTGTGGTTCAAGAAACGTTTAATATGTCACAAGCACGTGCATTTAAAGTTGGCGGAACGATACGTATCGTTGTTAATAATCAGGTCGGATTTACAACGTCTAATCCTGCAGATACGCGCAGTGGTGAATATTGTACTGAAATTGCAAAAATGGTTTCAGCACCGATTCTTCATGTTAATGGCGATGACCCAGAAGCTGTTATCTTGGCAACACAAATTGCCCTTGATTATCGCAACGAATTTAAGCGTGATGTCGTTATCGACCTTGTTTGTTACCGTCGTCATGGTCACAATGAAGCTGATGAGCCTAGTGCAACGCAGCCATTGATGTACAAAAAAATTAAGAAACACCCAACACCTCGTCAACTCTATGCACAGCAACTTGATACAGAGGGTTCAATCAATTTAGATAAGTCGAATGAATTAACCTCTTATTATCGTAAATTGTTAGACGAAGGTCAGTGTACGGTTGAACAATGGCGACCTATGACAGAACATTCTGTCGATTGGACTCCATATCTTGGCCATGAGTGGGACGATGATTACGATAAAGAAATTTCTGTTGAAAAACTGAAAGAACTTGCCGGTAAATTGTCAACATATCCTGAGACTCATCCTGTACAAGGTCGTGTTAAGAAGATATACGATGATCGCGTTAAAATGGCATCGGGTGAAAAATTACTCGATTGGGGTATGGCAGAAAACTTAGCTTATGCCTCGATTGTTGATTTAGGTAAACGTGTTCGTATTACTGGGCAAGACTCTGGTCGCGGTACTTTTTTCCATCGTCATGCTGTTTTACATAACCAAGATGATGCGAGCAAATACTTACCTTTGCAAAATATTCGCGAAGGACAAGGTCCATTCGATATTCATGACTCAGTGTTGTCAGAAGTATCAGTAGTTGCCTTTGAATATGGCTATACCACAGCAGAGCCTGCAGGGCTTACTATTTGGGAAGCGCAATTTGGTGATTTTGCTAACTGTGCACAAGTAGTCTTTGACCAATTTATTAGTTCAGGTGAGCAAAAGTGGGGCCGTTTATGTGGTTTAACTATGTTGTTACCTCATGGCTATGAAGGTCAAGGTCCTGAGCATTCATCTGCACGATTAGAGCGTTTCTTGCAGCTTTGTGCCGATCACAATATGCAAGTTTGTGTGCCATCAACACCTGCGCAAGTATTTAACATGCTGCGTCGCCAAGTTGTTCGTCCTATGCGTCGTCCATTGGTTGTTATGTCGCCTAAGTCATTATTAAGACATCCTTTAGCGGTCTCTTCATTAGAAGAGCTATCGACCGGTGTGTTTCATAATGTCATTGGTGAAGTTGATGATATCGATCCGAAAAAAGTGACACGTGTCGTTTTTTGTAGTGGTAAAGTTTACTATGAATTACTTGATCAGCGTCGCAAGAGTGAGCAAGAAAATGTTGTTATCATTCGAATCGAGCAGCTATATCCATTTCCAGAGGAAGAGCTTCAAGCAGAGTTGGCCAAATACCAGCATGTTAAGCAATTCGTTTGGTGTCAGGAAGAACCGCAAAACCAAGGTGCATGGTATTGTTCACAGCATCACTTTAGAGCGGCAATACCTGAAGGTACTTATTTGACATATGCTGGTCGTAAGGCCTCTGCAGCACCAGCTGTAGGTTATATGTCTGTCCATGTAAAAGAACAACAAGCGCTAGTCAATGACGCGCTATCTGTTGAAGACTAGTGAGTAAGGAATAAAATAAATGACAACCGAAATTAAGGTTCCCGTTTTACCTGAATCTGTTGCTGATGCAACCGTAGCTACTTGGCATGTTCAAGTAGGTGATAAAGTTTCACGTGACCAAGTATTAGTAGATATTGAAACTGACAAAGTTGTGCTTGAAGTACAAGCTGTCGTTGATGGAGTGATCACTGAGATTTCTCAAGCCGAAGGCGCAACAGTATTGGGCGAGCAAGTCATTGCAATCCTCACTGAAGGCGATGCAGCAGCTGATGTTTCAGCTCCTGCAGCGGCAAAACCTGCAGCAGCGGCAAAATCAGCTCCTGCAGCGGCAACAGCAGTGAAAGTTATCGACATCATCGTACCGGTTTTACCTGAGTCTGTTGCTGATGCAACAGTTGCTACTTGGCATGTTGCTGAGGGTGATACAGTTTCTGTTGACCAAAACTTGGTTGATATCGAAACGGATAAAGTTGTTCTAGAAGTTGTTGCTCAAGACAATGGTGTGATTGGTAAGATAATCCACGTCGAAGGCGACACGGTATTAGGTTCACAAGTTATAGGCCAACTTAATGCGGGCGCAACAGCAAGTGCTTCTGCAGCTACTTCAGAAGATGCGATTAGCTCTGATGAATTAGCTAGCCCTTCTGTTCGTCGTTTAATGACAGAAAAAGGCTTAACAGCGGCTAATGTTAGAGGTACAGGTAAAGGTGGACGTATTTCTAAAGAAGATGTTGAAGCAGCGGCCAATAAACCTGCACCAGCAGCTCCTGCGGCAAAAACTGCTGCTGCGACACCTGTTGCACAAGATTTAGGCGGACGTACGCAAAAACGTGTACCTATGACACGTTTACGCAAAACAATTGCCAAACGTTTATTAGAAGCTAAAAACTCAACGGCAATGCTAACAACGTTTAACGAAGTTAACATGAAGCCAATTATGGATCTTCGTAAGCAATATAAAGATCTTTTTGAGAAGACGCATGATACGCGTTTAGGCTTTATGTCATTTTATGTTAAAGCGGTTACTGAAGCATTGAAACGCTTTCCAGCGGTTAATGCATCAATCGATGGTGACGATATTGTTTATCATAACTTTTTTGACATCTCAATTGCTGTTTCTACGCCGCGTGGCTTAGTAACACCAGTATTACGTGATGCAGATCAATTAGGTATGGCAGCGATTGAAAATGGTATTCGTGACTTAGCAATAAAAGGTCGCGACGGAAAGCTTTCAATTGAAGATATGACCGGCGGTAATTTCACGATTACTAACGGTGGTGTTTTTGGTTCATTACTTTCAACACCTATTTTAAACTTACCGCAAGCGGCTATTTTAGGTATGCATAAGATCCAAGACAGACCTATGGCTGTTGATGGAAAAGTTGAAATACTTCCTATGATGTACTTAGCACTTTCTTATGATCATCGTTTAATTGATGGTAAAGAATCTGTTGGCTTTTTAGTGGCAATTAAAGACTTGTTAGAAGATCCAACACGTCTACTTCTTGATATATAATCGAGAAGATTAAATCTTTTGATTTAGACTATAGTATTAGCTCTGGGGACTTTGTTCCTTAGAGCTTTTATACTATAATCGATCAACTTTTTTCGATGATAGCGAATTTTATTTATATTTATGATTAAAATTAAGATTTTACTTATATTTATAACTAAGAACAGCTGTCATTATCATTCACAGATAAATGGAAATACACCATGAATTTGCATGAGTATCAAGCGAAACAATTATTCGCTGAATATGGTTTACCAGTTTCTGAAGGTTTCGCTTGCGATACACCTCAGGAAGCGGCAGAAGCGGCTGATAAAATCGGCGGCACTATGTGGGTTGTTAAAACTCAAGTTCACGCGGGCGGTCGCGGTAAAGCTGGCGGCGTTAAGCTAGTTAAATCTAAGCAAGAAATCAAAGATTTTGCTCAAAACTGGTTAGGTAAGAACTTAGTTACTTACCAAACTGACGCTAACGGTCAGCCAGTTGCTAAAATTTTAGTAGAAAGCTGTACAGATATTGCTAACGAATTATATCTTGGTGCTGTTGTTGACCGCGCTAGTCGTCGAGTAGTATTCATGGCCTCTACTGAAGGCGGTGTTGATATTGAGAAGATTGCTGAAGAAACGCCTGAGTTAATTCACCAAGCTGAAATCGATCCACTTGTTGGTGCTCAACCGTACCAAGCTCGTGAATTAGGTTTTAAGTTAGGTTTAAACCCGACGCAAATGAAGCAATTTGTTAAGATCTTTTTAGGTCTTGCAAAAATGTTTGAAGATTTCGATTTCGCTTTATTAGAAATCAACCCGTTAGTTATTACTGACGAAGGTAATCTTCACTGTTTAGATGGCAAAATTGGTATCGATGGTAATGCTTTATACCGTCAACCTAAAATGCGTGCGTTCCATGATCCATCTCAAGAAGATGAACGTGAAGCTCATGCTGCACGTTTTGAATTAAACTACGTAGCCTTAGACGGTAACGTTGGTTGTATGGTTAACGGTGCCGGCCTAGCAATGGGTACTATGGATATCGTTAATTTACACGGCGGCAAGCCAGCTAACTTCCTAGATGTTGGCGGCGGAGCAACGAAAGAACGTGTTTCTGAAGCATTCAAAATCATTCTTTCTGACGACAACGTTAAAGCTGTTTTAGTTAACATCTTTGGTGGCATTGTACGTTGTGACATGATTGCTGAAGGTATTATCGCTGCAGTTAAAGATGTAGGCGTTAAAGTACCTGTAGTTGTACGTTTAGAAGGTACAAATGCTGAAGAAGGTCGTGAAGTTCTTAAAAAATCTGGCTTAGACATCATTGCTGCTGAGTCATTAACTGATGCAGCGACAAAAGTTGTAGCAGCTGCGGAGGGCAAATAATGTCTATCTTAATTAATAAAGATACTAAAGTAATCTGTCAAGGTTTTACCGGTGGTCAAGGTACATTCCATTCAGAACAAGCACTTGAATACGGTACACAAATGGTTGGTGGCGTAAGCCCAGGTAAAGGCGGTCAAACGCATTTAGGCCTACCAGTATTTAACACAGTACGTGAAGCTGTAGAAGCAACTGGCGCAACAGCAACAGTTATTTATGTTCCAGCTCCTTTCTGTAAAGATGCAATTTTAGAAGCAATTGATGCAGGCATCGAGCTTATCGTTACTATTACTGAAGGTATTCCTACTTTAGATATGGTTGATGTTAAAGCTAAGCTTGATCAATCTGGCGTTCGTATGATCGGTCCTAACTGCCCAGGTGTTATTACTCCTGGCGAAACTAAGATTGGTATCATGCCTGGTCACATCCACAAGCCTGGTAAAGTAGGTATTGTTTCACGTTCTGGTACGTTAACGTACGAAGCCGTTAAGCAAACAACTGATGCAGGTTTTGGCCAATCTACTTGTGTAGGTATTGGTGGTGATCCGATCCCAGGCACTAACTTCATCGACGTATTGGAAATGTTCCAAAACGATCCACAAACTGAAGCAATTGTAATGATTGGTGAAATTGGCGGAACTGCTGAAGAAGAAGCGGCTGAATATATCAAAGCACACGTTACTAAACCTGTTGTATCTTACATTGCTGGTGTTACTGCACCAGAAGGTAAGCGTATGGGTCACGCTGGCGCGATTATCGCCGGTGGTAAAGGTACTGCTGATGAGAAATTTGCAGCATTAGAAGCGGCTGGTGTTAAAACTGTTCGTTCTTTAGCTGATATCGGCGTAGCACTTAAAGAGAAAACAGGTTGGTAATCAGTTATCGTCATCTTGACGAAGGTCAGGATCTTTAACTATTGATACAGAAATGTTTCTTAATAAAAACCCGCATTCTCAAAAAGAGAGTGCGGGTTTTTTATTATTACGTGTTGTGCTTAATATTCAGATAATTCAATGCAACTGAATATTTTTCTTGAATGTAAGTAACAAAATTAAACCATTCAACATCAAGCAACAGTATTCTAATATTACTTTCATATAAACAGATATCAGCTAAACCTTACCATATTGTTCTTCTATACCTATTTGCCTCTTTTTGAAAATACTTATGCACAGTACATTCTAGTCTTCATAAACTCTCTTGCTTGAACTTTCATCTTTAATGCTGTGTACATGTACTCATCCATCATTTGACCGTATAAAAAAACCTATTAAAGCCCCGACAATCCTGAAATTAACTAACGTGTTGTCTTACTGGCTTTATTTCAGTATCCACTTTTGTCGTTCTGAATTATTTCATTTCCATTGTCGTCATGCTGAATTTATTTCAGTATCTGGGCTTTGAGTTGTTAAGGGGGAGATCCTGAAACAAGTTCAGGATGACGGAAGTTGGGTTCAGAATAATGGCGTTTGAGTGCATGCTGAATTTATTCCAGTATCCACTCACGTCATGCTGAATTTATTCCAGTATCCACTCACGTCATGCTGAATTTATTTCAGTATCTGGGCTTTTAGTTGTTAAGGTCGAGATCCTGAAACAAGTTCAGGATGACGGAGGACGTAAATTAAACGGACACTCATTTTAACTTACCCGCTTTGGTTTTGTTAAAGGGTTTTGTTGTCGGGGGTTGGCTACACCAAAATAGGAGGGAACGCCGAAGCCTCTTTGAGCTCAAAGAGCGCTTTTGTATAAATGAGCATTAAACCATATCGTAACCCCCAAGCCGTCATTCCATAATTTTTTATACGGAACTTGTCAGATAACTAGTATGTTAATTAAGTCGTCTGAGGTTAAATCCTATTTTTATTTATTATTAACATCAATAATTATACTAAGTTTATTAACTGTTATTTAATTATGTGTTAACATTTTCGCTCTATTGAAGGGAATTCGATACGACAAAGATTGTTTGATTCTATTTCCCTTCTAAATTTTAAAAGGAAAGTAAAATTGAAGTATGTAAATCTAGTGATGATAAGCGTTTCTTTATGTTTATTAACAGCATGTTTAGAAGTAGAAAACGACAATAATAACGAAGATGTAGTGCAAGCAATCCAAGCACAAAATGAAATTCTTAGTGGTACTAACAATTCTATCATTCCTGGTACTCCTGCCGCTTCTGTTACATTAACGGGTATCGTTGTTAATGCATTGGATAATCAAGCCGTATCAACCTCGAACATTACAATTATTGCTGCTGATGTTGTCCTCGTCGATAGCGTTAGCTTCAACGGTGGCGAGTTTAAATTAGAAAACCTTCCTGCTAATTCTGATATTGAAATGATTATTGAAAGTAGCAATAATGAATTTTTATCACGTGCATATTTCATTAATACGGGTCATTCAAATGCAGTCAATACGGCTAATGATTTTGGTCAATTTGAAGTTTCTACAGCTAAAGATATGCAAATAACGGTGATTAATAAAACATCAGGATTGCCTCTTACTGGATTAGCGTTTAAAGCTTCGTCTCATTACGGTACTAGTTCAAGATCGAATAAGTATCAACATCACTCAACTTATAATGAAGCCAATGGCGTTTACCATATCACCATACCAAAGTTTCTCAATATTATGGTTAGAGCGAACTTAGATCTCAATAAAGATGGTGAAATAGATTATAATCCTGAGTTAAATAACAACATTAATAGCAATGATTTATATTTTTTATCATCGAATACTGATGAATCATTAACGCTTTATGTTGAAGAAAAAATGCCATTAAAAGAGATTGAATTTCGCATTACAATGATTGATGCAAGTGCGAATGTTCTTTTAGGTGCTGAGTTATTCTCAACAGACTCTGCGGGTACGCAGACGACTTCTACTTTTGATACTGCAACACAACAGTATGTAATATCAGCAATGTTTGGTGATTACTCACAAGTAGAAATCCCTTCATTTATGGCAAACGATATCTCTTATCAAAGTGCTTCAATAACACTGAATAAGAACGATGATGACAGCTTAAGAGTCAACATCTCAGGAGCTTTAGAAAACTGTTGTTATAATATCGCTAATACTGACGTTGTTGAGTTAGCCGTTATGCCAAGAATTGTGACTAATGATAGCTCTTCTTTAGAGGTCGTTATTGCGGCAAATGAAGTAAACTATATAGATAAAAGTTTCAGTGTATTCTACTCTCAAGCTATTACCACATCAGTAAATAGCTTGTCACTTATTAATACTTCTGGTTTTACTGTTGTTAAAGGTAATGATTCATCGACTGATGTTATTTTACCCGGCACTACAGTTGTTAGTGGCATGGTAGATATTCCTGTTTCATTTGAGACGAGTTTAAATGACACCAAACTTACGATTACCCCAGTTAACTCTTTGTCTAAAGGCCAAAATTACCAATACAATGTCGGTAACTTAGTTGTGAAGTCTACAGAAAAGTCTGTCGATGTTTATAATGATTCACTTTCGTTTTATATCGAAAATAATGATGACTTTGATATTAATGACGTGCATTTAGATAACAATAACTTTACCAGCAACGGAAATGCGATTACTCTCTCCAATTCAGCGGGTGATAGTTCTTCACCTTCAAATTATGATCGCAGTGTTTATTTATATCTACCATCATCCATTGAAACGTTGCAAAGCTTTTCAATGCGTCTTTACTCGGTAACAGAAGACGGCGTCAGTTATAATTCAGTAAGAAATTTTACTCTTGTTAGAGATAGTAATATTTATAATGTTTCACCATTGGGACTAGTCAAACTTGCTGAAAATGAAACATTAATTACCGAAAGTCTTCAAACGTCGATTGAAACAGGAACCGCTCAATTAGACAATCAGAAAGTTTACCGCACCTCAACGTCTATATACGCTTCTGATGATTTAGATAGCTCGGAAAATAGTCTAACGTTTGAATATGCTTATCAAACAAAAGCGGGTGATATTGTTACGGGTACTATTAATCTCCCAGTGCAATAAATACCAGTGATGATTATTTTATATCAGTAAGTTTAGTCTGATTAATTCACCTTTAAAACCCGCTATCTAGCGGGTTTTTTATTTTAAAGCTAGCTTGTCTATCGCCGCTTTAGTCTTGTGAATAAAACGCTAGGTCAGTATGAAAAAACGTTACGTGTTGTTCATTGCGTAAGTCTTTAATATGCAACCTAAAGAATGAAAAGGTAGGGCTATGACTAAGCCACGACTCGCATGACGCGAAGTCGCGCCTAAACTAAAGCGAGTATCACGTGACCGGGCTAGTTATATCGAGCAGCAGGCTTTTATGTTTAAATTTCGCCCCGATTGTTAACCTTTTTCGATATTTTTATGTGCCACTAGATAGCCATTATATCCGACTGAGTAAAGTATGCCGGGCCGCATTTTAAGGTTTTACTTGTCATTTTACCCGCCAATTTATATTATGCATCTATCGAATAGGCTCTGCATAAGTAAAGTTATCAAGAAAAACAAGGAGGTCGTTACCAAAAGGATTTTACTTTATAAGCATTAATTTGAAGGTGGTGGTCCAAGTGAAAGTAATATTCAGTCTTTATTTTTTACTTAGTGGTATATGCTTCATTTTGATGGTATCTCCAAATGTACTTGCTCACTCGATTGTTACCCCTATTTATATTTCATATGAAAATTCAGCCATTAATCCAAAGCATAGTTCTCTAGTACTGCCTAAAAATCTCCACTACAATTTTGCTTCTATTGAACTACTGATTGAACAAGAAGTCGGTCGGATTGTTTTACCTCAAATTTATCAAAATATCGGAATAGCTATTACTATTACGCCTTTACCTGCTAAAAGAGCAGAATTGTTAGCGAGTATCGGGCAAAGTGATGGCGAAATAATGAGAATTTGGTCCTACGCAGATGAGAACAAAGAAATGATCAGAGTTCCTACTCCTTATTATTCTTTGCAAACTATGCCATTTAGCCTAACAAGTAAGCAGCTCAATATTGTCAGTAAAGATGATTTAAAAAAATATAAATTGGCCAAAATTAGAGGTGTAAAACACACCGATAATATAACGAATGGTTTAAGTCATGTTGTCGAAATGAATAGTACTGAAAATATGTTTAAAATATTACAAAGTGGCCTAGTTGATGTTGTCTTGACCAATACTATAGACGGTCAGCTAATCTTGAAAAGGTTGGGTTACCAAAACATAATTCCTGCAAAAAAGCCATTAGCTGTTTTTCCTCTTTATCATTATATACATCAGAAAAATAAAAAATTAGTCCCTCTTATTAACCAAGAAATAATGCGTCTGCGACAAAGTGGTGAATTAAAAACGTTAATTGCCTTAGCTGAAAAGCAAGTGATCAGTTTAAACCACCAATGATTGCTATATGTAACTCTGTTAATTATTATCGTTCTTAAATCCTTTTCCAATACTCCTCACTAACGTCTTCATTTTATGTTTTTTTTGCCGATGTGATGGTATCCTGATGTGCTTATTTTTAAGATAATTAAATAACTTTAAAAGGATGTTAAATGAAATTTTCATTAAAAATTCCAATAATATTGATGCTTTTTATCAGTAGCTCTGCCTTTTCTGCTAATGAAGTACAGATCAATGCGCAGCAAGCCAATACACAGTGTTTATCGAAGCAATGGCAGAAAAAAAATCTACTGCAACTCAAGGAAGATAAATTTACCCTTGAAAAAAAAGCAGATAAAGAAGCTTTAGCACTACAATTATTGGCTTGTTTAGCAAGCCCAGATGCTGAAATAAGAGATGGTGTTGCTTTTGAAGCATTAAGCTATTGGTTGCGAAACGAACACCTTAGCCAAGCAATACATATTGAAATGTTTAACTACTTAACTCGTGTTTTAGAATCGAAAGTATCTGACACTTTTGGTGTCTATCAGTCATTCTCAATCTTGGTATTAGCTGAAGTGGTTCGTGTCGATAGGCACTCACCTTTTTTAACCGCTGACCAAAGAGACTATTTAGTCAATGTCGGTACAAGTTTTTTAACTAATGTAAAAGATTATCGCGGTTTTTCAACTAAAACTGGTTGGCAACATAGTATCGCTCACGCTGCAGACCTTATGCTGCAATTGGCGTTAAACCCTAAAGTTAACAAAGCGCAACTCGATAAGATACTGGTCGCTTTAGCTAGCCAACTTACTGCTAATGATCAACATTCATATATTCAAGGAGAGTCAAAACGTATCGCTATGGCTGTTATATATGTTTTTTTACGAGAACAATACTCTGCTGATGATTTTAACCTTTGGCTTAGTAAAGTGGTTGATCCTGCTCCTTTCAATCAATGGCAAGATGTTTATCAAAGTGAACAAGGGTTAATTAAATTACATAACACACAGAGTTTTTTATACGCGTTATATGCCACAATAAAACCCAGTCAGAATAAAGTATTAACTGAAATGTCTATCTATTTAGAGCAAGTCATTAAAGCGACTAAATAACGTCAAATTGTATGGTTTAATGGTCATTTTAATCAATGTAAAAGCAAAGATAACTATTATCATCAATGATTTTCGTAATAACAACAGCCAAACTCACGGAGTGAGCGTTTAATGAATACTAGAATTAATAAGAATACTTATATAATCAAAGAGCATGTTGGCCTATTTAAAGCGGCAAATAATTACGACATTTATGATCCTGAAACAGGGGATATCATCATGGAATGTCGAGAGCCGAATTTAGGCTTTTTTACTAAAATGCTGCGTTTCACTGACTACAAAACCATGACACCTTTTGATGTTCAAATACGTACGCCTGACGATCAGCGTATCATCCGAATTCAGCGTGGTATCTCTTTATTTATTTCAAAAGTAACTGTTTTTGATTGTGACGGTAATGCGGTTGGTTACTTTAAACAAAAATTATTTTCAATCGGCGGAAAATTCGATATCTTTGACAACCAAGACCAACTTGTCTGTCAGTTAAAGGGCAACTGGGTTGGTTGGAATTTTCGCTTTATGGATGGCAATGATGAACTTGCTCATATATCGAAAGAATGGGGTGGCATAGGTAAAGAGTTATTTACCAGTGCAGATAATTACGCATTAAAAATTTCTGCTGATGTTCCTGAAGATCACCCGATTAGAAAGCTGATCCTTGCTGCCGTAATGTGTATTGATATGGTTTTAAAAGAATAATGCTAAGAGGAAACATTTAATAATGGCAGTTATTACTTTTGTGAGTCAACTTGCCCAGCAAGAGCAAGATGCTTGGTTAGCGCTATTATCCACTAAGCTGCCAAATGAAGCTATTAAGCTTGATAAAGACTTATCTGTTGAGCAAAAGCTTCAATGCGAAATCGCTATTGTTGCTAATCCAGATCCTAATATCTTGTCACAATACCCCAAACTCATATGGGTACAGAGCCTATGGGCAGGGGTCGATGCGCTAGTTTCGCAATTAAGCGATAATAAACCAACGCCAAGCTTTAAACTGGTGCGTTTAATTGATCCAATATTAGCGCAAACCATGAGTGAGGCGGTCTTAACTTGGGTGCTTTATTTACATCGTGATATGCCAAAATACTTACAACAACAAAAATCAGCACAGTGGCTACAACATCGCTATTTACTGCCACAAGAGCGCACCTTAGGTATTTTAGGTTTAGGTGAATTAGGTAAGTTGAGCGCGTTACGTTTACATGATAATGGCTTTAATGTGCTTGGTTGGAGTCAAAGTGATAAGTTAATTAATGGCATTACATGCTATTCAGGAGACGAGGGATTAGTGACTATGGTTAAGCAAACAGATATTTTAATTTGTTTACTACCACTTACTTCAGCCACCTACCAACTCATCAACGATGATCTGCTGACAAACCTACCACCAGGCGCCAGTATTATTAACTTTGCTCGAGGGGGTATCGTCGCTAATCACGACCTTATTAATCACTTAGCCAATGGCAATATTGAACATGCAATTCTAGATGTTTTTCAACAAGAGCCATTAGATAAAAGTGATGCTTTATGGTCGAATGAAAAAATAACGGTTCTTCCCCATATTTCTGCGCCGACACATTTTGAAAGTGCCGGTGAAATTGTGACCAATAATATTAAAAAATATCGAAGTAACGACCAGATACCTATTTATATTGACTGGAATAAAGGCTATTAATATTTTTGATTAGCGATTTACTATTACCATCATGCTTGATGGCAATAGTAAGCTATTATTGAGCCGTGAGTCTGACTAATGCGACTTAGCCATCGGCATTAATCGTCGCAATAAGTTCGGCAAGGCAAGCTTCATTTTGATCATGTGGAACTTGACAGGTTCCCGCCGCATTATGTCCACCACCATTGTATTTCAACATAAGTTCACCGACATTTGTTTTTGCACTGCGATCAAAAATAGATTTACCGGTAGCAAAAACAGTATTTTGTTTTTTAAGCCCCCACATAACATGAATTGAAATATTACATTGTGGAAATAAGGCATAAATAACAAAACGATTACCCGAGTAAATAATTTCTTCTTCTCTTAAGTCCAGCACAACTAAGTTATTGTGTACGGTTGCACAGCGCTTAATTTGCTCTTTAAATTTTTCTTCATGTTCAAAATAAAGATCGGTGCGTTCCTTAACATCAGGGAGTGCGAGTAATTGGTCAATGTTGTGATCTTTACCAAAATCAATTAAGTCCATCATCAGTTCATAGTTCGAAATCCGAAACTCTCTGAAACGGCCTAAACCTGTGCGTGAGTCCATAATGAAATTAAGTAATTCCCATCGCTTGGCATGCAAAACTTCTTCTTTATTAAATTGTGCTGAATCACCTTTATCTACCGCTTCCATCATGCTTGTCCAACTTGCGGGGAAAGTTTCTATGCCACCGTAGTAGTCATAAACAACGCGAGCAGCTGAAGGCGCATCAGGGTCGATAACATGGTTATCTCGTTTTTTATTACGAAGTGTTTCACTATGATGGTGATCAAAAGCGATATGAACACCGTCAACATAAGGTAAGTTGGTGGAAATATCATCTGGCCCAACCGCTATCTTTCCGTCTTGCATATCTTTGGGGTGAACAAAGAGAATACCGTCAACTAAATTAATATGTTTGAGTAAAATAGCACAAACTAAACCATCAAAATCACTACGTGTTACTAAACGGTATTTTTTATTATCCGACATTTATTATCTCCATTATATAGATTTTTACACTCTGTTATTTAACACTATATTGTTTATATAAGCATAATTAAAGTAGATTAATGCGTGGAATCAACTTTAAGGTTAAATAAAGTGCTTTATGTGTAGATTCTTTTATCTCTATTTTTTTTGAAAAGTCTATGCCTAGGCTTAACTTCCTATGTATTGCTCTCGCATTAACCTAATGAACAAACCAAGCTGTTAGTCATTTCAGACCAGTTAGCGCTCTCCTGCATGGCTTCTGTTAAAGTAAGAACTTGTCAGCGGCTCGATATTTTGCTTAATGCAAGGGTAATCGTGCTGGAATACCTTTATGAGTCTTTATAAAACTTGCTATACCTGCTTGAACGTTATTCATACCTAATTGGGAGAATAAACAAGTCATTGTATAATTTTAGCGATCGTTAAGAGCTACGTTTCTGATAAGAAATCGAGTGTTGAGTATAGCTTGGATTGAGTAAAACACCGAAAAATTTAAGTAAAAAAGGAAAAAAGCAACGATTGAATATCGTTGCATTTTTCCTATTTATTTTAAGGTAAGGCGGCAGTTAACCAATGAAAACGTTGACTATCTGGCGGCATTATATATTGATCTATTATCCCGCTTCGGTTGCTAATATTTCGCGAATATTTATTGTTTGCTGATATTGTACAAAATTCATTTCTTGTGACGTTCTGGCAAGTACAGCCATGCGATCGGCGAGCTCATTACCTTCAATATTCGCGTGACCTTTAACATGAGTAATAGCAATATGTTTTTTAATTTCTTGATAGAGTGTATAGCAAACCTTGACTAACTCTGGATTTTTAATCGCTTCGCCATTTGCTTTTTTCCAACCTTTATTTTTCCATCCTGTTGCCCATTTCGTGATGCTGTCGATGGAGTATTTTGAATCTGACAGTACTTGAATGGTTTTACCAGGATTAGCTTCAATATAAGCTTTCGCCAATTTAAAGGCTTGTAACATACCAATTAACTCAGCGGTGTTATTAGTACCATTGGCGTTATAGGCACCATACCAAAGGCTATGAATTTCACCTTGATGATAAACAGCGACACCAGTCCCTGATTTTCCAGGGTTGGGCGAACACGCACCGTCACAATAAATATCGATATTAGCTTTAGTGACTTCACGATCGCTGCGTACTGTGCTGCCAGCAGGTTTTGCTGAAGCTGTTGCTCGACTCAATGATGAACTTGCGGTTTTAGCCGCAGCGGGGTATTCAGCTCCGTTGCGTGGTGGTGTTTTTAAGGATCGCTGGGTTAATGCTTTGGTGTAAGTTGACTTAAAAGCGGCTTCTGCTTCAACTTGTGAAGGAAACCCCATAAATTGAGCATCAGCACGCCCTGATGTTACGGATTGAACCGTTGTCCAGTTGTCAAAGACACCTGTTTTTGAACCTTTCCAAACCACGTAATATTTTTTACTCATTATGCTACTCAGCTTATTTTAGTTTGTTCTTGGCAGATAACGACCATATTAATAAAACGATACCAGCGATAAAAAATGGAATACTCAGCATTTGCCCGGTATTTAACGCCCAAATCGACTCATAAGCAGCTTGTTTAACTTTTACTGACTCAATTAAAAATCGAGCGGTGAAGGTTAATATTAAAAATAAGCCTAATAATGAACCCTTTGGCGTTTTATCTTTTGATTTTTTATAAATAAAGAAGAGAATAATAAAAATCAATAAATACGCAATCGCTTCATAAAGTTGCGCAGGGTGGCGAGGTATATTATCAATACGCGCGAAAATAATAGCCCAAGGCGCATCACTAGCAACGCCTAATATTTCAGAATTAACAAAGTTAGCTGAACGAACAAATACACCAAAGAGTGCGGTACAAATAGCTAATCGGTCGAGCAGCCATAAATAGTTTTCTTGATACTTTCTTGCGTATATACCTAATGCAATAATAAGTCCTAAACCGCCGCCATGGCTAGCAAGACCACCTTCCCAAATGGCCAGTATCTTTAAAGGATTAGCAAAGTAATATTGAGGGTCGTAAAAGAAACAATGGCCTAAGCGAGCACCAATAATTATACCAAAGACAGAATACATCAGTAAGTTGTCCAGAGCCTCTAGGTTTTTGTGCTCTGTTTGATACACCCATTTCATCACCTGTAAACCCGATATAATAGCGGCAGCAAATAGCGCGCCATACCAATGAACGCTTAAAGGACCTATAGAAAGTAAAACTGGATCAATATCCCAAATAAAATGTTGCAATGAAAAAAACCTTATTTATACGTATGCAGTGATTGAGTTGTTGATGAACAACAACCATAAAGTCGCTATTATGTCAGTCAATTAGCGATAAAACGAGAGCAAAGTTGTAATGAAAAATTATAGTTTAGGTAAGAGCGAACTCCAGTCATCACGATTAATCTATGGTTGTATGCGAATTGCAGGTGATCAATCAGTTAATGATATCGATAAAGGCAAACGTGCGGTGCAGAGCGCGATTGATGCAGGCTACAATCATTTTGATCATGCTGACATTTATGGTGGAGGGGCAAGTGAACAATTATTTGGTGAATTGTTAAAGCAATTACCGCACTTGCGAGAAAATATGATCCTTACCTCCAAAGCAAGTATTCGTCCAAAAAACAATGAAAATACTTATGCGCCAACACGCTATGATTTTAGCAAAGCATATATTTTATCGAGTGTAGAAGGTTCTTTAAAGCGTTTGCATACCGAGCAACTCGATCTTTTCTTATTACATCGCCCTGATTATTTATTTGATATTAATGAAGTCGCCGAAACCTTTAAACAACTCAAAGACAGCGGTAAAGTTGCGCATTTTGGCGTAAGTAACTTTAAACCCTCACAAGTAGCGATGTTACAAAGTGCATTAGATTTACCATTATTGGTGAATCAGATAGAAATTAATATTCATAATGTTGATGCGTTAAATGACGGCACTTTGGATCAATGTCAACAAGATAAACTATCGCCAATTGCCTGGTGCCCGTTAGGTGGTGTTGCCTACTCTGCATGGGGGAATACCTTTTCAGTTGAAGATGAACAACGTATCGCCGAGGAGTTAACTTCGCAAGCACAAGTGTATAACTGTCAACCTTGGCAAATTATTCTTGCTTGGTTACTAAAACACCCCGCGAAGATATTTCCTATTATTGGTTCGACCACACCAGAACGAATTATTGCTGCAAAAGTAGCACTAGAACTCAATTATAGCCGTGAAGATTGGTATCGATTATTTGAAGCGAGAAATGGTCAAGCTGTTCCCTAGCGAGGAAGGTGAATCGATATTGAATCGTTTTTCTCGCTAACTAAAGTCAGCGGGTAATTATACAACAGTATTTATTTATCGTTTATCGTTTATCGATAAAAATAGATTGATAAGCATGTTTTTTCTGCTACATTAGGCTTATTGAATAAATTTAGGTTATAAGTTTTATGTTAGCGCATCATAGGATCAGCAAAGTAAGTAAAATAGTTAGGGCACTCGTTGCGCTATTTGTTGTTATGCAAGTTTTCAGCTTTACGTTTTTATTACTATTTGGGGTTAATAATGAAGGCACCTTTGAGCTAACTGACAATTTTTCATTTATTTCTTCAGCGGCCAATATCGACTTTTCAGGTAGTTGGGAAAATTTAGCGTTAGCCTTAACCGATGAAGGTTTTAACGCTTTGCTTATACTAGGCAGTGCAGATTTGTTGCCAAGCCTTTTAATTTATTGGTCTTTGTTTAAGTTATTTGGTTTATATCAGCAGGGTTTAGTATTCACTGTCGCCAATATTCAATGCATTAAAAATATTGGTACTGTGCTATTAGCTTGGATTGCCTTAAAGCTTCTTTATCCGATAGTGGTGACCTTAGTATTACGATTTTCAGGAGCTTCTGATACGTTATCGTTATACATAAGCTTAGGCTCTGATGAGTTAAGATTTTTATTAATTGGTTTAGTGATATACGTGATAGCTTGGATAATGAGCGAAGCGACTAGCTTGCATCAAGAGCAGGAGTTAGTTATCTAGTGGCTATGATTATAGAACTGGACGTTATGCTAGCAAAACGTAAAATGAAATTAAACGATCTTGCTTTGTCAGTAGGCATAACGCCACAAAACTTATCTGTACTTAAAAGTGGTCGAGCAAAAGCGATACGGTTTTCAACGCTTGAAGCCATTTGCCAAACACTAGATTGTCAGCCAGGCGATATTTTACTTTATGAAAAAGATCAATAAACAAGGAATGAAGATGAACAAATCTATAGCGATAATGATTACCTGTGGAGCCTTAGTGAGTCACCTAGTAAGCTTTTCGGCAATAGCAACTGATGAGGAATCGTATGCTTTTGTTGGTTTTGGTCTAAGCCATTATGATAATTTAGCTAACTTAGCCTTAAGTGAGACTCAAATTGATCTTGTTCCTGAAGTTTATCTTGGTGTAGGTAAGCGTTATCAATTGAATGACGACTGGCAGCTAGCGACAGAGGTTTCAATTCATTATGCCAAAGCACATTTTAGTGGCTTAGCTGAAAATGTTGACGCCAATCATTTATCTAAAGAACGGCAAGTTTCTTCGGGTAATTATCAATCACTGGGATTATGGGCAACTTCTCGTTTTAACTATGTTAGCTTAAGTGATAATGTCTCACCATTTATTGAACTAGCCCTTGGCGCGGTGCAAACGAACCAGAGTGCACTTTTTGGTGAAGAAAAAAATCAGCAAATTGCTTATAAAGCAATCGCTGGTCTAGAGTTTGAGGTAGCTGACAAAATGACTTTTTCTATTGGCGTTGGTCTTTCAGACAACGATGACCACCTGTAAATAAGTCGATGCTATTATTGATATTGCTAAGATTGAGCTGCCTTGTTGGTGGCTTTTTTTCTGTCTTTAATATAGTAAAACCAAGTTACTGCAAAGAGTATGGCAATAAAGGGCATACTCGTAAGAACTACTGTATGCCAACCCGCTTTAAATAAAACCCAACCAGCGAGTAACGATGCAGTTGCTTGTAAACCAAAAATAATAAAGTCATTAATTGCTTGTACTTTGTGTCGTTCACTCGGCTTATAACTTTGCGGCAGTAAGGTTGTACCAGTCAAAAACAAAAAATTCCAACCTATGCCTAATAAAATCAGTGCCCACCAATAGTGCATAACCTGCTCGCCAGAAAGTGCCACAACAGTGACTAACGCATAAATCACTGTGCCAATTAACATTAAGCTTTTCAAGCCGATTCTTTTTACTAACCAAGCGGTAAAAAGTGAAGGGATAAACATCGCGGCAATATGGCTTTGAATTACCCATTTTGTCTCGTGTAAGCTATGACCGCTCATCTGGTGCATGCTCAAGGGGGTTGCTGTCATTAAGTAACTCATTAAGGCAAAACCAATGGCCGCTGATAATATTGCAATAATAAAAATAGGTTGTTTGATAATTTCACTCAATGGGCGAGTGTCGCCCACTTGTTGATGAGATTCAATCTGGGTGTTTTTAAAATTCAGCATAATAATCATCGCACAAACGATTAATCCGGCTAACACTAAAAATGAGCCAGCATATCCATAGGGAGATGCTAACCAATCTTTCGCGACTACGGCTATTTCAGGGCCTAGAAAAGCGGAAAAAATGCCACTTAGCATTAAAATCGACAACACGGTTGGAATATCTTTATCGTCCTTAATACTCTCAATTGCTGCAAAACGTAATTGCTGGATAAATGAGGTACTAATACCAAAGAGTAAACCAGCAAAGACAAAGAGTTCAAAGTTAGCAATAAGTGCAGAGACCATTGCCGTTAAGGTCGCAACTAAACCAACACTATAACCGGTAAAAATCGCAAAGCGGCGACCTTTATTTTTTGCCAACATAGCCGCGGGAATAGCACCACAGGCTACCCCTAAAATCATCACGGTAACGGGTAGGGTCGCTAAAGAAGGATCACTTGCCATACGGGTCGATAATATACCGCCAATAAAAACAATCACCGGTGATGCCGCCATAACAAGGGGTTGGGCAATAAAAAGAAGCCAAATGTTTTTAGGTAAAGTGAAATATCGTGATAAGAAAAAAGCGCTGACAATGAGTAAGGCTAAGGTAATAAAAATATTGGATAACATAGCGATTCGTTTTGATAATTATTCTTGGACTATCATAGCGTATTATTTTTAGTGACGAGAGAATAATTTATCTTGGTTTTTATGCTTCAACTGATAAACTGCCTGCGTTGAAAATTAGCTAAACATTGTTTTAAGGTTGTTATGAAATTTAGTCCACTGGTTCAAGAATTAATCAACTCACTTAAATGTTTACCGGGTGTTGGCGCTAAATCGGCGCAGCGTATGGCGTTTCATTTACTTGAACGTAATCGTATTGGCGGCGCTAAGCTTGCGGGTACATTAAAAGTGGCGATGGAAAATATTGGTCATTGTTCACAATGCCGAAATTTTACTGAAGATGATACCTGTGAAATTTGCCAAAGTGCTAAGCGGCTTATAAACCAGCAGCTCTGTATTGTTGAAAGTCCAGGTGATGTTATTGCTATAGAACAAACCGGGGAATTTCAAGGACGTTATTTTATTTTAATGGGGCACTTATCGCCGCTAGATGGTATTGGACCGGATGATCTTGGCTTAGATATATTAGAGAAACAGCTGGCAACAGATCAGTTTAAGGAAATTATTTTAGCAACCAATCCAACGGTTGAAGGAGAAGCTACCGCACATTTTATTGCCGAACTGGCTAAAAAATATCAAGTGGTTATTTCTCGAATTGCCCATGGTGTGCCTGTTGGTGGTGAACTTGAATATGTTGACGGTAACACCTTATCTCATGCTTTATCAGGACGTAAGAGCTATTCATTCTAATCTTGAGTAAATTTATGCTTTGAACACATATTCAAAGCATATTTTTAAATTTATTTTACCTAAGAAACATCACATTCCCTTGAAATAATTTCTCTTAGCCCCACATGTTATCTATCAACGTGAGCATCATATTTGCATGTTCTCTTTTAAACACCGATAAATGTAGGATATATTTCAAATGTCAGAAACAGGCCAAAAAGAAAATCATCAGTTTGCAACTGATAACGCTAAATTACTTAAATTAATGATCCATTCACTTTACTCAAACAAAGAAATCTTCTTACGTGAGTTAGTGTCAAATGCGGCCGATGCTGCTGACAAACTTCGCTTTAACGCACTATCAAATGCTGATCTATACGAAGGTGATGGTGATTTACGCGTACGTGTTAGTTGCGATAAAGAAAATAATACGCTTACCATTTCTGATAATGGTATTGGTATGACGCATGATCAAATTATTGATCATTTAGGTACTATCGCTAAATCAGGTACGGCTGAGTTTTTCTCGCAACTTTCTGGCGATCAAGCTTCAGACTCACAACTTATTGGTCAATTTGGTGTTGGTTTTTATTCAGCATTTATCGTTGCAGACTCAGTAACTGTGCGTTCTCGCGCTGCTGGTGTTGATGCATCCGAAGGTGTTGAATGGACAAGTGCTGGCGAAGGTGAATTCACCACAGCTAAAATTTCAAAGACTAATCGTGGTACCGATATTATTCTTCACTTAAAAGAAGAAGAGCAAGAATACGCTGACGATTGGCGTTTAAAATCAATAGTCACTAAGTACTCAGATCATATTTCTGTTTCTGTTGAAATGCTAACACCAGCAGTTCCTGGTGTTGAAGCCGTTGCTGAAGTTAAAGATGACGAAGACAATGTTACTGTTCCAGCTGCTGAAGCCGTTGCTGAAGTACCTGCCAAATGGGAACCTGTCAATAAAGCCACTGCATTGTGGACTCGTGAAAAATCAGAAGTTTCTGATGACGAATATAAAGAATTCTACAAGCATGTATCACATGACTTTGGCGACCCACTTGTCTGGGAGCACAATAAAGTAGAAGGTAAAACTGAATATACATCATTACTTTATATTCCAAGCAAAGCGCCATTTGACATGCATAACCGTGAAAAACAACATGGTTTAAAGCTATTTGTTCAACGCGTATTTATAATGGACGACGCTGAACAGTTTATGCCTACATATTTACGTTTTGTAAAAGGTTTATTAGATTCAAATGATTTACCGTTAAACGTTTCTCGTGAAATTTTACAAGATAACAAAATTACCCAAGCGATCCGTAAAGGCTGTACTAAACGCGTACTTAAAATGCTTGAAAAACTAGGTAAAAAAGACAAAGAGCAATACCAGTCATTTTGGAACGAGTTTGGTCAAGTATTGAAAGAAGGCCCAGCAGAAGATCAAGGTAATAAAGAGCAAGTTGCAAACTTATTACGCTTTGCCTCAACAGAGCATGATACTGCGGTTCAAAGTGTTTCAATTCCTGAATACGTAGAACGTATGAAAGAAGGACAAGAAAAGATTTACTATGTTGTTGCAGACAGCTTTGAAGCGGCTAAAAACAGCCCTCATTTAGAAGTTTTCCGTAAAAAGGGCATAGAAGTATTATTAATGTCTGACCGTATCGATGAATGGTTAGTGAGCCACTTAACAGAAGTTGATGGCAAGCAATTACAATCGGTCACGCGTGGTGGTTTAGACCTAGGTGATATGGAAGATGAAGAGTCAAAACAAGCACAAGAAAAACTTGAGCAAGAGTTCGATTCTGTTGTTACCCGTATTAAAACATCATTAGCTGGTAAAGTGAAAGATGTTAAATTGTCGCAACGTTTAACTGATTCTCCAGCTTGTATCGTTGCCGATGAGCACGACATGAGCAGCCAAATGATGAAGCTTATGCAATCAGTTGGACAAGAAGTACCTGACGCATTACCTATCTTCGAAATCAATGCAGAGCATGAGTTAGTAAAACATGTTGCTAATGAAACTGATGATGAAAAATTCAATCAGTGGACGCAAGTATTGTTTGAACAGGCGATGTTAGCTGAGCGTGGTAGCTTAAAAGACCCAGCAAGTTTTGTTGCACGTTTAAACAAATTAATGTTGAGCCTTACTAAGTAAGCTTTTAATATTTCTTAGTGTACAGATTAAAAAAAAGGAGCTTCGGCTCCTTTTTTATATCTAATTCAGTCTACTTTATTTGTGGCTTTATTTAACAGTGTTTGTAGTTGCTCAACACTTTTATAACCATGACTCAAGGAATATTGGTCACCGCGAACGATCATCACCGCTGGAAATCCTCTAAAAGTAAGCTGCTCACCTTTGTTATCTTTAAGATCGTCAAAAACAAAACTTGAAAGCATAAAGTTGATAGTTTCTCTAACAGGAATAAACTGCTCATTCAATATTTTAGCTAGAGAGGGATCTGTAAAAACATCTTTTTCCATTGCTGCACAGGTTGTACAAAAGCGCATTTTAGCAAAGACAAAAATTGGTTTTGTTGAGTCCATTGCACGCGCGTCTTGATAACTATGCCATTCAACTTGAGTGGTATATAAAGTTGATGAAATACCCGCATAGAGGCTAGGTATTAAAATAATGGCGGCAATTATTGCGATAAAAAATTTATTCATGGGCTTTTCGATAATATAATTGAACAAGTACCCACTAGACCCACTATCTAAGTATATGCTTTCATTTGAGTTCATTAATTTAAAGCTGAACGTTAATACTCAACGCAATATCAAGATGAACGCTAGCAGAGCCTGTTATTTTGACCTATAACAATTATCTTATCTCACCATAAAATTGGCATTATCGTATCGGTTATTTGCAGCCTAAAGGCATTAAAAGTTAACTAAGCATGTAGTAACCATAAGTTACTTCTCTCTATAGGTAATGGCGTTAATTTTTAAAGTTCAGTTATCAATATCACTGGCTTTATTGGTCTGGGCACTTGTTAAAAATTTTTGCAATAGTGTATAAATTTCCTGAACGTCAATGGGCTTGCCTAAACAATCATCAAATCCTGCTTGTCGGTACTTTTTAATATCGTGGGCCATAACATTCGCCGTTAAGGCAATAATTGGGATATTTGGATTGCTTTTTTTAATCGCCTTACACGCTTCAACGCCATCCATATTTGGCATTTGAATATCCATAAAAATTAAATCAGGTATTAGTTTGCCGATTTCTGCTATTGCCTCTATGCCATCATTTGCAATACGAATGTTTGCTTTAGTCGGGCGTATAACAGCATTAAATACTTTTTGATTTATTTTGTTGTCTTCTGCCAATAGAATATCGAATCCCTGTGCCTGTGGGGCTTGCGTTTTTTTCAATGCTAACTTGCTATGACTTTTCAACGTAGTTTTCTTTAATGGCAATACCACACTAAAAATAGAGCCAACATTTTCTTCACTAATGACGTTAATGTCACCCCCCATCAAGTTTGTTAATTGCTTGGCAATAGACAGACCTAGACCCGTACCACCATAATTTCTTGTTGTGGAAGTATCTGCTTGTTCATAACGGATAAAAAGTTTTTTAATTTGAGCTGGTGATAATCCAATTCCCGTGTCTTTGACTTCGAAAACCACTTTCTCATCTTTCTCCATAAGCGTTATGCTAACTTCACCTTTAGGGGTAAATTTAAGCGCATTAGAAATTAAATTGACAATAATTTGTCTTAACCTTATCGGGTCCGTTAACCAGTAAGTACAAAGATCTTCTTCTATAGTAAAAATTAAGGTAATACCTTGTTGCTCTGCTAAAAAAGACAGTTCTAAAATAATAGATTTGAACAGTTCACCAATGTTGGTTGGCAGCGATTCTAAGCTAATATTGTTTGATTGGATTTTAGATAAATCTAAAATATCATTAATAATTGTAATGAGATTTTTAGAGGAAATAATGCCGATATCAACTAATTCTTTTGATGAGTCAGATAAATTTTCTTGTTTTAATACTTGTAGTGAGCCTAAAACACCATTCATTGGTGTGCGGATCTCATGACTCATGTTTGATAAAAACTCGCTTTTAGCTTGATTCGCCTTTTCAGCTTTCATCGTTGCTTTTTCGGCATCTATCTTAGCTTCTATTGCCAATGATTTTGCCTCACGCAAACCGACCTCGGCTTTAACTCTTGTTTCTACTTCATGTTTTAGTTTTAAATACATTTTGTATTGAAAGATAACTAAGATAAAAATAATAAATAATACCGTCGCCAATGTGATACTGGCTTGTTCAGACTTCAATAACAGTTGTTCGACAACTATTCTGCTTTTTTGTTCTTCATCAATGACTTTCTTGAGGGTATTCCTAACATCAATAATATTATTTTGCTGGTTGGTTTTTATTGTTAAGTATTTTTTCCACCAAAATTTATCTTGCAAAGCTTTTGCCTTGCTATAGTCCTTACTGTTAAAGGCGAGTATTGATTCAATTTCTATAAATTCATCAGGGGTAGCTAAGTCGGGTTGAGCATCAAAGTAGTGCTTTGCTACATCGAAATAATACCGTGACATTTGCTCGTTTTGTTCAGTTGCATAATAAAATGACAATACAGTATTTAACCAAGCCTGCCAAAATTCATCATCAGTGGTAACTGATTTTATATAGCTTATTGTTTCAGTAGGAACATTTTCTTTAAGCCGTGCTTTATTATCTAAGTAGGCTAATAAAAGTAGCACTTTACTGCTTTCATCTGTTTCTTCTTTGGCGAGTTTTAGTAACTCATTAGCCACACGATTGGCAATAATAATTTCGTTAACACCGGTTAAATGCCATTGTAAATTATATAGAAAAGACGCTTTATTAATAACGTAATTATGTTTGTTTGATGAGCGTAATAACCGCAGAGTTAAATTAACATATTCATTTGCATCTTTAGAAATAGCAGAGAGTGCCCAAAGCATGGCAAATTCTTCGAAAGAATAATTTGATTGTCCAATTATTTTTTGCAGGCTATTACGCAGTATCTGATTTTCTAAAATAGGAAAATCTTCTCTAATAGCTGTCATGGCTAAGGCTATATCATAATGAATTTTTGCGCGCTTGCTTATTAATGTTGGATAAAGTGTACTTAATTTTTTATGTGCGACGTCGGATGAGTCTTGTAAGTTTACTTCTCCGACGATTAAATAAATAGCGGCAATATTTTTCGCACTTTTATTTTTAATCTGCTCGGCTAAAATACTGAGACGTTGACTACAAATTTTTACCTCACTGTATTGATCGGCAAACATGCTATAAACACAAGATTGAATCAATAAGTTTATTTTTTGGTTATCGTTATCAATACTGGCCAGGCGAGGAAATAGTTTTTCTTGAAAATAGTCTGTTGAATATTGTTGTTGGTTTAACAAACTTATTATTTCATCAACATCTTCACCCACTATGTCTTGTGCAACAACAGAAGTTATCGTTAATAAATTCGCGACAAGGCAAAATATAATAATAAAAAAAGAGTTTCTACAACATCTATGTATCTGATTCATTGCTGCTTTCCATAAGGCTGATCGCGGAACTACATGTTATTACCACATAAATTTATATAGTTAATACTGTCAACAAGCAATAGGGGTAACCACCTAGAAGCGGTTATTAAAAGTATGCTTAACGCTTTATTTTATATATAAAATATATTGAGTGTGAATAAATTAATTTTTTACACTCAACCACAATGACTCATCAGTAGGTTACAACGCAAGCTTTACCTTTACTGATCCTAATAAAGGTAAGGCACTGAGTGTTTAATCATTTTTTTGGCTGCTCTAAGCTACATGATTAACGTATTGCGTATCTATGGAAATCTCACAGTAGAAAAGGGTCATTTAAATTTACTTATTACCCAAGTGCTAGGAGATTATATTTTTATCGCAAGTTTTTTCTTTATAGTAAGTAAGACTCATTAGTCCTTATTTGCTTGTCTCTTTGTTGATTATAATTTTGGGTATTATCTTTAAATGCCTTATATCACCTCGATAACCCCATAGACTTTAGTATAAAAAATAGCTTTTTAGTGCCTTTTTTGATGATAGAGCGGTAATGCTACTTGTCTGACTACAATTGAACTTGTATAGTGTTGCACAATCGAAAAAATACTCATTTGGCTGTTATATTCGAGACGTTTTGACACCAGTACAACAGCCTAATTAGTATATTAAACATATAAGGCAATATTTTATGCGCATTATTTTATTAGGTGCTCCGGGCGCTGGCAAAGGCACTCAAGCACAATTCCTAATGGCTAAATTTGGTATTCCACAAATTTCTACGGGTGACATGTTACGTGCTGCTATTAAAGCAGGTACTGACCTGGGTAATAAAGCTAAAGCAGTGATGGATGCTGGACAATTAGTTTCTGATGATCTGATTATTGGTTTAGTCAAAGAACGTATTGCACAAGATGATTGTAAAGCAGGTTTTTTGCTTGATGGTTTTCCTCGTACAATTCCACAAGCAGATGCGATGAAAGATAACGGCGTTTCAGTTGACAGTGTCGTTGAATTTGATGTTCCTGATGAAGTCATTGTTGATCGCATGAGTGGTCGTCGTGTTCATGCCGGTTCTGGTCGTGTTTATCATTTAGTTTATAATCCGCCTAAAGTTGAAGGTAAAGATGACGATACCGGTGAAGATTTGTCTATTCGTCCTGATGATGAAGAAGCCACAGTCCGCAAACGCCTGGGTATCTACCATGAGCAAACTAAGCCGTTAGTGGCTTATTATCAAGATGAAGCAAAAGCGGGTGCATGTTCGTATTTAACGATTGACGGCACTAAGCCTGTAGAAGAAGTCAGTGCTTTACTTGCTAACGAATTAAATTAACTCGGTTGATGTTATAAGCCCTTTATTAACAAGTAACTAATAACGAGCTTATAAATACCTAACAAAAAATTCGCTTCGGCGAATTTTTTTGTTTTTATTGGCTGAGAAAAATAGACAGGGTAATTTTTCTTAAAATAATGGCCTTTTAGGCTATCAAAATTAATTTTAAAACGTAAACTATATTCCCTCATCTATAAATATAAGAAGAAATTTCATGGTAGTAAGTTTATCGATAACAGGGCTCTACACGAGTTTGTTGGCGCTTTTATTTGTTGGTTTAGCCATCAATATTATTCGCCTACGTTTACAGTTTAAAGCCGGTATTGGTGACGGTGGTCATCAACCCCTTGCCAAAGCAATTCGTGTACATGGTAACTTTGCTGAGTATATTCCTATGGCGTTGATAATGTTGGGTATTTATGAGGTTAACGGGGCGAGCCCGATAGTACTGCACGCCTTAGGTGCGATATTATTTATTGGCCGTATTCTGCACGCCGTAGGACTTTCAAAAACTACTGGGGTTTCTAAGCAGCGTCAAATAGGCATGTTATCACTATTCCTTGTTATGCTTATTCTAGCCGTTGAAAATATCCGCTTATTTATTACTGCAATTTAGCGGGTACTACCCTCTTTTGAACTAATACATAACATAACTCAAATAAGCATGCATACTGCAATGCTTATTTGAGCGCTATGCCTGTGCTATGCCTGTAATAACAACGGTTGAAAATATCTGCTTATTTATTACTGCAGTTTAGCAAATGCAGCCCTCTTTTGAACTAATACATAACATAACTCAAATAAGCATGCATACTGCAATGCTTATTTGAGCGCTACGCTTGTAATAACGGTTTAAAACACCTGCTTATTTATTGGTCAGCTTTTAACATAGCGATGTGCGGAATATCATCTTCGAGATACATGGCAGAGACACGTTCAAAACCGTGATTGCCATAAAAGCTTTCAAGGTGCTCTTGGGCTGATATTTTAATTTGTTGATCTGGAAAATATTGCTGACAAACGGTTAACGCCTCAGCCATTAACTGGTGACCCAAACCTGTCCCTCTCGCATGACTTGCAACAATAACTCGGCCAATAGCAATATAGTCTTGGTAACTTTGGCCCTTTGCTAAAATACGCAAGTAGCCGGCGATCTTACCCTCTAGGTAACAAAAGAGGTGAATGGTATCTTTGTGCCGGTCAATATCATCAATATCAGCATAAAAACAAGTTTGTTCAACCACAAAAACATCAATACGAAGCTTTAATATTTCATACAGTTCATCGATATTGAGCGCTTTAAAATGCTTCACTTGCCAAGCTATTTTCATTAAACCTTACCTATTGTGATTATCAGGAAACAGTTTATTTTTTCATGATTTATCTACTAGGTAAAGTTAATAACAGCCATTTTATTAATTAGCAGGGTTACTTTATTAGCAAAGCCAATGCTCAAGATAAGCTTACTGGCTTTAATAGTGAGATATTATAAATATTAAATATCTAACGCATTAATAGCTAGTTTCATCAGAAGACGTCCTCAGATAATGAGTCATATTGGCATAATACCTAGATTTAGTGGTGAAGTACCTGTAAGTAGCCATGATAACTTTTACTGATTAAATAATTTGAAATTTCTTGTCGATATTCATTAACATCTATGTGAGGGAACTCGATATACATCGTTTCTTTTAAAGATATCTCATCAAGAAAGAGTATGTAACCTAAAGGTAAGTAGGTGGGGGAGAAGTTATTTTTAAAGATTGTTATGCGAATTTCAGCAGCGCTATAGTATTCTTTGCACCCAAAATCACGTTCTAGTGTTGGCAATAATTTTGTGCCATAACTTTTTATTGACCAGTATTTAAACATTGCTATTCCTTAGCTGTTTTCAATATCCATTTTCTGCTGGAAAAATATACGCTCTTCTGTGTAAATGTCAATAACAATAATGAATTACTGAGTTTTTTATCATGTAGAATAAGGGCTGTAGGACATAATATGCAGATAGTACAAAGATTAGTTTAGGTTTAATATTTTGACTTTATCAGGGCTTACAAAAAAACCGGCTTGTGTAAAAGCTTGTACAATTCTATGCTGACTTCGTAATTTCTTTAACCCGATATTAATGGCTTTAAATGCGATTTTTCCGTGAGGGTGTTTTGTACTAATAACAAAGTGGCGACTGTCTTTGAGCTCTATAGCAACACTTTTTACCGGCACTAAATGAATTTTATCCATGGTAAAGGATTGATCAGGTGTCGAATTAAAAGGCATTAATAAGAAGTCTATCCAACCTAGGTTTACCATGCGAGCTTGGCTTAGCCACTCATCTTCTTGGATCAGCTCTTTTAAAGACAATAACTTTAACGTTTGCCAGTCAGTACGCCATTTTGGCGTAGAAACGCCAGCAAATTTTTGACATCCCGACCATTTAAGAAGGTCATATAATCTTGGTAAACATCATCACGAATGAAGATTAAGATATCTTCTGCTTTTGTAAGGGGACTAAATAATGAACTCTGTATAAAGAGCAAGAGCAAGGGCAGAAGAATAGTGAGTAATTTTGTAACTATTTTTAATATCATGAGTGTTAAATAACTCTATATCGGGCGCGTATAAAAATCTTTTTCTAAATTATTTATCCTTAGACGTAAAGTTGAGTATAACCGCTTAATTAAAGAAAGATAGCTGTTGATAAAGCGTTTTATAAACAACTATCTTAAAGTTAACTCAGCTTATTTGTTATGTCGTTTTTGTAGTACTGCCATCACCTCAGACACTTCAATATTTTTATCTTGAAGTAAGACGAGTGTGTGGTAGAACAAATCAGCACATTCACCAAGTAAGTCTTCTTTGGTTTCAGCAACCGCAGCAAGTGCAACCTCAACACCTTCTTCGCCAACTTTCTGTGCTATTTTAGTGGTGCCTCGCGAAAATAAATGCGCGGTATAACTGCTTTCAGGATCGCAACCTTTTCGACTAGCAATCACTTGCTCTAATTCACTAAGGAAGTTTTGCTGAGTTAATTTTTGTTCAGGAAAACATGACTCAGTTCCTAAATGGCAGCTTGGTCCCAGTGGTCGACAAGCAATTAACAAACTATCGTTATCACAATCAGTTAAAACCTGACTAACATTGAGAAAGTTTCCTGACGTCTCACCTTTCACCCAAAGTGCTTGTTTTGAACGACTAAAAAAAGTCGCTTTACCCGTTGTTAACGTTGCCTTGAGGGAGGCTTCATTCATATAACCTTGCATTAAAACGGCACCCGTATCTTGATGCTGAATAATTGCTGGTATTAAGCTTTCCATTTTAGCCCAAGCTAATTCATTGATGTTCTCTAGGGTAACTAGCATAATCTTATCTCTATATTTTGATTCTTCAATGTTTGTTTTAATTGGTTTATCTCAATGATACCTTTATGAAAAACACTTGCAGCAAGTGCGCCATCTACATCGGCTTGTTTGAAAACGTCAGCGAAATGCGATGTTTCACCGGCACCGCCTGATGCTATCAAAGGAACATTACACACCGCACGTGCTTTTTGTAATTGCGCAAGATCATATCCTTGGCGAACACCATCTTGATTCATACAATTTAAAACGATTTCACCTGCACCACGTTGCTGAACTTCTTTGATCCAATCAAAGGTTGTCCACTTGGTTTGTTGAGTGCGATTTTCATCTCCAGTAAATTGATAAACTTGATACAACCCCGTTTCTTTATCATAAAAACTGTCAATGCCGACAACAATACATTGCTGACCAAAAACATCAGCCAAACGAGAAATCAAATTAGGGTCACGCAAGGCAGGTGAGTTCACTGATATTTTATCTGCGCCCATCATTAAGATTTCTTTTGCGTCTTGCTCTGTTTTTATACCACCGGCAACACAAAAAGGAATATCGATGACTTCAGCAATACGGCTAACCCAGCTTTTATCAACCACTCTATTATCTGAGCTGGCGGTAATATCATAAAAAACTAATTCATCAGCACCTGCGGCTGCGTATTTTTGGGCGAGTGGTACAATATCACCAATAATTTCATGGTTTCTAAATTGGACACCTTTAACAACTTTGCCATCACGTACATCGAGACAAGGTATAATTCTTTTTGCTAACATAAAACTTCAACCTTTGTACTTTGCTTAGACAATAAAAAATTCACGGTTTCAAACCCATAATTTAAGCGTTTGGCCAGCATGCAATTGCCTCCTCAAGCGTGAATTTACCTTCAAGTAATGAACGACCTAAAATAACACCGCTAACACCAGTTGGAATTAAAGCCTTAATATCGTCAAGGCTGCCAATACCGCCTGAAGCTTGCCATTTAATGTCAGGATATTTTGCGCAAACCTCGCGATACAAATCTACATTGGTGCCTGTTAACGTGCCGTCTTTACTGATATCAGTACAAAGTACGTGTTTTATGCCAGCGTTTTGGTATTGAGCAAGTAGGTCTTCTAAATTAACGCCACTGTCCTCAATCCAACCGTGTGTAGGGAGTGTTTTATTGCCAGCAGCATCAATTTTAATATCTAGTGCTAAGACAATTTTTTCACATCCATAGGTTTTTAACCAATGAGTAACAAGTTCAGGTTGTTTAATCGCTAAACTCCCAATGACTACACGGTCTGCACCTAATGCCAGTAACTGTTTAACATCGTCTTCACAACGTATTCCACCACCGACTTGAATCGTCATCGTTGGATGTTTGACGACGGTCTTTAAGGTTTCTAGTTGACGCTTCGTTGAGTCTTTAGCGCCGTCTAAATCAACGAAGTGCATTACGGTTGCGCCTGATTTAGCATAGGCTTGCTGGCGCTCTTGCACTGTGTATTGGTAATTTGTTTTTTGACTGTAATCACCTTGAAATAATCGTACGACTTGACCATCGATTAGATCAATTGCTGGGATCATCATAGGGCTAACTCCAAAAAATTCTTAATAATTTTACTGCCTAATTTACTTGAACGCTCAGGATGAAATTGACAGCCAATAAAATTATCTTTGGCAATCACCGCGGAGAAGCTAGAGCCATATTGACAAGTTGCTAAGGTGTATTCACTTATTGGCGCGGCAAAGCTATGAACAAAGTAAAAGTAGTCACCTATATTTATCCCTTTAAATACCGGGTGATCGCCAACAGATGTTAATGTGTTCCAGCCCATATGCGGTAATCTATTATTTTCAGCATTGAGCGGTATAATATCGGTATGAATAATACCTAAACAGTCAACTTTTTTGCCATCGCTACTTTCTACTGACGAGTCACACATTAACTGCATACCTAAACAAAAGCCCAACACGGGTTGAGTTAAGTTTTGCAAGGTTTCAACCAGTCCTTTAGCGCGAATGTTTGCCATAGCATGTTTTGCTGTGCCAACACCTGGCAGTATCACTTTGTCGGCATTTTTAATAAGAGTAATATCGTCAGTGATGGTCACTTGAAAGCCTAAACGTTCTACAGCAAACTTAACCGAAGAAAGATTGGCACAACCAGTATCAACAATAACGTTCATCATTGCTTTTTCAACAGACATCACAGGGTACCTTTCGTGCTAGGTAGCACATCACCACTTACCGTAATGGCTTGACGTAATGCTCGACCAAACACTTTAAATAAACTCTCTACTTGGTGATGGCAATTACCTTCGGTTGTTGAAAGGTGCAGGGTAATAGCCATAGAGTCAGCAAGTGAACGGAAAAAGTGTGAAACCATTTGCGTCGACATATTGCCTACTCGGTTATCAGTAAAATCAGCATCAAATTCAAGCCACGGACGCCCCGATAAATCGATAGAACATTCAGCTCGACATTCATCCATCGGCAGCACAAAGCCAAAACGACCGATACCACGTTTGTCGCCCAATGCTTTCCTTAGTGCTTGACCAAGTGCCAGTGCGGTATCTTCAACGCTGTGGTGCTCATCAATGTGGTAATCACCATCGACACTGACCTCCAATGAAAAACCACCATGGGCAGCAATTTGCTCAAGCATGTGATCGAAGAAGCCTAATCCGGTGTTAATTTTTACCGTACCGACTTTATCTAAATTAACCGCAACGTTAATATTGGTTTCTTTAGTGGTACGAACAACTTTAGCTTCACGTTCTTGTTGGTTCAATAATTGTGCTGAAATTGCCAACCAATTTAAGCTTTCTTTGTTATATTTTATGCCGCGAATACCCATGTTAGCAGCAAGTTGTATATCGGTATCACGATCGCCAATCACAAAAGAGTTTTCGAAGTTTACTTTTCCTTGCTGTAAGTAATCACTTACTAAGCCAAGTTTAGGCTTACGACAACTGCAATTCTCATTGTCAAAATGCGGACAAAGTAACACATCGTCAAATATAACGCCTTGTGAGGAAAAAATATCCATCATCTTGTTATGAGGTAAATCAAAGTCGGCTTGTGGATAACTAGTCGTTCCTAAGCCATCTTGGTTTGACACCATAACTAAGCGGAAACCCTTTTTTTGCAGTGCTAATAACACTGGAATAACGTCAGGCTCAAAAACCAATTTCTCAAGTGTATCTACTTGCTTATTAGAAACCGGTTCTTCAATTAAAGTGCCATCTCTGTCGATAAATAGTATGTTTTGTTTTTTTGTATTGAGCATTTTATATCTCTTTTACTGCATTAATAATCGTTTGTTTTAGGAGCGATAATTCACGTTCGCTACCTATGCTAATTCGTAAACAATCGGCTAATTGTTGTTGCGCAGATTGGTCGCGAATTAAAATACCTTGTTGTTTTAGGCAATCGAAAATAAAGTTTTTAGTGTCAGTATCTACGGCTCGAAATAAAATAAAGTTTGCATCACTGTTAAAAACTTTAGCACACCAGTCTTGGTCTTTCAGCCAATCAAATAATTGGCGACGTAAAATCACCGTTTCTTGAACACGGATACTTACTTGTTCAAGCGCTAATTTTGCTAATGCTTTACTGGCAATGTCTGCTACTGGTGCAGAGATAGGGTAAGGGGCGATGACCTTACTCAGCATAGTGATAATATCAGCATTAGCTAAAGTAAAGCCACAGCGTAAACCCGCTAAGGCAAATGCTTTTGATAACGTTCTAAGAATCACTAATTGCGGGTAGTCTTTTAACCAGCTTGCGGTACTACTTTCAGGACTAAATTCAATATAAGCCTCATCAACAACCACAATTGCGCTATCACCAAACATATCAAGTACGGTTCGAATTGAATCTGTAGTTAATACATTACCCGTTGGGTTACCGGGTGAGCATAAAAAAACAACTTTAACTTTACCCACTTGAGCTTTTATAGCCTCAATATTAAGTTGGTTATCAACTAGCGGTACGCGCATTATATTTGCGCCGTGATTCTCTGCGCTAATGGCATACATACCATATGTCGGTGGACAAATTAAAATACTGTCTTGATAGGCTTTACAAAAGGTACGTATGATAAGTTCAATACCTTCATCAGCACCGCGTGTAGCAAGAATATTAGCAGGGGACAATCCGGCATATTCACTATAAGCATTGATTAAGTTGTCAGGTTGAAAATCAGGGTAGCGGTTAATGCAATTGCTATCTATAGCATATATCCCTGGACCTGATGCTTCATTGGCATTAAGCCAAATTTTATTACTATTCGCAGACGATGTGTCACTTCCACTTGCATAAAGTCGCCTTGCTGATTGGTATGGCACCATATCAACAAGTTCCTCACGGGCAAGTTTATCAGCTATTGTTGACATGATTATTCCTCTAACCTGATGGTTACTGCTCGTTTGTGACCGTCTAGTCCTTCGGCATCGGTGAGCTCAGTGATACATTCGGCAATATTCAACAAGCCTTGTTTAGTGATTTCTTGTACAGTAAATCGTCGAGAAAAATCGGCCAATGATAAACTAGAAATTACTTTAGAATAACCGTAAGTGGGTAATACATGATTAGTACCGCTGGCGTAATCGCCTGCAGACTCTGGCGTGTACTCACCAACAAATATTGAACCTGCGTTGCGTAATGTTTTTAATAACTCTTGGGCATTATCGGTTTGAATAATTAAATGTTCAGGAGCATAAATATTTGAAACCTCAACCGCTTGCGACAAACTTTTTACTAAAATCAAACGACTTTGTGTAAGTGCTTGTTCTGCTATTTCTCGACGAGAAAGTACCGCGACTTGTTTAAGTAACTCATTTTGAACGTTAGTAATTAATTCGGCACTGTCAGATAATAAGATAACTTGGCTATCTGGTCCGTGTTCAGCTTGAGAAAGCAAGTCAGCTGCGACGAAGTTTGCTTTTGCATTGGCATCGGCAATAATTAACACTTCAGAAGGACCTGCTGGCATATCAATGGCAAAACCATTCACTTGTTGAGCAAGTTGCTTTTTGGCTTCGGTAACGTATTTATTACCTGGACCAAATATTTTATTGACCGGTTTTATTGTTTCTGTGCCAAAAGCCATTGCTGCACAACCATGCGCGCCACCGACTGTGTAAATTTCATCAATTTCACATAATTTTGCGGCCACTAGAATTTCGTTAGCAAGGTTACCATTGATGTCGGGAGGGCAAACTAAAACAGTACGCGGACATTGGGCTAACTGTGAAGGTACACCAAGCATTAGAACCGTCGATGGTAAAGGTGCAGAGCCTGCCGGAATATATAAACCAACACTTTCGATTGCTTCAGTTTTTAAGGTACAACGAACGCCTGGGGATGTTTCTACAGTTATGTCGTCACATATTTGTGCTTGGTGAAAGCGCCTGATCTGACCATAAGCCGTTTCAATGGCTTTTAATCTTTTAGTCGACAATGCTGCTCTGGCTGCGGTTATTTGTTCATCAGTAACGGTTAATGTGGTTAGTTTTACACCATCAAATTTTTCCGTTAATTCATAAAGCGCTTTGTCACCATTTCGTTTCACGTTATTTAATATGTTTTCAACTTGCTGCGAAAGTAAACCACTCTCACTTATCGCGGGTCGAGCAAGTGCTGTTTGTTGCTCTCTTTTTGATAATGCTTGCCAATCGATCATTTTATTTATCATTACTTTTAACCTTAATACTTTACTTACCGTGAAAGGTACCCTAGATTTTTGGGATCACAGCCGTGGTGATGTAATCCCAAAGATGACGCGCATTAGCCCATCATTTTTTCAATTGGCATAACTAATATAGAGTTACAACCGAGTGCATTGAGTTTTTCCATTGTTTCCCAAAAAAACGTTTCGGTAGCAACAACATGAACAGCAACTAAATCATCGCGACCCGCTAAAGGTAAGATTGTTGGCGTTTCTTTACCCGGCATTAAGGCACTTACTTCGGCAATTTTATCTTTTGGCGCATGCAACATAATGTATTTGCTTTCTTTTGCTTTCATAACACCTTGGATGCGTGGCAATAAGGTATCAAGAATACTTTGTTTTTCGCTACACAAAGTACTCGCTGTTTGAATAAGCGATGCTTTAGATTTAAAAATCTCTTCTACTTCAACTAAACCATTGGCTTCTAGTGTAGCGCCGGTTGAAACTAAATCACAAATACCGTCAGATAAACCGACCCGCGGAGCGACTTCAACAGAGCCTTTTAATAAACAAAAATCAACATTGATGCCTTTTTCTTTTGCATAACGATTGAGGAGTTGAGGGTAAGTCGTTGCAAAACGTAAACCGTCTAAACTTTTGACGCCCTGATAATCAAAGCCTTCAGGCATCGCAATAGATAAACGACAACCACCAAAATTAAGCTGTGAAGTTCGAATGTATTGAGACTTTTGCCCCATCAATTCACGTTCTAATGCCGCTTCTTCTAGGGTGTTGTCACCAACAATACCTAAATCACAAACCCCGTCCATCACTAAGCCTGGGATATCTGAGCTACGAACGCGCATTATATCGATAGGCATATTAGCAACATGTGCTAACAAACGTCGATCAGTAACATTGAGTGTTAAACCACAACGTTTGAGTAAGGCTTGAGTGTCGTCACTTAAACGACCTGATTTTTGCATAGCGATGCGTAAGCGAGTTTCTGTAGTCATGTTTGTATTTCCTTTAATAAAGCGTTGGCCAAAATTCTAGTACGTGTATATACAATTTCAAGGCCTATAAAATGCGAAAAACCCCCGAGAGAGATAGACTCTTTCGGGGGTTAAATCTGAGTTATACAACTCGCCGAAAGGTCACAGCCCCTCAGCGAATAAACCTGAGCAGCTAATCGATATGGTGATGATGGCGATGTAATGTGCTTAGGTTAATATTCATATTATACTCATAGTTTGTTTTGTTATTTAACGAGCAAGTGTCATTCACTTTACACATTAAATGAGTTAAATAATCTGACGAAAAATTTATTTCGTGACGATCATTTTCTAATGGCTTTTACAGTACTGATTATTTTTATAATGAGCAAGTAATAAATAAACACTTCTTATAAAATAATCGCATAAGGTAATAAAGAATTGTCTAAAGTAGTCGATACTTAAGTAACGAGTTTAATAAAAGGACCTATAACTGATGGATATTTTTACCACCGTATTAACACGTGTTGTATCGGTGCCGATTAAACCTGAACGTCTGCGCGTGAAACCACTCACTAAAGAAGCTGCAATTAACGAGCTGACCGATGATTTGGATCACCTTGAAAATCATGAGCATTACGTTGTTTTAGCTAAAAAAGATTCTGATCAAAAAGAACATCAGGAAAATAAAAAGAAGCATCAATCAACGTCTGCTGTGATTGCCGATACTATTGTGGATAACACTCATGATGTCACCGATAACGTGATCACTCATAAAGATGAACTGACTCACCCGAAGAAAAATCATGATGAACCCGATGAAGATATCACTCATTTGGATATTTTTGTTTAAGTTTTTTACTGGGCAACTCGCTCATTAATCGAATGTATATTTCTCTCTGGCTTTTTATTCTTTATACTGGTGGTAATATTTATCAGTAGTATTTTCTATGACCCTAGTTGAACAAGCATTTTCACCCTCAGGTATTCTCGCTAAAGTACTTAACGGCTATTCTCCTAGGCAGGCGCAAATTGATATGGCGATAGATGTTGAACGCGCCATCTCACAAAAGAGTTGCTTAATTGTAGAAGCGGGCACAGGAACAGGAAAAACCTTTGCTTACTTGATCCCATCTTTACTCTCTGAAAAAAAAGTCATTATTTCTACCGGCACTAAAAACTTACAAGAACAGTTGTTTCATAAAGATATACCGCTTATTCGTAATGCTATGGCAACCAATACGCAGATCGCTCTATTAAAAGGGCGGGCCAATTATCTGTGTATATATCGCCTTGAACTTTATGTAAAAGAGCGTGGTCAGCTAGATGCGGCAATGTTGACAGATTTTGTCAAAATTCGTACCTGGGCAACGTCGACTCGCAGTGGTGATATTGGCGAAATAGTCGATGTCGCTGAAGATTCTGGCATTTTTCCTTTTGTTACCAGTACCACAGATAATTGCTTGGCAAAAGATTGTCCTAACTTTGACGACTGTTACTTAGTGCAAGCTCGAAAAAAAGCAATTGATGCGGATATTTTGGTTGTTAACCATCATTTGTTTTTTGCTGATATGGCCTTAAAAGACACTGGATTTGGTGAACTTATTCCCAAAGCAGATGTGGTGATTTTTGACGAAGCCCATCAAATACCTGATATTGCCAGTGAATACTTTGGTGACGCTTTTTCTACTAAGCAAATTCTCGATTTATGTTCTGATGTTATTCAAATATACAAAACAACCTTAACCGATGTGAAACAATTAGGCAGAGCCGCAGAGAAGTGCCAAAAAGCGGCGCAAGAATTTCGTTTACTCTTTTTTCATGATCCTGAACGCGGCAACTGGCGAGAAAAATATGCCCAGCCAAGGTTTCAACAGGCCTTTGCTGCACTAAAAACAGATTTAGACTTTCTCTATCAAGTGATCAAGTTATGTATTTCTCGTAATGAAGCCATTGATAATTGCTACGATCGTGCCGTGGACATACTCGCGAAATACGACATTATGGCAAACGTTGATATCGATGGTATGAGCTTTTGGTATGAAACAACACGGCGGCATGTGGTCTTACATTTAACACCATTGAGTGTCGCTGACAAATTCAGTGATTATATTGCTAAGTCTGAAGCGGGTTGGGTTTTTACCTCAGCTACGTTGGCGGTAAATGGTGGCTTTGATCACTTTTCTCAGCAATTAGGTTTAAATATAGCGAAAACGAAAGCAGCGACCTTACTTGTTGATAGCCCGTTTGATTATCAATCGCAGTCACAGCTAATTGTACCGCGCTATTTACCTGCTGCTCAGCACCATAGTCGAGCACTAGCACTCGCTGAATTAGCGATACCGTTAATAACAGCAAGTAAAGGAGCTTGCTTTTTATTATTCACTAGCTATCGGATGTTAAACCAAGTTGCCGATATTTTAGCGGAAAAGATTGAATCACCCTTATTAGTGCAAGGGCGAATGAGTAAAGGACTTTTGTTAGCCGCTTTTATTGATAACCCAGAAGCGATTTTATTAGCAACCGCCAGTTTTTGGGAAGGAGTTGATGTTAGAGGTGACAAATTAACTTGTGTCATTATAGATAAACTTCCTTTCGCTTCACCCGATGACCCGATGTTGCAGGCGCGCTGTGAAGATGTTCGACGGCGCGGGGGTGATCCTTTTGCTGAAATCCAATTACCACAAGCCGTTATTGCATTAAAACAAGGCGTTGGTCGTTTAATTCGAGATGTTACCGACCAAGGTGTCATGGTAATATGTGATGATAGATTGGTGAATCGTCCTTATGGCGAAGTTTTTTTAAAAAGTTTACCTATGATGAAACGCAGTCGAGATATTGAGCAAGCGAGTGAATTCCTTACTTCACTATCAGAGTAATGGTTAATTTAAAAAGTAATAATGATAAGTATTAGAGAGAATAATTTGAATTTTTTGGCAATAGACGCTTCAACGGAAGCATGTTCGGTAGCATTAACGTTTAACGACCAAACGATCAGTGAATTTGAGCTAGCACCACAATCGCATAGCTTAGTGTTACTGCCGATGATTGACCGCTTACTTAAAAAAGCCGATATAACGTTAGCACAATTAGATGGACTTATTTTCGGACAAGGGCCGGGAAGTTTTACCGGCGTTCGAATTGGCGTTGGTGTCGCACAAGGCTTAGCTTTTGCTGCTGATTTAAAAGTTGTTGGGGTATCAACCCTGCAGGCTATGGCTCAACAAGCTTTCAGTCGGCATCAGCAAGTAGAGGTTATTGCAACGATCGATGCTCGTATGTCAGAGGTCTATGCCGGCTATTATCGATTAAATGAGCAAGGTATTATGGAAGCTGCGCTGCAAGATACCGTACTAGCACCTGAAAAATTAGCTGAGTATTTAAATCAGTCTTTAACTGAAAATCAACAGGTCTATGGCGTAGGTACTGGCTGGGACGCATATAAAAGTGAACTTGAACCTTTAAAAATTAATGCGGGAACACCAGAGATACTTTTTCCTAATGCGGAAGAACTACTAGAAATTGGTCAGTATTACTTTTCCCAAGGTAAGGCGGTTAGTGCTGAAAACGCTCAACCGGTTTATGTACGTGATACTGTTTCATGGAAAAAGCTGCCGGGTAGGTAATCGATTTTATTTACGTGAAAATACAAAAAGTTTTGTAATTTGGCAAAACTTTGGTAAATTTAAACTATGCAAATAAATAGTACGAGTTCGTTCACGCCCCAATCAAGCGCATCGTTGTCGGTTGATAATCAAAATCAGGTTGCTGAGCAACGTGATCGCTTTCGTGTCCAACAAATTGAGCAAAATACAGAGCAAGCTGAAAAAACTAACAAAGACAGCACGCAACAAGCCCAAGACCAACAAGCGAGTCAAGTTGCACGTTTTGATATCGATGAGCAAGCACTTGCTTTAGTCGAACAAGCTCAATTTGAAAATCAGCAAGCACAACTCAATCCAAGTGCATCACAAACCGTTTCAGCAAGTAATATTTCTTTTTCAGGCCAAACTAACCAGCAAGTCGGCAATAAAAATAATAGCCAAGCAAGTTATGACAGCCCATCAAAGCAAAACCAAACCGCAATTGCAGCATATTCTTCAGTAGATAATATCGCTCAACGTGAAAATATTCAGCAGGTATTTGGTATCGACTTACTTGTCTAAGTAACACTAGCCGCGTTTTGTCATATATTCTTCTTTTATCATAATGAAAAATAATCCATGAATAGTAAGCCTTCGTCCTTTTTGAGAAAATATCACTTTTGGTTAATATTGATTACCGCATTAATTATTAGCCAAATCCCCATTGTTTCAATACCTTTCAAATGGCTTGAAAGTTATTTTCATGAAATCAGCCATGGCCTAGCTGCGCTCTTTACCGGGGGGACTATCGTACAAATTCAATTGTTTTCTAACGGGGCAGGGCTATGCACAACTCGTGGAGGAATGAATTTTTTTATTAGCTTTATGGGTTATGCTGGCGCGGCATTATGGGGAATAGGGATTTACTTTATCGCGAGTATGCACCAACGGGCAGCACAAATGTTAAGTGGCATTATCGCATTATTGTTACTAACCACTTTGATCTTTTGGGCGAGAGATATTTTAACGCTAATGATTATTAGTGTTTTGTTAGCACTCATTTTATTGAAATTTAAATATAAAAAATTAAGTTACTTACAGATAAGTTTGCAAATAACAGGGGCAATTATTTTACTTAACAGTGTAAAAAGTCCTTGGTATTTAGTTGATGGACGAAACTTTGGCGATGGTGCTGCATTAGCACAACTCACTGGCATACCTGAATTTTTATGGGTCGTTATATGGTTTAGTATTGGTGTTGGTGGTATTGTTTGGTTAGCGAATATATCTAGAAAAGGTAAATATGATGAAAAAACGTAATATAATCTTAATACTACCCTTATGGGTAAGTGCAATATTTATAAGTGGCTGTTCAGCAGTTCCAGAAGCATTGCAGGTACCTGATAATACGGTATTAACAGACTTTGTCGTTGTTCGAGATAATGCTAACACTGAACAAGGAAATGCGGCTCGCTGGGGTGGGGTTATTGCAAAAGTAACCAATAATGCTAACAATAGTATGTTAGAAATTGTTCACTTTCCGTTAAAGTCATCCGCGATACCCAAGCAAGGTAATGAAACGTTGGGACGTTTTCGTGTTTATTTTTCAGGTCTACTCGATCCCGTTATTTATAAAGAAGGTCGCAGTATAACTGCATTAGGCACTGTCGCCGCTTCAGAAGAAGGAAAAATTGGCGAGCACGAATATAATTATCCGGTCCTAACCGCGACAAAAATACACTTGTGGAAAGAAAAAAAGCAAGTCGATGTGCGCGTTATCCATAATCCATTTTGGTCGTCTCCTTCTTTCTGGCAGCCTCGCTATTCCGATTACCCAAGAAGAGTTGTGGTAAGGAAAGCACCAGCGCCTGTTAAAAAGAAATAGTCACCTTGCGCATCCCTGATAACGTCGAAGAGGTGAGTTTTAACTTAGGTGAACTCACCCTGACTGGCCTAGCTTGTGGTGACAAAAACGACGAGCTAGTCTTGTGCTTACATGGTTGGTTAGATAACGCGGCTAGTTTTTTACCTATGTTACCTTACTTTAAAGGTAAGCGTGTTATCGCCATAGATTGGCCTGGGCATGGCTTATCGTCTCACAGAAGTGCCGATGCCCATTATCATTTTATCGATTATGTTTATGATTTGTTATTGCTGTGGGAAATAAATCACTGGCAGAAAGTTGATATAGTTGCTCATTCAATGGGCGGGATGATTTCATCAGCATTTTCAGCCGCTTTTCCTGAAAAGGTTAAGTCATTAACCTTACTTGATTCAATTGGCTTTATTAGCGGTGAAGCCGAGGAAGCGACCGAGCATTTACGTAAGGGGCTGTTAAGTCGTTTAACGTGCAATCAACAACTATCGCCCTCAGCAAAAAAGAAAAAATTTCACCCCAGTTTAGATTCTGCAATTAAGGCTAGAGTACAAGTCTCTGATTTAAACTTTCAACAAGCAAAGTTGTTGGTTGAACGGGGGATTATTGAAAATGATAATGGCTTTATTTGGCGAACTGACCGTCGTTTAAGGAATACATCACCGTATCGGCTAACGTTGGCGCAAGCAAAACAGTTTATTGAAGATATTACTATTCCTGTGCAATTAATTTATGGTGACAAAGGTTTGTCTTTTGTACAAACTGGTTTGAAAGAATTTGGTCCCTTGTTTGATAACTTTACTAGCTATAAATTAATTGGAGGACATCATTTTCATATGGCTGAGCCTGAGCAGACTAGTAGACATATTTTAGAGTTTATTGGCTGATTTTTTCTAAATGTTACCGTTTATAAAGAGAAAACGGTAAACGTGGCTAAAATTTATAGACATCAGACCAGTAATCACGTAAAAAGAAAATTCAAACATCCGTTTTAAAAAATAAAAATTCATTCATATAGAGTAAAATGACGATATCGATTAAAAAATAATACGTAAAATATAAAAGTATTAATCGAATAAAACCAATAATCGTCTACAGTTAAGCTATTATTAGAGGAGTCGCAAAGTGCAACAAACGCAAAAGATTTGGCTTGAAAAAAGTTATCCACCCGGTGTCCCATTTGAAATCGATGCAGATAAGTACTCCTCGTTATCTGATATGTTCAATAAATATGTTGATATTTATGCTGAACGCACTGCCTTTATTAATATGGGCGCAGAAATCAATTACCGAGATCTAGAGATACAATCAAAAGCGTTTGCTGCTTATTTACAAAATGATTTAGGTTTAGTTAAGGGCGATAAGTTTGCCATTATGGTACCTAATTGTTTGCAGTATCCTATTGCATTGTTTGGAGCTTTACTTGCTGGTTTGACCGTGGTTAATGTTAACCCGCTATACACCGCCCGTGAACTCGAACATCAATTAAAAGATTCAGGCACTAAAGCAATGTTAATCATTGAAAACTTTGCTAGTACCTTAGAAAAAGTCATTGATAATACCTCGGTTGAGCATGTCATTCTTACTTCTTTAGGCGACCGACTGGGTACTGTAAAAGGTGCGCTAGTTAATTGTGTGGTCAAATATGTTAAAAAAATGGTACCAGCCTTTAAATTATCAAACACCATTAGATTTAATAAAGTTGTCTCTCAAGGGATGCTCAAAACTTACCAGCCAGTAGAACTTTGTGGTGAAGATCTTGCGTTCTTGCAATATACCGGTGGTACAACAGGTGTGTCAAAAGGGGCTATGCTGACCCATCGCAATATGATTGCGAACTTATTACAAGCAAAAGCCGCAATAAAACCTTTGATGGAAGACGGCAAAGAACTCGTGGTCACCGCATTACCGCTTTATCATATCTTCGCATTAACAGCTAACTGCCTGACCTTTTTAACGTTAGGTGGTACCAACTTATTGATCACCAACCCTCGTGATATGCCTGGTTTTGTAAAAGAGCTGGCTAAGTATCCTTTTACCGCAATTACTGGCGTTAACACTTTATTCAATGGCTTATTAAATACTCCTGGTTTTAAAGACCTTGATTTTAGTACGTTGAAAATGTCGCTTGGCGGCGGTATGGCAGTGCAGCGTTCTGTGGGTGAAGCATGGGAGCGTGTCACAGGCACACGTTTATTAGAGGGCTATGGCTTAACTGAGTGTGCACCTTTAGTAACATTATGTCCTTATGATCAAAAAAGCTATAGTGGCAATATTGGTTTACCGGCGTCATCAACAGATATACGCATCATTAAAGATGATGGTAGTGATGCTGAGATTGGTGAACCAGGCGAGATGTGGGTAAAAGGTCCACAAGTCATGAAAGGATATTATCAGCGCGAAGCGGACACGGCTGAAATTCTAAAAGAAGGTTGGCTGGCGACAGGCGATGTAGCTCTTATGGATGATAAAGGTTTCTTTAAAATTGTTGACCGTAAAAAAGATATGATTATCGTTTCAGGCTTCAATGTTTATCCTAATGAGATTGAAGAAGTGGTCATGATGCATGAAGGTGTATTAGAAGTCGCTGCTATTGGCATAGATAATGACGCAACAGGTGAAGCGGTCAAGATATTTGTTGTGCTTAAGGATAAAACATTAACGGAAAAAGATCTGATTAAACATTGTCGCGCCAACTTAACTAGTTATAAAGTGCCGAAGTATGTTGAGTTTCGAGATGACTTACCCAAAAGCAACGTAGGTAAAATTTTAAGAAGAGAATTACGATAATTCTTAATTGATAAAATATAAAGGCTGTAAGTTTATTCTTACAGCCTTTTTTTTAGCTCTTTATTTTGCTTTTTGCGCGTTAACTCGTTGGCCATTAACAGCCAAACTATCACTCGTCATTAAATACACATAGGCTGGCATTATATCTACCGGTTTTGCTGAATCATTTTCATGTTCTGCTGGGTAGGCAGTGTTACGCATATTAGTACGTGTTGCGCCCGGGTTTATCGCATTAACACGTAACGTGGTATTTTCGTATTCGTCAGCAATAACTTGCATTAGCCCTTCTGTCGCAAACTTTGAAACGCTGTACGCACCCCAATAAGCTTTACCACTATTACCAACACCAGAGGTGGTAAATACCAATGACGCATGATCACTGAGCAGTAATGCAGGGATTAACGCCTGAGCCATTAGATGCTGAGCCGTCACATTAACTTGCATTACATCTTGCCAAATTTGTTGATGTATCTGCGTGTAAGGTGTTAATTCACCTAGCATTGAGGCATTGAGTAACGCGCCATCAAGTTTACCAAATTGATTAACAATGGTCGCGGTCATATCTATGTAGTGCTGTTTGGTCGCACCCTTTAAATCAAGGGGGATAATGGCAGGTTCAGCGGAACCTTGTGCGATGATTTCGTCGTAAACTGACTCTAATTTAGCGGTTGTTTTTCCTAATAAAATAACCGTAGCACCTAATTCAGCGTAGGTTAATGCCGCTTGGCGACCAATACCATCGCCTGCGCCGGTAACTAAAATTATTTTATTGGCTAAAGAATTTGCTGTTATTTGGTAATTAAACATAGTATCAATACAAATTATTTGAAGGTAAATAAGGCAGTAATTCTACTACTTTGACCTATTGACTGACGAGTAATATTTAAAAGTTTTAGCTAAAATGTTAGTTAAAGTTATAATAAAAGAAGAAACCGCTAGCACTTAGGCAGTTCTTACGGTAAGTTTAACTGGTCGAACAAGTTAGTTTTGTGAGCTACGCTTCACGAAATTACAGATAAATAAAAAATAAAAGCATAAAAAGCTAAATAATATAAAGCTCGTCTGTGGGGAGATAAAATGAAAAAGCTCGTACTTAGTGTTGCTATTGCCAGTGTTCTTGGACTAACGGCATGTGATGATGAATCAATTAAAGATGTTCAAAATGAAGTGGTTGAAAACGGCAGTGCCGTAACAGCAACCGCTCGTGTTAAATTTAATCCAAGTGCGGGTGCTGCCGGACTTTCTATTCCGAATGACTTGATTTTTTCTGGTACCGTTGACGGTACGTTAGAAATTCCTGTTGAAGATCCAACTGATGGTTCAGACCCTTTTGTAGCCATTAGTGCGCTAGACGGTTGGTCTATTTCTCAACCTTTTCCTCTTGGAATTGAATTCCCAGCAGGTACCTCTTTAGATGCCAGTAGTGCTTCTGAACCTGGATCGGTAAGAGTCTTCGAAACAATTATGGGTGGTAATGCGAATGACAGTGACTGTACTGCTGTAGCGCGTGGCCTTGCCTGTAAAGTTGTTGGTGAACTTGTGTTCATGCAAGATTTTGTTACGCAAAAGTCTGGCGATAATGTTTTATTTATTCCGACTCAGCCGCTTAAAGCAGAAACGACCTATGTTATGGTAATGACGAACAATCTTCGTGATAACAATGGTAAAGCTATTGCGGGTTCAACTACCTATGAATTAGCACGTCAAGATATAAAAACGTTACCTCTAGGTAATGCCTCACAACTAGGCTTGCAAGCTGTTATCAACAGTTACGAATCTGCTGTAGTAGCTGCTGGTGTTAATAGCGATACTATTGTTTATACCGCTGCAATGACAACACAATCAACGACGCGTGTGTTAAGCACGGTTAAGTCTTTGATGGCTGCGGGCGTACCTCAAATGGTTGCTAATGCTCAACAAGGAATTCCAGCAATTGGCGTAGCCGATACCGGTATTTCAGTGGCAAACGTATTAACGGGTTTAATTCCAGAAAGTTTGATCCCATTATATTCAGCAGCAAACTATATTCGTGGTTCAATTACACTTCCTTATTACTCAGCTGTACCTTCTGCCGAAAACCCATTAGCTCCTGTTAATGACTGGTGGCGAGCACGTTGTGATTCTGGCGCTACACTTGCTGGCTTAGCAGCAGCAAACCCAGCGGCGATCCCTGCTGATGCGTTAGATGCAAATGATGGTTTTTGTATGAATTTTGGTTTACGTGATTTAAGCTCAAGTGCAAATCCAGCATTAGCTACTCTTGATACTGAACGTAATTTAACTAAGTTTAATCCTATTCCAGCAACAAGCGCGATGATGCCAATAGATGTGCAAATGACTACCCCTGATTTAGCTTGGGCTAACCCAGTGCGTGCAAGTATGGGCTTACCGGCATTAGAAATGCCTGAAAATGGTTGGCCTGTAGCGATTTTAGTGCATGGTATTAATTCAATAAAAGAAGAAATGTTACCGATCACCGGTATATTATCGGCATTTGGTATCGCAACTATTGCGATTGATCAGCCGTTACATGGTAGCCGTGGTTTTGATTTAGACGGTGACGGTACTGATGAAATTAGTACCAATGAAGTGTCGATATTACACTATATTAACTTAGGTAATATGCTAACCATGCGTGATAATACTCGCCAAAGTACGGCTGATTTATTAGGTTTACGTTTAGGCATGAACTTTTTAGGTGGTGCTGACAGCGATGGTAACCCAATTAAAATTGATAGCAGTAAAGTACACCTTTTAGGTCATTCATTAGGTGGTATATATGGAATGAATGCTGTTGGTTTAGCTAATACCGAACTAAATCCACAAATTGATGGATTATTCAAAATTGCTAGTACTTCTTTAGCTATGCCAGGTTTAATGTTAGCTAACTTTGGTATAGATTCGCCAAGATTTGAAGGTACAGTTAAATCTAATTTAACCTTACAGTTGTCGCCTGGTTTTGCTGCAGCAGTTGCCGCAACATTACCTGCTGATTATACTCAAACCGAACTAAGTGCTTTCTATTTTGCTTTCTATGATGGTTTATCTATTGAGCAAAAAACAACACTAAATGCTGGTTTTGCGCAGTTTACTTTTGCATCACAAACGGTAACTGAATCAGGTGATCCTATAGCTTATGTTCAAACATTAGCAGCAACACAAACGCCTACTCATTTAATTGAAGTTGTTGGTGATGGTGCTGATAATCTTTCAGACCAAACAGTGACTAACAGAGCTCCGTTTACCCCTATGGGTGGCACTGAACCTGCAATCGCTTTATTGGGTCTGCAAAGTGTTAGTGAAACAACTGAAGGTTCTGGTGCAGTGAGATTTGTTAATGGACACCACAGTTCAATACTAGATCCCCGTGCCTACCCAGCTTCACCTGACGCTGCGTTAAGTGCTAGAGCAACACAAGAGATGCAATCGCAAGTAGCCATATTCTTTGCGACTATGGGACAATTAATTCAAGTAACAGACACAGCTGTTGTTAAGTAACTTTAGCAATAACTACTAAAACCCTCTTAGGAGGGTTTTTTATTGCCTTTTTTTTGCCTTTTTAACTTATTAACTTTATTTATTTACAATATGCCCCATATAGCTAATAGATAAATTTATATATATTAGCTTCAAGTCAATAAACGACTTAGATATATGAGGTTAATAACAGGAGAATGTATTGGAATTTTTGTATGAGTACGGGTTGTTTTTAGCGAAAGCGATCACCTTAGTTATTGCGATTGTCGCAATTGTCACGGTTATTGCTTCTTCAGCAATGAAACCCGCCGGTAAAAAAGGTGAGTTAGAGCTTAACGACTTATCTGAAGAGTTTATCGATGTTGAAGAAGATATTATTCATTACCTCTTATCTAAAGAAGAATTAAAAGAAAAAGATAAGAAAGATAAGAAAGCAGCGAAAGAAAAAGCTAAAGCCGATAAGAAAGCAGCAAAATTATCAGCCGATAATGAAGGTTCCATAGTTAAAGCTGAAGCTAGGATTTTTGTTGTTGATTTTAATGGCAGCATTGACGCACGAGAAGTGAGTGCACTACGTGAAGAGATATCAGCAATACTAACGGTTGCAACCCCTGAAGATGAAGTGTTTTTACGTTTAGAAAGCGGTGGTGGCATGGTTCACGGTTATGGCCTAGCAGCTTCACAACTTGACAGACTTCGTCAGCATAATATCCCGTTAACTGCATCAGTTGATAAGGTTGCGGCAAGTGGTGGCTATATGATGGCATGTGTTGCCAATCATATTATCTCTGCACCGTTTGCAATTGTTGGCTCAATCGGTGTTATTGCGCAAGTCCCTAACTTTCATAAACTGCTCAAGAAAAACGATATTGACTACGAACAATTTACTGCCGGCGAGTTCAAACGTACAGTGACTATGTTTGGTGAAAACACTGATAAAGGTCGTGAAAAGTTTTCTGAAGAGTTAGAAGAAACACATGTGCTATTTAAAGACTTTGTTCGCGAACGTCGTCCAAGTTTAGATATTGATAAAGTCGCAACCGGTGAACATTGGTTTGGCAGTACCGCGAAAGAGCTTGGTTTAGTTGATGAAATTCAAACCAGTGATGATTTCCTTCAGTCTCGTAGTAAGTCGCACAAAATTATTGCTTTAAGATACGTAATGAAAAAAACCTTAGCGGAAAAGTTTTCAAAAGCTGCATCAATGTCTGTTGATTCTATCTTTAGTAAACTTTGGCAAAATAATCGTATATTTCCAAGTTAACGCATGCGTTTTGAGTGAATAAGATCTAAAAAAGGATGCTAATGGCATCCTTTTTTGTTTCTTTACGCTGGGCTATTATAGGTTAATATTTAATTATCCACTTGAGAGAAGTTCTAGAGAAACTTCCGTAAAAGTTTTTAAAGTATACCTATAATTAAGATAAGCGCTTACTCAGCAATCAATAGCGACTTTTCAAAGTCACGAGTAGACTTTACTTCTTTATCGCTTATTTGTGTTACTGGCACATTAATATCAGCTGTTGCTAACATGGTACTAAAGGTACTCAATTTCATTGAATCAGCGAGACTTTTTTCAGCCGCTAATGTTATTGAAAATTCAGCGACTGTTTCTACTTCTACCAATTCTATGGCTTGAACTTGTGCTACCATCATGGTTGCTGCTACTGTTAATATTGCTACTTTATTAAAAAATTTCATAGGGTCACCCTTAAATTAAACGATATATCCATATAGATGTTCTGGGACCTTTTCTTACTTAATTCTTGAATATGGGTTGGGAATCATACTCAATAGTTAGCCCAATATGTTTGGGATAAAGATGAAGTCCTTCATCTATGAAATGAATTCTACGTTAACTCTGGTAACTTTTGAAATGACAATTTATAATGTTTATCATTAGAAAAACTAATGAATAATAGTTATTTATCATTGTTGCTTATTTATGCATTTATTTTGAATGTTATTACACATAAAAGTTATGGTTAAAGGTGAATTTTGTCTAACAGGCTCCCGCCACTAAACGCTTTAAGAGCATTCGAGGCATCAGCAAGACAGTTGAGTTTTACTCGCGCTGCTGAAGAATTATTCGTCACTCAGGCGGCAATCAGTCATCAAATAAAATCGCTTGAAGATTTTTTAGGCATAAAGTTATTTATGCGTAAAAATCGTGCTTTGTTGCTTTCGGAAGAAGGACAAGCCTACTACCTTGATATTAAAGATGTCTTTAATGCCATTAACGAAGCAACTGAACGATTGTTTGCCCGTGGTGAGAAAGGAGCGATAACCGTTAGCACACAACCAAGCTTTGCTATTCAGTGGTTGGTGCCAAGATTAAATGCTTTTTATGCTTTACATCCTGATATTGATGTTCGCATTAAAGCGGTAGATCAACCTGAGAATTCATTGACGGGTGATGTTGATGTAGCGATATATTTTGGCCGCGGTCATTGGGCTGACATTGATGCAGAACAATTACAAAAAGAATACCTTATTCCTGTTTGTTCACCTTTATTGTTGCAAGGTAAAAAGCCACTCGATAAAGTCGAAGATTTGATCAACCATACTTTATTGCATGATACTTCTCGCCGTGACTGGAAACGATGGTTCAAACAAGTAAACGTTAAAGCAACCAACGTCAATCATGGACCCATATTCAGTCATTCCGCTATGGTTGTTCAGGCGGCAATGCATGGGCAAGGTGTCGCCTTAGCGCATAGTTTCCTGGCGAAACCTGATATTGATGCCGGTAGGCTTATATGTCCCTTTGAAGATGTTTTAGAAAGTAAAAATGCCTACTACGTCGTGTGTCGAGACCGGCAAGTTGATTTAGGTAAAATTGCAGCATTTCGTGAATGGGTGCTTGATACGGTTGCCCAAGACCAAGAAAAATTAAATGACCAATAAGATGATTAATCTCACTCCAGATATTTCAACTATTATCAGTACCGTAGCAAAGCCTAAAGCTTTGGTTGTTTTTGCTCATGGTGCGGGTGCCGATAAAAGTCATGAATTTATGGAACAAGTCAGTCTGGCTTTAAACCAAAAAAATATCAATGTATTGAGATTTAACTTTTCGTATATGGATGTTCGCTTGGCGCAAGGTAATCGTAGACCACCCGATAGAATGCCAAAATTACTGGAATGTTTTTCCACCGTTATTGATGGGTTAGAAAGTGATTTACCCCTTTTTATCGCCGGGAAATCAATGGGTGGACGTGTCGCTGCGACATTGGCTGGAGATAAAATAGCTAAGTTTTTAGGGGTAATGTGCTTAGGTTACCCGTTTCATCCACAAAAAAAACCTGAAAAATTAAGGTTGGCACCTTTGCAAGAAACACAAATGCCTATATTAATTTTACAGGGCACTCGAGATGCTTTAGGTAGCCAAGAAGAAATTGCACAATATGAATTTTCAGAGCGTTGCCACTGTATATTTTTTACTGATGGTGATCATAATTTGAAACCACGAATAAAGTCAGGTTTTACCCACGCTCAACACATACAATCGGCGGTTAATGAAATGGTGAAATTTATTGATGAGCATAAACCAGATGAAACATAGTTGTGTTTATAGAAATTACTTGACCGCCATTATGATATTTATTGGTATCAGTGGCTGTTTTTCTGTATTATTCGGCGCTTGGTTTGCTCATGCTGGGGCAAATTTGCCAAATGAAGTACAATCACGCCTTGCCAATGCATTGCAATATCAATTTTTTCATACTATAGCACTACTTACCGTGGCCATTTGGTTACAAGTTCTAATGAGTAAGCGTCATGGCGCTAAAGTAATTAATCTTTTATATTTATCAGCAAGCTTTTTTATAGCCGGGATTTTATTTTTTAGTGGTGTTTTGTATATAAAAACATTTTTTGATTTTACTGTTATTGGAAAAATAGTTCCCTTTGGTGGTATATCATTTGCGCTGGGTTGGTTGTGTATCAGCTGGGCGGGAATTAATAGTACTCTGTGTACTTTAAACACAGACCAAGATCGTTTGTAGGTAAATTAGTTATGACCTCTATTATATTATATTGTCGCCCAGGCTTTGAAAAAGAGTGTGGTGCAGAAATCCAAGAAAAAGCCGCGTGGAATGAAGTGTTTGGCTATTTACAGCTCACTAAAAACGAAGGTTTAGTCTATTTTCATTTAAACAATCCTCAAGACGGTGAAGTTTTAATGGAAAAAATCCCATTGCGCCGTCTGATATTCGCTCGTGATTGGTTTGTTACCGTAACAGATAAAATTGATTTACCTGATTACAATCGTGTTGAAGCTATTACCGAAGTTTTAGGTACCGAATGGCAATATGCTGATTTACGGATGGAAATGCTCGACACAAACGAAGGTAAAGAACTTTCAAAATTCTGTCGTAAGCTGTCTGTACCGCTTCGCCAGGCATTACGTAAGAATAAAATTCTTATGGAAAAAGGTGATAACGATGGCGCTATCTTACATGGTCTTTTTCTAAGTGGTAAAGAAGCTATTTTTGGTTTTTCATTAGCCGATAATAGCTCTGTTTATACTATGGGTATTCCAAGGTTGAAGTTTCCAAGCGCTTCACCGAGCCGTTCAACATTAAAATTAGATGAAGCTTTTCTACACTTTGTACCTCGCGATGAGTGGGACGAACGTTTAACATCAGGTCTTAAAGCCGTTGATTTAGGCGCTGCTCCTGGTGGTTGGACATATCAATTAGTACGTCGTGGTATGATGGTGACAGCTATTGATAATGGCGCTATGGCTGAGTCATTAATGGATACAGGGCAAGTTAAGCATCGTATGATGGACGGTTTTAAATATGTACCGATGAAGCAAAATGTTCATTGGTTAGTATGTGACATGATCGAAAAACCTCAGCGCGTTGCTAAGCTAATGGCTGAGTGGTTATTAAAAGGTTACTGTAAAGAAGCTATATTTAATTTAAAGTTGCCAATGAAAGGCCGTTATCAGGAAGTCACTAACGACTTACAAATACTTAAAGATGCTTTTAGTGAGCATAAAGTGAAGTATGAACTCTACGCTAAGCATCTTTATTATGACCGTGAAGAAATAACTGTTCATGCAAGATTATTATCTCCACCGCCAATGAAAGAAGAATAGTACGACTCTTCTTGCATTAAAAAACCGACGTAATGTCGGTTTTTTAATGTCTGTTACAAGCAGGTCTTTATAACAACTTCTAACCCGTTAGGTTTATAAGCGTTCTAATACCGCTTGGGTAAAATCAGTGGTGCCGTGAGTGCCGCCTAAATCGCGAGTCGTTCTATCACCTGTAGCAATAACATCTGTAATTGCATTACGGATCTTACTGGCTTTATCACCCATGTTTAAATATTCAAGCATTTGAATAGCGGCTAATATCACTGAGGTAGGGTTAGCTAAGTTTTTGCCTGCAATATCTGGTGCACTACCATGCACGGCTTCAAAAATAGCGCAGTCGCCACCAATGTTAGCGCCAGGAGCCATACCTAAGCCACCAACTAATCCTGCACACAAGTCAGATAAAATATCACCAAATAAGTTGGTTGTGACAATGACATCGAATTGCTCTGGGTTCATCACTAATTGCATACAACAATTATCAACGATCATTTCTGTCGATTCTATTTGTGGATAGCGGGCAGCAACCTCACGTGCAACTTTTAAAAACAAGCCAGAAGTTGATTTTAAAATATTCGCTTTATGAACAGCTGTTACTTTTTTTCTACCTTCTTTGATAGCCGTTTCATAGGCAAAAGTAAGAATGCGTTCAGCACCTTCACGGGTAATTAAACTTTTTGCTTCAGCAACTTCGCCATCATCAGACAATATTTGTCCTAAGCCTGAATACATACCTTCGGTGTTTTCACGTACCGTTATGATGTTTATGTCTTCGTAGCGGGCTTTAGTGCCTTTAAACGATATTACAGGACGAACATTTGCGTAGAGTTGGAAATGCTTACGCAAAGTAACATTGATCGAAGTAAAGCCTTCGCCAACTGGCGTGGTAAGTGGACCTTTAAGGGCGATTTTATTTTTTTGAATAAGCGCTAAGGTACTTTCTGGGATCAAGTCACCATGATTTTCAAGAGCAGTAAGACCGGCGTCAGCATATTCATATGCAAAATCACATCCGGCTTTGTCTAGTATTTTAATTGTAGCATCGATAATATCGGGACCAATGCCATCGCCGGGGATCACTGTTATGGTTTGTGTAGCCATTTTTCTGCCTTTCAAAAGAGTTTGTCAAATTAGGAAACGGGTGCTGTTATAGCACGCGGTACTTATGTAATCTAGGATAAAACCTTTCAGGCACCCTACATCGTTTGGTTTTACCTGATTGTGTTTTATAGTTGTTAGTATAAAGGATCGTTTATTAAAACGTTATTAGACTTTTGTTTTATTAAAGCTGCTTTCAGCGTTAGTTTATAGTTGCTGAAACTGTTCGTAAGCTGTGTTGCCAATAGCGATAAGTGAGCCATTTTTAAATAAAAGTGCGGTACATTCGTCTTGGGTAGTAAATCCATCCGATTTAACGTGTTGAGTACGATAAAATGTCACTTGAAAACTGTTTTCATTAACTTTTTTCGCCTCTGTTATATCTGGGCTGCCTAATTCTTCTATCGCTTGGTCGAAATTAAACTTTTCTAAGGTTAATTTACCTATGTATTGCTTGTTATATGATTCGCGATCACCCCATTCCATATCAGATGGACTGTCATCATAAAAGTTTACCACTAGGGCAACAAAAACACCGTAAATGGCTAATGCGATTAAGATACGAGAGATGACTTTCTTATTCATTTATTAAAATTTCCGTTAAATTGTTGATCAATATTGAAAGATGAAGCTTAACAACCGCTAATTATTTTAGTTAATTTATACAAAGTTTAATACAAATATTTTGTTCACCCCCCTAAGAATAAAGGCGAATATCTTTCAAATTAAAGCCCAGTGGTATGTCTTTTTTGAGCGTAATAAGCTCTTGGCTGAGTGCAATTTGTTCTTTATGTTCAGCAAGCTTATTGGCTAATGTTGCTTTAATATCAGTTGCTTCAAGTATACTTTTTAATGAGCCATACTGATTTAATAACTGTGCAGCAGTGACTTGTCCAATCCCCGCAACCCCTGGAATCTTATTGGTATTGTCACCGGTTAATGTCCATAAATCCATAAGCTGTTGTGGCTTAACATTGAATTTACTTAGTACAAAGTTAGTATCAAGATGGCGACGATTAAAGTGATCATAAACGCCGATATGTGGACCCAGTAATGAGAGAAAGCCTTTATCTGTCGAAACGATCGTGACATTTTGATCTTTTAATGCCATTTTTACTGCCAATGTTGCAATGATATCGTCAGCTTCATCTTCTTCTGGTATTAATGAATCGACTTGTTGCTTCATTAACTCATCTTGAATATCAGGAAGGCTGGCAGCCAAATGCGCTGCCATTTTTTTTCTGCCTTTCTTATAATCAGGGAATAGTTCGTAACGCCAACAAGGCTTTTCACTATCAAATACCGCTAAAACATGACTAGGTTGTAGATGTGCAAGTATTTTTGTTAACGCTTGTCCGCAAGCGATCTGGGTATTAAACAGGACTTGTTGTTTGGTGTTTTCTGCAAGCTCGTTATTAAAAAGAAAAGGACGCTCTTGTACTGCGTATATTCTCCTAATTAAATTCAACGCATCAATTAATACAAGATGTGCGGACATTCATTTACCCTTAAATTACTTTATAGCATGGTATATATTTACTGCCAGGTAGTTTCATTCGCTGTTGCTCAACAAATGACGCCAGTAAATTATCCATTAGTTTCATTATTTTTTTATCGCCAGATATTTCAAAGGGACCATTCTCTCTGATCGCTTTAATACCCTGCGATTTTACGTTACCCGCTACTATAGCAGAAAAAATACGGCGTAAGTTTGCTGCTAATGTCGCTTTGTCTAAATCATAGTTAATTGGCAGGTTAGCAATGTTCTCGTGCGTAGGTTCAAATGGCTGTTGAAAGTCGGGCTCAATCACTAAAGACCAGTTAAAATGGAAAGCATCACCCGTTTTTTTGCGATAAGTGATGACTTCATTTAATTTATGACGCATGGCTTTAGCCACTGCAATTGGGTCATCAACAATAATTTCATAAAGATTTTGTGCTTTTTCACCTAAAGTTGCGCCAATAAAGCGATCAATTTGAATAAAGTATTCTGCGCTCTCTTTAGGCCCAGTCAAAATAATAGGTAATTTTTGAGCTTCATTTTTGCTATTAAGCATAATACCTAAAATATAAAGCAATTCTTCGGCGGTTCCTGCGCCCCCAGGGAAAATAACAATACCATGTGACATTCGAACAAACGCTTCTAAGCGTTTTTCGATATCAGGCATGATAACTAATTCATTAACGATAGGATTAGGTGGCTCAGCCGCAATAATACTTGGTTCTGTTAAACCAATATAACGACCGTCTTTATTACGCTGTTTTGCATGAGCTATAGTTGCTCCTTTCATTGGACCTTTCATTGCACCTGGGCCACAGCCTGTACAGATATTAAAGCCTCGCAGGCCTAATTGATAACCCACTTCCTTAGTGTACTTGTACTCATTATCGTTTATAGAATGACCACCCCAACAAGTAACCAGATTAGGATCGCTTTCAGGGATAATAACATTCGCATTTCGTAAAATATCAAACGTGAGATCTGTTATTTGCTGAGTATGTTTAGCATCGGATTGGTATCGATTATGGGTAAAAAGAATATCGCGTAACACCGCTGATAACAGCTCTTGTATACCTTTTATTATTTTACCATCAACGAAGGCATCACCGGGTGGGTTTGTTAAAGCTAATTTTACCCCACGTTCACGGCGTAGAACTTGTATCTCAAAATCTTGAAATTTTTGATATATTTGTTCGGCATCATCGGTATGGCTGCCGGCATTTAATACGGCGAGTGAACAATTTCGATAGACTTGATAAGTTTTACTGTTCGCTGATTTTTGAAGTTGCTCTATTTCTGATTGCGAGAGCAGGTTCATATTGCCAACAGGATTTATTTGCGTATTCATCATTGAGCTCCTTCAGAAAAATGTAAAGCTAATAACTTGAAACGTGCCAAGGTTATTAGCTTTTTATGGGTAATTGCAGGAATAAACGGAATTTTTAGACGATATTTATAGGTAAACAACGTTGTTTTTGCCCTTCTCTTTGGCTTGATAAAGTGCACCATCTGCTCGTTCAAAAGCCATATGGACATTATCATCTTGTTTGATATGTGTAACACCAATAGAAATGGTGATGGTCACTTTATTACTTTTAAATTTAAAGGGTAATTTTGCGACTTGTAAGCGCAGTCGGTTAAGTTTATCAATTAAGTTTTCTTGATTGGTACCAGAGAATACGAGTACAAACTCTTCACCGCCATAACGTGCAATAAATGCGTCACTACCTATGTGTTTTTTTAAGGTACTAGAAATGACTTGTAAGGTTTTATCGCCAGCAGTGTGGCCGTAGGTATCATTAATACGCTTAAAGTTATCAAGGTCCATAACCACAATAGCCAAGTCGAAATTTTTATTATGAAAACGCACCATTTCTCTAGCGAAGTATTCATCAAATGCGGCGCGATTGTTGAGCTTAGTTAAGGCGTCTTGTAAGCTTCTGGCTTGTTGTTCTTGAATGCGTTTTTCAAAGTTTCGGCTTTGTCTTTCTAATAATTCGACCTTTTCAGTCATGGACGATAATTGACCGTGTAAAGCATCTTGTTGTTCACGTTCAAAGGTTGTTTTCTTTACAAGTGTACTGGCTATAAGTTTTAACTTAGCATTAATATCAACTTTAATATCCGCTAAAGACGTGGCTTTATCTAAACCATTAGCCATATCTACAATCTGTTTTTGCAACTGTTCATTTAATAAACCATGTTGTGATTGAGATTCTTTGCAACTGTTTAGTGTTGTTTTTACTGCGAACTGCACCGTTGTTAAGGTTTCGCTTAATGTTGAAAGAAATACTTTTGCAGTATTTCTTTCTTCGTTTAAATCTTCAATGATCACATCAAATACGGCCAATAAATTGTCCAGTAAGTTGTTGTTTGATATGCCTTCATTGAGCTGAGACTTAATCACAGCAATATCTTTTGCATGTTTATCTGAGACAACTAAGTCGGCAATAATTGTTTCAAAACGAGCGATGTATTTCAGCTCGGCATCGTTATTAACTTCAACCGTTTTTGTTGTTAAGTTCTGTTGTCCTAATAATCCCCCCACAGGAGCAGCGTCAATAAATTTTGCTGCTAAGGCGTCATCGTAAAAGGTTAATAACTGACTTAACAAGGGAACATATTGTATAACAGCATCTTTGGGATCTTTTGACTCCGTGATTAAACTACGTAACTTACGTCGTAAGTCAGCAGGTAAACCATTGATTTTTTGCAAAGCTAAACCAGCGATATGGAATCTTTCGTGCAATTGGTTAAGATTTGAAATGTTTATTTGAGATTGCTGTTGTAGTAAAAGTGAAGTTTCGGCTATGTGTGCTTGAATGTCAGCAAGTGGCGCCGACTGTTTGAGTAAAAGTCGTAACTTAGCCAACTTATTATCTAACGTAATATCCATGCCTTTGCATACAAGAGAAAGCTTTTCAATAAAGTTTATTAACAGTGAAGACTGTGAATTTAGATCTTTTTCTACGTCGGCACGTGAAGTAATGGCGAGTTCGAGTTTTTTCTTCAGTAATGTTATTTCTTTGTTGGCGGCTGGGTTGTTGCTCATAAAAAACTGTCTTCCGTAAAGTACTTTATCGGCTAATGGACTTGATAAATTTGCATTGAGTATAGCTAAATATAGTTCATATAAAAATGAACACACTTTTAAATTATATGACTTAATAGTAAACCTAAGATGCTAAAAAGTCAGCATTGATAATGATTTATAATTAATTTAACTCAAATAATGTTTATTGTCTTAGTGTTCTTCCTGTTGGTGCATGTAAGGTAGAGGTCGATCGAAATGGGTTTATGTCTAACCCGCCTCGTCTCGTGTAGCGCGCAAAAACAGTCAACTCAGTCACTTGACAATATTTCTTTAAATCACAATATATTCTTTCAACACATTGTTCGTGAAATTCATTATGTTGCCTAAATGATATTAAGTAAGCTAGCAAAGCGCTCGGTGAAATTTTTTGACCACTGTAGTGAATATAAATGCTTGCCCAATCGGGTTGGTTAGTAATTAAACAGTTAGATTTTAATAAATGGCTGACTAAAGATTCATTCTTGACCGTTTCCCCTGCAATATTTGCATTGTTGAGCAGCGTTGGATCAAGTTGATAGTTATCAATATCAAGTTCAACATCATCTATACATAGGGTGTTTTCAGAAAAAATTTGATGATTTATTTCCAGTGCAGGGCAATTATCAACAGGAAATAGCTTTACGCCTGCTTTGCCTTCAGCGGTATTGGATAGATCTTTAATTAAGCAATCTTCAACCGCTTGCCAAGATGAAAACCGACTCTGATTAAAGCTATTTAAATACAATTTAAATGACTTAGACTCAACTATGTTAGTGCTGGTGCAAGGAAAACGAAATTCTGCAACAGCAACAACGGGTTTACCTGTGCTATTGAGCCACGAAAGTTCATAGGCATACCAGACATCTTCGCCAATAAAGGGTAAGCTTTCAGCGTGAATAGCTAAACTGTCTCTATTTAAAGTTCGAGGTACCGCTTGCAAGAGTTCTGGGTTATATTCACTGCAATAATTAGTGGCTTTTCCAAGTGTTAATTGGCTTAATACTTTTGCGTTTTTATAATTTGTCATACAATGGCTAGTTTAGTCTATTGGCTATTTGTCGTTACATTTTAAAGGATCTTTTTAACAGATGAAATCATCACCATGCGAGTTAATGCAATCTTTATCATTATTTTCACAAAAATATTTATCACAATACCAAGAACGTTACCAGCATTTACCGCTTATAGAAAAAGACGAACAATGGCCTTCTCCATGTTTATCAGATGATTATGATGAAAATCATCAATATTGGCAGCCTTGTGAAATAAGCGACCCGATTAACTTTGATAATGTTGAAAAAGCGTTAGAAATAACAATACACGCGGATTTTAAAACCTATTTCACCAGTTTGTACAGCGACACCTTAGATGCAAGCTGTGAGGAAGGCGCTTTATCACTACTTTTTGCTTGGAGCAAAGATGACTTCCAACGTTTACAAGAGAATGTGATAGGGCATATATTAATGAAGCAGAAATTAAAGCAACCATTAACTTTATTTTTTGCCTTGACCGACGACGATAATATGATTTTAAGTGTCAACAATGACAACGGGGAGATCTGGGTCGAAAAAGTAGGTGCTAAAGCGCATAAGAAAGTGGCCGACTCATTGGTTAGCTTTATTAATATGCTCAGCCCTAGGATTCCTTAACTTATATTTTTTTTAGGCTAATGATCTGGGCTTTTAGCTCTGCTAATTCAGTTTCTATTGGCGCTAATGCCGTTGCTATTGCTTTAGCTATCACCATCTCTATTTCTGGAGAATTCAAGGCTAGCGTTTGATTTTTTTCAACATGCTTCTCAGTTTCACCGGTTAATGTGATCAGTTTAGGGTCATGGGTCCAATTTCTTAATATTGATATAAGGGTTGGCAGTGGAACTGGTCTTTTTAGCTTGGTTTTAAGCAAGGCTACCGTTGGCTTTTTACCTTGATTAGCTAATTGATTAGCGATGATTGTTATTTCGTCAGTTATGGTCATAAATTTATAATTACTTGTCAAAGAGGCTATGTTTTAGCGAATATCACAAAATATGTTCGCTGTGTTTACCTGGTTTTTATTTTATTTATATATATATCAATATGTTGCCAAGTTGGTTTATCCCTTGCTATTAAGTAAGTTGTAGACCAATAACGTTGTTTAAATTATATAAAATATTTACACATAAAATATTAATCAGGGAAACTTATGAAAAAATCAATTATAGCATTACTTATCGCAGCACCTTTAACTTTATCATTAACGGGATGTGTTATTGCTGTTGGTGGCGGTGATGAAGGGCATTCAATGTCAACTTCGTTTGGCGATCGTGAATATGAAAACCGTAAGAAAATTGACAAGATTCAATTAAATGCCAGCTATAGTGATGTTAAGCAAAAGCTAGGGCTTGGCGACTTCAATGAAAAATATCAAATAGACGGTAAAGAAATACAGGTGCTCTTTTATCGTACTCATCGCGTTCACAAAGATGACTTAACCACTAAGGACGAGTGTACATATTTACATTTTGTTGATGGTGTTTTATTAGAAACGGGTAATGGTGCAGATTATAGACGCAACATTTCAGGTTAATCGTTATTGCTAATAGTTAAAGGTAACCGCTAGTGCTACCTTTATAACTAAACCCTATGTTTTTACTATAACGGCACCTACTATAGACGGTTTATTATTAAATATTTGTCTTAATAAAATAGCTTGAAAGCGTTGGAGTTTTGTTTGACCTTATTCGTTTTTTACTGCTATGGTGATGAGATAAAAATAATAAACGCAAGGATGACAAGGTATGTCAGAAGTAATACGTGATAAAAAAAATCTTGATATAAAAGCCGCTTATTTGTCAGGCGAAGATTTAAAACTCGCTGCCTCTTTACTGTATCAAGCTTATCATGACGATCCTGTTTTTTTAGAAATATTTGCCAATGAAAACAATGATTACGAACAAAAGTTGCGTGCAGCCATTCGAGAAGAGTTAAGTGCTTTTTGGCATGCTAAACAACCTATGGTTGGCTTATACTTGGGGGAGGCAATGGTAGGTGTTGCTTGTTTAAATAGCCCAGATGAAAGTGTTAGTTCAGAGCGATTTTGGCACTGGCGTTTAAAGATGATGTTAGGTGCTGGCTACTTTAGTACCAAACAGATGATTGAAAAAGAAAAAACAGTACTTGCTGCTGTACCAATGAAGAAATTTCATATGCTTGCCTTTATTGCGATTCATCCTTTACATCAACATCATGGCTTTGGTCATTACCTTATGGCAGCCGTCAATACAATATTAGAAGAGCACTCTGCAAGTGAGGGGGTTGCTGTTTATGCGACAACAAAGAAATATCAACAATTTTTTAAGGAAGTTGATTATGAACTGGTTAAAGAGCTCTCTATTGGCAATGTTTCGGGTTCACTGATGGTTCATTACAGAAGTAAAAGTTAAACCGAATCTCTTCATCAACTCTAGATAAATGCCGAATTAATATTTGGTATTTTTTACTTAATTTAAAGTGTTTTTTTACTTGAGCTAAAAATCTAGCGGTTATATTTTAAAAGTGGCCAATGTTATATTTTACTGGTTAATCGAATTTTTGTGCTTTAACTATCTATTTTAGCTAACAAAAAATGTTCAAACACTAAGTGCAAGCTGTAGGGTTTTGCTCAATGTTTTTGTTAAGGATATTATTGTCAGTGAATAGCCGTTAATAGGACATGCATTGCAAAGTTAAGGAGTTTAGATGAAGTTTGAAGCAGCACAGGAAAATATGAGCTTTTCATATTTTGGTGGTGGAGTCGGAGTGTTAGTTTCTGGTTTAATTTGGTGTGCTGCAGGTTTAGTTGCATTAGTGCATTCGAATCAATTGAGTATGCTAGCATTGTTCTTTGGCGGTATGTTTATCCATCCGTTGGCGATGCTATTGTCAAAATACTTTAAACGTCCTGGCAATCACCATCCTGAAAATCCGCTTGGCAAACTGGCATTAGAAAGTACGATTATCTTATTTGTCGGTTTGTTTTTGGCTTTCTATGTAGCAAAGCTGCAAGTTGAATGGTTTTATCCAATCATGCTGATGATCATTGGTGTGCGTTATTTAGTGTTTAATACGCTGTATGGCTTAAAAATATATTGGCTTTTAGGAAGCGTGCTGATATTTTCAGGTATGCTATGTATATTGTTAGGTGCTAATTTTACCATTGGCGCATTTATTGGTGGAGCAACAGAAATTGTCTTCTCACTTGTGATCATTAATCAATCGAAATGTTTGGTTTTAAACGCCACTTAGTTGCTCACTCCCACCTCGCCATTATTTGATGATTTGTTGATCTCCACTAAGCACGATCTTTTATGCTATTGGCGGTGAACTGTCGTCAAATTATGCTTCATTTACCTTATCATTTTGGAAAAACAATGGAAGAACTCAATAAACAATTAGATTTTATTATTGAATTAGATAGGCTCAAAGGAATTTATCGACAAGCGCTGGTCAAGTCTGATAAAAATAGATTTGAGAACAGTGCAGAGCACAGTTGGCATATTTCATTAACGGCTGAAATACTTCAAGAATATGCGGTAGAAAAAGTCAATATAGCACGAGTGATGAGTATGTTACTTATTCACGATATTGTCGAGATAGATGCAGGGGATATGTTTGCTTTTTCCGATAAACAAGCACTAGCAGAGCAACAAGAAAAAGAAATTGCTGCAGCAACCCGTATTTTTGGTTTATTACCGGAAAAACAGTTTCAAGCTTTTAATGCCTTATGGTTAGAGTTCGAAAAAGCTGAAACTGTTGATGCTCGATTTGCTAAAGCCATAGACAGCGTTTTACCCTTTTTACAAAATATAAAGAATGAGGGTGGCAGTTGGGTTAAGCATAAGGTTAACAAATCACAGGTACTAAAACGTAATAGTTTTCTTGAAGGACTCGCTCCTCAGTTATGGTTATATGTTTGTCAGCAAATTGATAATGCGGTAGAGCAAGGTTGGTTGTTGGACGAGTAATCGGCATAGCTAGTCAGTAAAATATTACGCTGTTTAATTACACAAGCTATTATTTATATTGTCGATAATAATTGTTCGAGCAATTATTGCAACGTGGCATGCTCAAGGATAATGTAGTGAAAATATATGCGGATATTCAGTCAGGTAATTGTTATAAAATTAAGCTTGTCACCTCAATTTTAAAGATAGAGCATGAGTGGATTAATATTAATATACTTGCAGGCGAGAGTGGCACAACTTCATTTTTGAAAAAGAACCCAACAGGAAAAATCCCGTTACTTGAGCTCGATGACGGACGTTTTTTATCAGAATCTAACGCTATTTTGAACTACCTTGCCTCAGGTTCATCACTGTTACCTAAAGGTAGATTTGAAAATGCAAAGGTACAGCAGTGGCAATTTTTTGAACAATATAGCCATGAGCCATTTATTGCTGTTGCTAGGTTTATTGCTAAATATCTTGGTTTACCTGATAACCGTAAAGCGGAATATCAATCCAAACAAGAAGGGGGTCATAAAGCACTAAGAATTATGGAGAAGCAATTGAAAATGACACCTTATCTTGTCGGGAGCACATTGACTACCGCTGATATTTCACTTTATGGATATACACACGTAGCAGAAGAGGGTGGTTTTAATCTGCTTGAATATCCTGCTATTCAAATGTGGATCAATAGGGTACAAGCACACCCCAACTATACAGCTATGGCTTAACATCATTGTGGAAAACTATGAAGTTTGAGATAAAGATAACGTTTGCCAATACTGCAAAGCTATGCTGTTTATTACGGTATTCGAAAATTATTTACATAAGGATTAACTATGATAGATTTTAAAAACTCTTCGGTGTTCAAATTAAAACCAATAGAAATCCAAGATGCGAGAGAAGACTTTCACAAGTTTATGATTGAGGGGGAGTCAATTTTTGCGGCCTTTAAGAGTATTAGAGACCAAGTGGTATTCACGAATAAGCGCATTATTGCCGCCAACGTTCAGGGAATTACCGGTTCAAAGGTCGACTATACTTCTTTGCCTTATAGCAAAATACAGGCTTTTTCAGTTGAGTCTTCGGGCACATTAGATTTGGATTGTGAAATAGAAGTCTATGTCAGTGAACTCGGTATGGCTAAATTTGAGATTAAAGGTTCATTCGATCTTATCCAATTTAATCAGCATATTAGTCAACACGTACTTGCGTAAATTCATTGTTATTGACAAATTAATAGTGAGTTTTTTGGTTAATATTTTAGCTAACTACCCCTCTAACTATTAATAGCTATCACTAAGGCGAAATTATGAAACTGCTTTATGCTCACGAAAACCATTTTATGGTTAACAATGTTAAAAACCTTATTGAAGCACAACAAATAAGTTGCTTTATTAAAAATGAATTTGCTCAAGGAGCCGTAGGTGAAATATCAGCTTTTGATGCTTGGCCAGAAGTCTGGCTTGTTAATGAGGCTGATTTTGAACGTGCAACGACGATATTAATGTCATATCAGCAGGCTAACAAAGGCGAAGACTGGCTATGTAAAAGCTGCGCTGAAACAAATGATGCTTCCTTTGAGATATGCTGGAACTGTCAGCATGAACATAAAGAGTCGCTTTAAAGAAGTCTTTAAGTTCGAACATTGTTTTTATAATAATATATTAGCCAACAATTATCAGCGATTTCTTTAGGCTACTCACTTAGGGTATTGAAATGACACCAGGAATCAATGTAGCTAAAAAAAATAAAGTTTCACATAAAATACATGAGTATTCTCATGATGAAACCACGGAGTCCTATGGACTCGAAGCAGCCGAAAAATTAGGTGTCATCGAACAACGAATATTCAAAACTTTAGTGGTAATGCTAGATGATAAAACCTTAGCCGTAGGTATTATTCCGGTTTCCGCTATGCTTAGTATGAAGCTTATTGCAAAAGCTGTTGGAGCTAAAAAAGCTAATATGGCTGATAAGTCTGATGTTGAACGTTCAACGGGGTATGTTCTTGGAGGAGTAAGCCCACTTGGGCAAAAAAAAGCACTGAGAACAATTGTTGACGCCTCAGCTAACCATTACGCCTCTATCTATGTCAGTGCAGGCCGGCGAGGATTAGAAATAGAATTGAGCCCCGCCGACTTAATAAAGCTCACGAATGGAATGCTGGCGAAAATATGTCAGTGATATCATTAATAAGTTATTAAAAATAATAACTTAAGTTTCGATTACTCAGTCTTTTATTCAGTATTTTACTCAGTTTTACTGGAATACCACTGATTTTCATAGGCTAAACTTCCCCATAAAGCATGGGCTAAAGCGATCTCAGCAAGTTTCGCGTTAATTGCTTTAGGTTCTAGTTTCTTTTTCTTTAAAGAATAGTCAAAATTTACTGGTGGCTTTTGTGGTTGCAGTATTGTGACATCCTCATCGGTCATATAGGCAAAGTTATCGGCATATTGCATCATTGCCCTTCCTTTGACCTGGGTATTATTTAAATCACGGCCAATCATAGGGGAATCGTTAGTTACGCCCATTAAGGACAGCAAGGTCGATTTGACTTACAATTCTTTCATCAGATAAATGTTTATTGCCTGAATTAAGAATAACGCCTGGAATATGGAAATTTTTAATAGGAACAAGGTCGTTTCCTAACGCTCTAGCATCATGGTCAGCAACAATAATAAATATAGTGTCTTGCCAATAGGGTTGTTTTTTTGCTTGGTCGATAAACTTACCCAGAGCATAGTCTGCATATTGGATCGCCTGATGGCGCAATAGTTCTTTTGAATCGTACTGAGCTAATTGCGCTGTTGAATATGCTAGTGGCGTTATTTTACCTGAGGGTATTTCAAAAGGATCATGATTGCTGGATGAAAAAATAAAACTTAGAAAAGGTTTATCACCTTTGTGTAATTTGCTTAATTCGATATCAGCTTGATTAAACAAGTCTTCATCACTGGCTCCCCACGAACCGACAAACTGAGGGTTTTGTATTTTGTTAAAATCAACAATATCGCTAAAGCCATTGCCTAAAAAGAAACCTTTCATATTATCAAAATGGCTTTCACCACCATAAATAAATTGTGTAGTGTAATTATTTCTCTCAAGTAAACTTGCGATGGTGAAGAAGCCATGCTGAGATTTATCAAGCTTGACTACTGCTCGAGCTGGCGTTGGTGTGAACCCAGTAATAACCGCTTCAATGCCCCTTACAGACCGTGTACCGGTAGCATATAAATTTTTGAACGCCCAGCCTTCAGTATTTAATTTATCAATTTCAGGCGTAAGTGGTAACCCTCCTAATGAAGAAAAAAATTGTGCGCCTAAACTCTCTTCTAAAATTATCACTAAATTTTTAGGTTTTCCTTGGTAAACCGGTGCTCTAGCACTAAAAGAAGGTTGCGCATTATTATTAAAAACTTGTGTATTTAAGCCAGTCTCCTGGCGAACAAGTTTAATCACTTGTTCTGTGGCCATAGTGCCATAAAGTTTTGACGCATATTTTTCATTACCGAATTGTTTATAAGCATGAGCAACACTATAGATTGAATTTAAGGTTAATGAATTAATCAGTGGGTCGGTAGAAAAATAAACGAATGACGGGTTAATAGGGCGATGACCTACAGTACCTCTGGCACAGAGAAAAAGGACAATAAAGAGCATAATAAATGATACGGATGATGATGGCAGCGTTACAGCAATGATGGGTTTGTTGGTACGAGTGAGTTTACCGACCGTGCGCCAAATAAACGGACTAGACACTATTATTAAGGTACATACCACGACTATGGTCAATAAGTGTCCATTGAATAACATTTTCATGACTTCATCAGGATAAGCTAAATATTCGATGAATAACCTGTTAGGTCTAAATCCATATTCATTAATAAATGCAGGCGTGGCAAGCTCAAAAAAGAGCACGGCCATAAAAATAAAGAAAAATATTGCTCTTAACGCGCTAAGCCATGTGCTTTGCAACTTAGACAGCATTAGCAAGGGATGAACTATTCCAGGTAAAATTAATAGATAACCTAGCGTGCTTAAGTCGATTTTTAGCCCATTAAGTATCAGGGTAACCATACTGCTAAAATCGGTAAAACGTTCAATTTGCCAAACCGCAAAGCCAAGCCTAGCGACAAAAAGTGTAAAAATTAATAATAGTGCAAACAATAAAAATGGACGAACTAAAGCGGTTGTAGAGGTAAACATCGTTATTAATATCTCTAATAAAACACGATACTTACCTTAAAATATAAAACTTAAGGAAAGCTTAAGTTAAACTGAAGTTAAGCTTTTATGAGCATTACAGAAGTATTATTAGCCAAATGCTACTGGCGACAATAAGGCTGATCATCACTGCTGCAGATCCTAAGTCTTTTGCAAGCCCCGACAATGGATGAATTTCTAAACCAACCCTGTCAACAACAGCCTCTATGGCGGTATTTATTATTTCTGTAAATATAATAAAGAGGATCGCCAGGACTAATATCACTTGTTCTTTGAAGCTTATATCAAATACAAAAGACAGTGGTATGGCAATAATAAGCAGTAAAAGCTCTTGTCTAAACGCTGACTCATTGGCGTAAAGCCATTTAAATGCGCGTAGTGAATTTAAAGCCGCTAAATAGACTCTATGCAACCCTTTGGGTTTATTTATATTGTCAAACACTAGTCTTGAATCTCCATCGATTTGTCTTGGGTTATAGTGGTGCGTGCTATAGCACCTTGTGATTTACACGCCAGAAAAGGGTCATTATCAATATAATATGCTTTTGTTCGCACTGACATAATACTAAGTAAAGTGTCAAAAACATTGTCATGAGTTATAGGTGATTTTGCTGAGGTTTTCAAGCAATTAAGGTCAAAGTCATTTTGCATTGGGTCGTTCCAATAGATCATAGGTACATGGGTTTGCTCCTCTGGAGCGAAGGCGTAGGGCAAGCCATGTAAATAAAGCCCATTCTCACCAAGTGATTCGCCATGGTCTGAAATATAAAGCAAAGAAGTTTCAATATCATTTTTCTCAGCCACATGATTTAACTCATTAATAATTTTTGAGAGTACCAAATCGGTATAAGCGATAGTGTTGTCATAACTGTTAATAAGTTGCTCTTGTGTACAGTTTTGAATATCGCTGCGTTGACAATCAGGAGTGAAAATACGTTTGTTTTTAGGGTAGCGTTTAAAATAAGTGGGTCCGTGAGAGCCAATCATATGCAGTATGATCATGGTGTTTTTATGGGTTAGTCCATTGAGCTTACTTTTTAAGGGCGCTAAAAGTGCTTCGTCATAGCAGTACTCACCATCACACAAAGGGTTTGATTGGTTAGTGTCTATCTGTTTCGTTTTTACCCGCGTACAAACGCCTTTACAACTGCCGTTATTATTACTTATCCATAAAACGTCAGCCCCCGCTAAGTGGATAATATCTACAACATTTTGTTGTGCCATCGCAACACGTTTGTCATAACCCGCTTTATTTAATCTTGAAAACATACAGGGGACAGAAACAGCCGTTGCCGTTCCACATGAACTCATCTTTGAGAATGAGACAACTCCTTGTTTTTCGGTATATGGGTTAGTCCGTTTACTATAGCCATTTAGTGAAAAACTTTGCGCGCGAGCTGTTTCTCCTAACACCATTACGGTGACACGCTTTTTCTGACTATCACGCACTATTGATGGTGTTGTATCTAAGACCTTAAATTCTAATGGTGGGTAAAAATAGTGATTTCGGACAAATTTGAATGACGAAACCATCATTTTATAAGGGATGATGTAGGTAATAAGGTCTTTATTATTTCTGCCAACAGCCGCGTAATTTGAATAGAAAAAAACGCCTATTAAAAAGACAGAGATAAGACTTAAGCTAATGATTTTTAGTCGACTTAACAGTTCTTTTAAAAAGGGCTTATAAATTAATTGTACCGAATAAATAATGAAAGAGGGGAGTAATCCAAAAAATATAAAGAATATAATAGCGTGAAAATTTATGTAGGACCACGCTTCAGCCGTGTCGGTTTCTATAGTATTTTGTACCATACCGTAATCAAAAACGATCCCGTATGAAATGGTGCCATAAAATATTAAAGCAGAACAAATGACCGTAGCGATCAACAAAGGTTTAGTTAACCATCTAAAAGAAAAAAGCCCTTGAATGATAATGGTTAAGGCTAATAGAAATATCGGCAATGACACCAGAAAGAATAAATTATAGTTATCGAGCGCGGTAATAATCGTTGTGGATTTGATCAAAAAAGGCAAATTCAAGATCAGTGCTATATAACAGCTGGTAAAAAACAATAATTGATTCGTTGTTAATTTTATATTGTTGAAATAAGAAATATATTTAATTATTAAATTCATAAAAACACCTATGGGTTAGTGTCTTTATAGTAATTATACAAACTTAAGTTTCGCTTAGACTAAACTGAAAATAGCCTTTAAGATAAAAATCAATTTACCTTGGACGTGATTTACGCTAAAAAGAGAACGTTTTACAGGTAATTTTTCTGCATCACCACCACAAGGTACTATTTGGATGTTTCTCTACTCTCATTTTTTACGCTCAACTTATATTCGAACTTATATATTGTCCTGTTTAGTTATGGTCAGTTGTTATGCACAAAGCACAGAAAAATCCACCGCAGCGAATAATGCGACTTTGGCAGAATATACTGCGCATTATACCGTTTATCGACAGGGTGATAAATATGGAACGGCAGAGCGGATGTTATCAAAAACTGCTGATAACCAGTATAAATTGACGTTTAAAACGGAGGCTTCAAAATATTTTTATGTGATTAATACCGAAGAGTCTAGTGAGTTTTCATATGATGACCAACAGATAGAGCCAATAAAATATATCAGCAAAGATGAGCGAACATTTAAGAAAACAAAAAATCAAACGATTGAATTCGATCATGCTAACCATCTTGTTTTAGGGAGCGATACCGCTGAACAATGGTCGCTTGCTTTAAAAGCTAATATACTCGACCCTTTATTGGTTATCGAGAAATTGAGCCATGACTTACAAAAAAAAGAACAGCATTTAGAATATTTTGTTTATGATGATAATTCAGTTAAAAGTTATATATTTGAATATTCAGGTAGAGAAAAAATTAAGACACCAATGGGGCTGGTTGATACGTTAAAGGTTTCTCGAGTAAAAACCAATAGCTCAAGAAAAACCCATTTTTGGTTAAGTGTCGAGCATAACTTTATTCCTTTTAGAGTAGAGCAAGAAAAAGAAGGTAAAGAAGTTGCAACACTCGAATTAAAAAAATTGATAATACCTGCCGTAAGCTAGAAGAATCTTAAATAGGTGATTTTAGTGTTTACCTATTCGGTTAAAGCGTGACTAGATTAAAATTTAAGCCTCAGTTTAGTCAAAAAGCGAAGAGCGTTTTGTTTTAAGCGGGCTTTATAAAAAGTAAGATTTGTAAATTGAGTCATATCATCTTGGCATTCGCCACTAAATCGATAACTAGATAAAAGGTGATCAGTGTTAAAAAACATATTTGTAACGAAACTGAACGACATTGGTATTTATTTCAATAATAGGTACTTCTTTAGGTATTACTTTTTTTGAATAATAACATCGGTTATGTTATCGAGTTACATTAGCACTTTCGGTTATTACCATTGACTACTGCGACTAAATAACATTGACCAGCTAATGTTATTTAGGTTACCCAGCAACTTTAAGAAATAAATCATAATCATTTCAGAAAAAGAGTCGTTAAGACTCATTTTTATAATAGCAACTGTTCCGATTAAGCGACGTTAGCATCAATATATTTTTAGGCCATTGAGAATAATCATAGATCTCGATTTATCTTAACTGGCAACTAACCACGAAAGGCGTCGTTCACATTTGAAATATTAACGATCACTTTGTGCGCTTAGTTGACGTTAACCTTTAAATTTTTGATATATAATTTCTAATGCTTTTTGCACACTTTCGCCCGAGAAAACGAGATAAAAACATGCTTTCCTCAAAAGCTCATTAAAGGAAAATATTAAACGCTTGATATACTGAGGATTTAAAGGTAACTTTTATTTATATTATAAAAATTTAGACTGTTAATTTCCTGTAGGAAATGTATTTTCCCGTCTATTAAGCGTTATCTGTCTAAGGAGCTTCGTCTTGACTAAATTTAAAATATCATCTGAAACTATGTGGCATGAAATCAATGAAATTCATGGTGAATTTGGTGGTGCATATATATTAAGGTGTGGTGATGATATGCCTATATCTACTAGTCGATTATTGGCAAAAGATGAAAGTGGCATACTCTATATTGGTAAAACTAATTCTTTTATTAACCGAGTTGCGGAGTTAAAGAAAAGTATATCCCTTAAATATAAATCGGGTTCTCACGAATGCGGTTCTAGATATAAAGCGCACTTAGGCATTTCAAATGCCTTCCCTTATGAACAACTGTATTTAAATTTAGTAGGAAGTGATGACCCGAGAACTACAGAATCAAATTTATTGAAAGAATATGAAGAAAAGTTTGGTGAATTGCCGCCTTTAAATCGAGTTAGTTAATACACATTACAAGCCATTCAAGCAAGATAGTTGGCTGTTTCACTCCGCTCACAATTTTAGCCAAAATTGTTGTTACTTTACATGGCGTTGCTACTTATGAGATTATCGAGATTATGATGAAGTTTAACGATTTATCTGAAAACCTGAAAAATATTCAAGATTCATTGAATTCCCAGTTTTCTGAGCTTGTTATAAATTTTCTTCAGCCCACAAAGAATTCGTTAATAAATGAATGGAGCGATAAAAATAATCTTCCAGTGCCAGTAAAAGGTGACGGAGTTGGAAGTAAAAGTGGTATTTATTTTTTAATATCTGAAAATGATGAAGTTTTATATATCGGGAAAGCTACAACCAATAATATCCATGAGCGTATATGGAGTCATTTAAAAACCCCTGAAATAAAACAAAATGACAAAAGAGTATTCCCAAAAAATAACTTTATAAACAGAGGTCTTGATGAGGATATCGTATCCCTTGTAACCAACGGTAATATTTATTTTGCTGCGGTAGAGGTCAATCCAACTTACCTTTGTTCGCTTGTTGAAGTTTACTTACATTCAATTTGTATGAAAGACTATGATCGTATACCACCTTTAAATAAACAAATTGGCTAATATCAACAGCACATAACAAGTGGCTATGGTTGGTTTTCAATACAAAATCTAATCCTAATTGCTATTCACGCTAGTTGCCTAATGTCTCTTTTGTGGCATAAGTTATCGTACAGAGACAACATTTCATTGCCAGCAATGAGCTTGCAGGAGTCATAGCTCTCAATATAACCAGACAGGATTGAACAACACTGTTACTGGCTTTTGAGCGACCACAGCGGTCATTCACATAATTACATGACTATTACTGTGCACTAATTGAAACCCTTGATACTCTCTAGAGCAAATGGATAGCATCATTTAAGGTACCATCAGGTCAATCTAACTTTCAATTTGAAATTTATTTAGGGTAGTTAAGTAACCATTAGTGACATATTATTATGTTTCTAATTACTTATCGGATAAAAAAATGGTCTTAAGATTTCGTTTTTTGTTTTTATTATTTATTCATTTTTTCAAACGAACTATTGGTATCATGGATGCAAATACGCTGGAATTTCGTGTTTTATTTAATGATGTTGATATCAAGAGAATGAGCAGTGACAGATATCTACCCATTATGGATCTTGGTCGTATTAACATTATTCTTCAAGCAGGCCTTCTGAGAAGTTTTATAAAAAACAAATGGGTTCCAGTTTCTAGGGTAGCAACTATACGTTATAAATATCCTCTTAAGTTTTTTCAGAAATATACATTAACATCGAGAATAATTTATTGGGATGAAGAATGGGTTTGGACTGAACATCTATTTCAAAGAAATGGAAAAACAACAACGGTAGGGATAACAAAAATTACTTTTTTGGGACCCGATGGGATGGTACCTATATCTGATGTTATTGAAGCATATGGACATCCCGTATCACGAATTGAAATACCTGATGTTATAAACGAATTAATGAAAGTTGAATTAAGTCTCAAGGATTTGTAGTAAATTAGTCATCTAAAAAAAGCTGTATTGAGTCAATAGTTAAACTCTTTGATGGGATCCCTTTGGCAGCAATGAGCTTAAATCTGCCCCACAAATAAATTGTGAATTTCAGTTTGCATTACTCTGAATATCATAGTTTTTTTCGAAAATATTTAATTTTAAAAGTGGTAAAAAATGTAATTGAGTGGTGCAGATGGTCGTTATTTTTCATAACGCCACAAGTTTAGTCATAGGCTAGATAAAATAATACGGTAGTTCATATTATAATAGTAAAAGTAATACTTTTGTCAGGTGCTATTGCTACGTCTAAAATGGCGCCTATTCTCTCACAGTAAGACTTTACAATTGCTAAACCTAGCCCGTACCTTTCTTCGGATGTTCTTGATGAATCTTTTTGCCACAAAGGTTCAAAAAACAAGGCTAAGTCTTGTGCTGAATACTCAAAACTGCTGACGTTTGAAATCTCCAGTCGTATTTTATGGGTATTTTGTTCAGGCCTTACGGCAATAATTACCGGAGTCGTTTCTGGGCTATAGTAAAGCGCATTATTAATCAGATTAGTTAGCACAGTAGTGAAAGCAAATTCATTGGTCTGAATATAACCACATTGCTTACTAAAGCTAAGGGTAATATTTCTACTCTGCTTATTTTCAGAGGCAATGATTGTCTTAAGTAATAGCTCAACATTTACTTGTTGTTTCTCTAATTCAGCTTGATAAGTACTTTTTTGCAACAAAAGAATCCCATTGACGATATTTCTTAACCGTTGCGTGATCGCAAGTACATCAGTTTTAAAGCTTGCGGCTAACTGCTCTTCATGAGGAAATTTTATTGCGACTTCACTTAAATTAAGTAACTCGGCAATTGGCGTTTTTAATTCATGAGCAATATCAGAGGTAATTCTTTTCTCTCTGGAATAAAGAACTTTATTCTCGCTGATAAAGTGGTTAATTCCGTCTGCTATTGCGATAAGTTCTTCGGGGAGTTGGCTTGTTGATATGGTGCTAATTTCAGAATTTAAATTAATTTTTTTCAGTTTTATATTTAACTCATCGAGGGGTTTTAACCCTCGCTCAACAACACTGAAAACGATAATCCTTACTGCGATAATCGCGAAAATCGAGGTCAATATAAAAATAATATCAACAAACCAAAGAATTTGATTTAAGCCCTCATTACTCGTTGCATAGGCCAACTCCATTGGCTTTTGAATTTTTTCAACAAACGCTTTTGTTATTCCGTATTCTTCTCTAACATCACTGTCGATTTGAGGGATGAATTTTGTGAAATACATCCGGCCAGAACGCCCATCGGGTAGGGTTATATTTGTTATTGATGATTTGTGCAGTGTAACGTCTAACTTGGGTAAGTCGTTATTTTCAAAAAGCTTAAGTGTTTCAGAACGCTCAAAAACCTTGTCATCTCGCCATAATTGAAAATATTCAGGATCGTTAGCCCCTGAAAACTCAGGCATAAACTCATCAGCAAAATCAAAATCTACTTTGTCAGGATGCTCGCTTACTAAGGTTTCCAATAAACCGGCTTTATTAATCATCGCGCGGTCAAACTGACTACTGATCCAACTATCAACACTAATATCAGTAATTAAAAAGAGCGAGACCAACAATATCGATATTGATATTGATATATATCGACTTAACTTTTTCTTAATAGAAGTCATTAATCTTTCTCAACAAAATAACCAAAACCACGCTTGGTTTTTATGGGTAAATCATGCCCTATATCTCTCACTTTTTTTCGGGTAGTTGATAGATGGGCTTCAATCGAATTTTTTGCTACTGCATTGTACTGGCCGGCTAGATAGTCACTTAGTTTTTCAGGAGAGACGACTTTACCTTGATTGGTAAATAAACATTCAACAAGCTTATATTCATTAGGTGTTAAATGGGCATCGATGCCATTGCATAGCAATTGTTTTAAATGGATGTCTAATGAAAAAACGCCAATATTAATTTTGCTGTCATTTATATTTAAGCTGCCTCTGCGCATTAAGCAAAGCAGACGAACATGGAGTTCATCGAATGAAAACGGTTTTGTTAAATAGTCATCAGCGCCATTTAGTAAGCCTGATATTTTATCCTCAGTCAGATCTCTTGCTGATAGTATCAATACCCTTAGGTCTTTATTGGCTTTTCTTATAGCTTTTAATATTGCAGTGCCATCAACAGATGGCAGCATCAAATCAAGTATTAGTAGCGAGTAATCACCAGCTAAAGCCATACTTAGGCCTTCAGAGCCATCGCCAGTATCATCTACCGTGAAACCTAAGTTTGACAGCCCTATTTTTAGACTTCTTCTTAATGAAGTTGAATCTTCAATAATTAATATTTTCAAGGTAAGCCTACAATAAACAGTTTATCTTTGTAGAAGATAGCAGAGTTAACTTAAGATTTGCTGAGTTTTTACTTAGATTATGCTGTTAGATATAACCGGTAGATAGCCTAAATAAGCGCTATCTAAAGTGTCAATTGAAGAGAAATTACTTGTGAAAAAGTAACTTGAAAATCATAGAAATAAAAAATTACATTTACTGACTTGAAAAAATAAACTTGTCACTCAATATATATTTAATAGTAATTTATTTTGAGAACCGCTTGAGTAAATTTATCTTCGCCATACTTTTATTTGTTATAACCAGCTCCCATGGAGAGTTAGGATATAGTATTGGCGATGAAATAAACTCGAACATTGCTCAACAATTCACTCTTGAAATCTTCACTGATATCGCATGTGATGCAGAACCTGATGTATTGCTTATCAGCAATAAGACAAATAATCGCATCAACCAAGTTACCTACCTATTTAAAATTTCAACAAACAAAAACATCATATTATTGAATGACAAATTTCAATACCTGCACCCAAGAGCTCCTCCCTTAAAAATCGTATAAATTTCATTGCTTTTAATCAGGCCATTTAAATATTGATTTTTGACCTAATCTCGACATTTTTTTGTGGAGATTTATTTAAGATGCTTTCAACGATTTTTGTTATATAAGCTAGGATTTAAAATTAAAATCCTACGTTAATAAAATCGTAAAAACCTTAGTATACATACACATTTAATTCATTGTGTTCACGTTACTTTTGAGCTTGATAGTTGTCGAAAAGGTCATGCTAAGTTCGGCTGTCATATTTCATTTACTAGGCAGAAAAATATCAATATAAAAGTGATTTGTAATTATACAAAAGATGCTTTTAATCAAGCGTTTAATTAACTGAGAAACACGATTAAATTCTTGATTAAGCAGCAGGAAAATATCATTTATTCAGTGTTTTTTCTGTTACAGACAAGATGATTCTTAATAAAGTGAGTAGTAATTATGACCAGTTTACAGTTATTTGATTTAGATTTAATAGACAAGATTATATCACCAGAAGATTTTCACAATATATCTTTAACATCGCCAGCTACAGATATCTTTACTGATTTTAAAGAACATAAGGCGTTAGTGATTGAAGGGGATACTGATGCTGCTGATACTTTAAAGTTGATGATCAAAGCACATGTAAAAATGAAAATAGTTGTGTCAACAAACAATGATTTTTTAGGTATAGTGAGTACCAATGAGTTGTCAGAGCAACGTATCGTTGCAGAAGTTGCGAAGGGCATTGCCAGAGATGAAATACTAGTAAAAGATATGATGATACCAAGGTCTATGCTACACGCACTTGATTATAAAGATATTGAAAATGCTAAGGTTACTGATGTTATTTCAACATTAAAAAATTATGGATTACGCCATTGTTTAGTTGTTGATAGGAGTAATCACCATATTAGAGGTGTTATATCTTCTAGTGATATTGCGCGGAAATTACATTTACATATTGATATTATTACTAAAACCTCATTTAAAGATATTTTTGAGGTAATTCATGGGTAGATATTAATGACCATAAAGATAAATAATATCTTTATGGTCTCGTTATTTAACAGGTTTTTTAACAGTCGCAAGTTATAGATTGTTTGAATAAATGTTTGAATAAGTAAAAAAATGGATACAAGTGAGTATCCATTTTTATTTAGTAGTCAGTCAATTTCACCTCTATATATTGCAACTTTAGCCACTTAGCGTTACCTTTGCTTTATTTTGTTAACATTGCCTATATTTTATTTTTTGCCAAGACAGAGTCTTGATGATGAAAGCTTTCATAAAGCGACCAAACTTAGTTGTTGTAAAAACGGCAACTTGTTGGTGGAGCAAAATAGAATCTAAGATTATGTCAATATGTAGATGCATTTTAAATGCTTGTTCTAGTCAGATAGTATAGGAAAGGATCACACCGTGAAAAACGTATTAATATTAGCTATTTTGTTACTTTTTTTTTCACTGCCGAGTCAAGCTGATAGAGTTATTAATAGTGTATTACTTAATGGTACTGCAACTACAATAGTTGCAGCGAGCGATACAATATCAGTGCTACTTAACGTCACTACCGATGGGAACGGTAGTCATGAGCGTTGGCAATCCACTTCTTATATATTAAATGGTACTACTACTTGCAATAATGACGCTAATATAGGCAGTGCTGGCACTTATAATCGTGGTTTTGATATTACTGCGCCTTCAACAGCAGGTAGTTATACTATTTCTTTTTATGCCTATAGAAGAGATGGTTGTGGCGCCAACAAAGAAAGTGATGTTTTTTCAATTACATTTGGTATTACGGTGATTGGAAATGAGCCTGATATTTCTGTTGATGATATAAGTATTGATGCTGGCGATATTGCCACTTTTACTATTGAGCTGACGAGTAGTTACTCCGAAGACATTACCTTGGATTATGCCACCTCAAATGGGGCTGCTACTTCAGGAACTGATTATACGAGCGCTAATGGCACGGTAACGATATTTGAGGGTGATATCTCTAGTACAGTAAATATTATTACTTCACCTTTAGGGAGTGGTGACTTTACTCTTACATTAAGTAATACAAGTGCAGGCTCTATCGCTGATGCAACTGCTACTGGAACAATTGTTAAAGCAGCGAGTTTAATCTTAGATTATCGTTTTGATGATTGCAGCTACACTGGGGCTGATGATGAGGTTTTTGATCAAACGGGAAATTATTCTGGTAAAACCTTTGGTGTATCAGATCCTGTTGATGATGCTGTTATTAATCAGTCACTCGACTTAACTGCTGATGGCATCAATGACTGGGTTAAGGTGCCTAGTGGTTCCGTGAATGGCTTAGATGACTTCTCGTTGAGTTTTTGGGTTAATACAACTGTAGATAAAAAGCAGCAGGAAGTTTTTCATGCATTAGGTGATGATGAAAACGATGATGAATTAGAAGTATTCCTTAAAGGTAAAGACGAAGTTTATATTAAAGTTAAAAATGAGAAAGTTAACAATGAGAGAGAAACATTAAAAAGTAGTATCGTACTCACTGATGGCTCATGGCATCATATTGCTCTTACCCGAAAGGGTGAAGATGTTTGCTTATTTGTTGATGGTAATGAGCAAGATTGTGAAGGTGGTGTTAATATCGGTGTTTTATCTGTCACTAATAGTAATGCAATTGTTATTGGCCAAGAACAAGATGAATTTGGTGGTGCCTTTTCTGTGGCTCAAGCTTTTGAAGGAAAACTAGATGAGTTTCAAATTTATGATGCTGTACTTAACTCAGATAGAATAGCTAATATATATGCCAAGCAAAAAGCGGGTAAAAATGGCGATGGTTCAACGCGCGACCCAGTAGCTTGTGGCGAAATTGAAGTGGTCGCAGGGCGTATTACCTTAAATAACACAGCAGATAACCCTTCATTTACTCATGTTTGTTTTGATACACCTTTTTCAGTTGCTCCAGTGGTTTTTAGTTTACCTACTACTGCGAGTAATAGTGATCGCCTCGCACTTAGGATCAGCAATGTTACAGTAAGTGGTTTTGATATTGCGCAGGTGGAATCACCAGAAAAAGCCAACCCTAGCGCACCCGCAGGTAACATAGCTCAAACAGTAGATTTTTTGGCTATTGTAGAAGGAGATTATGATCTAGATGGAGGGGCTAAAATGCGGGTAAGCACCTTGGATACTTCACGTTTTCAAGGGAGATATTTTAGCGGTAGTTCTTGGGATACTGTTGATATTACCGATTTAGGGTTTTCACAACCACCCTCTATCATTGCATCCATTCAGACAATGAATAATGAACCCAACGTCAATAATCCAGACGGCCCTTTCCCTATTTCAGAGCCCTTTTTAGTTACCGCTATTAGAAATGTTACTAAAACTCAGTTTAATATGGCTTTAGACCGAGCAGAAACAGACACAGGAACTATTGCTTCCAATGAAACCATAGGTTATTTGGCTATTACCCAAGGTGTTATTGGACAGCTAACGGATGATATTAGATATGAATCCTTTCAAACAGGCAATAATATCGAAGGTCTAAATAGTTGCCGTATATTCAACTTAACTGGCAGTTATACCGACAATCCACTCATTATCGCTACCCAGAACACTCGTAAAGGTGGTGACGGTGGTTGGCTGAAACGGTGTGCTATTTCACCTGTAAATGTTGGGTTTAGTATTGTCGAAGACAGTGACAGAGACACTGATACTTATCACACAAATGAACAAGCTGGCGGTCTAGCGTTGGTCGGTACTTTCAAGGATTTTACCAATAACTGTGGTGATCCTATTATTGATCACTACGAAATTGAACACGATGGCAGTGGTTTAACTTGTGAAGCTGAAAGTATCATCATAAAAGCTTGTGCAGATGCCGATTGTAATACAGTTAGCTTAGACGCTACGGACGTAGAACTAGCAATTAATGGTATGGTAAATAAAACAGTGACCGTTGTTGGTCGCACCGGTATCAGTTTTGATTTCACCACTCCAGGCGCGGCTACATTAAGCTTAGATCAAACTTATAAGTGTAAAAATGATGCTTCAGCAAGCTGTGATGTGGTTTTTGAAGATACTGGTTTTCGATTTTTCTCTGACACAGAAGGGACAGATATTCCAGAGCAATTATCAGCCAAGCCATCAAATGTTGGCTTTAATGGCAGTACGTTAAAAGTACAAGCGGTAAAGAAAAACCCTACAACGGGTGCTTGTCAGGCAGCATTTATTGATAGCAACACTATTGAAATGTTAGCAACTTGTGTTGACCCTGACGAGTGTGCAGGTAGCCAAGTAACAATCAATAACTTAAGCGCTGAGATCCCTATTAATACTTTAAATAATGCGGCGAGCAAAACGTACACGGGTGTGGCTCTTAATTTTAGTAACGAAGCCGTAAACAGTGCAGAATTTATTTTTACTTATCCTGATGCGGGCAAAGTACAACTTCATGCTAGATATAATATTCGTGATGAAAATGGTGACCCAACGGGTAATTATATGCTCGGTTCGTCTAGCGCTTTTGTGGTTAGGCCGCTTGGCTTTTATATTAATGTTAATGGCAACCCAAAAGCACAGAGTGCTAATCAAGTTAATAGTGCTTTTAAAAAAGCAGGAGATGATTTTACTACAAGTTTAACAGCCGTACAGTGGCAAGCCACAGATGACAGTGATGGAAATGGAATACCAGATACAGGTGCTGATTTATCTGATAATACCACTACTGTTAACTTTGGTAATGAAGCCACATCAGAAAACGCTATTATAACCGATAGCCTTTATCTGCCAACCCTAGGTACAGAGGGGGTTTTAACCAATGTCAGTTTTAATGATTTTAGTAATGGTGTTGCTACTAATGGTGTTAATAATAATAAAAGTATGACTTATGACGAAGTAGGTATTGTCAAATTTGCTGCAAATTTAACGAATGGTACTTATTTAGGGGCAGGTGATATTACAGGAGTAGCACCTTATGTTGGTCGCTTTATCCCTCATCATTTTGAATTAACAACGGGTCTAGATGGCGATATAATGTCGGTTTGTGATATTAATAGCCCTTTTCCAGCAATGACGTTCGCTTATAGCGGGCAAATGAGTAGAACATCAACATCGTCAATTTCAAGTAAAGGATCGTTACAATACCAATTTGCTCCTGAATTATTCATTACGGCAAAATCATCAATCTGTCCTAGTGGAACTTGCACAACAACAAGTAATTACACGGGAGATTTCATAAAACTTTTACCGAGTAATGTTACCTATATTACGCCAACAGAAGATGCTGACACTCTTGATTTACTTGGTGCGAAAGTTAAGCTTACTGCCAACTTAAGTGAAGGGATCTTTCTTGATGAGAGCGAAGGCGTTATTACTTACGCATTTAATGCTGAGGATAACTTTGTTTACCTTCGAGATCAAAATACAGAGATAACTCCTTTCCCAGCTAAAATAGAATTAGGAATCGCAGCCGTAAGTGACACTGATGGCGTAGTCGCTATTGACAGTGATGGTGATACCGATAATGGTCGCTTATGGGTTTTGAACCCTGAAGGGAAAGAAATTCGTTTTGGTCGAGCTTCACTTAAAAACAGCTTTGGTCCAGAAACGTCCCCTATAGTGCAAGTTTTATCAGTAGAGTATTTTGATGGCACTAACTTTGTTTTAGCTGATACCGATACTTGTACCCAATACAATTCGACTAATGTTAGTTTCGGCTCGCTGAATGATGTTGGCCTTGATTCTGCTGATATTCCTCCTGTTTCCGGTGCATTTGTGGATATTGATGATTTACCTAATGGCATAACGCGACAAATTGTTTTACCTGCTGTAGCATCAGGAAATCAAGGAAATGTAGAAGTAATCTATAACATATATCCATGGCTGCAATACGATTGGCACTGGAATGGTGTAGAAGTGAAAACTTTAAATGAAAATCCTAGCGCGATAGCCACCTTTGGAGTCTTTAGAGGAAATGATCGAGTTATTTTGTGGCGAGAAGTTATTAACTAAACATAGGTGGGCATAATCAAAAAAATAGCTTTGTGCCCTTATTATTTAAATGACGAAATATAAACTCATGCTCTAACAACCACTCTTTAAATCATTAAAGTTTGGGGAGAAAACGTTTATTGCTAGGCATCACGCTTAAAAATAACCTTTTTAAGCGTCTCATTAATATTTTTGGCATACGCTAATTAGTTAAATTAAAGATGCTTTTTAAACCACTTTAATACCGCATATACTCCATGCTGACCCTGTTAGATAGTCGGCGAGTGACTCGTATCCTCAAACTCTATATATTGAGATTCAACTCCAGGGGATTGACGTTTTTAAAGGTAATTCCCCCCTTAAACAATCGCTACATCCTAGTCTGCGTTACCCGGTATGATTAAGGAGGGAGGATCTGCACAATTGTGGATCTTCATGAGTAATTAGAACTCTCGTTCAGGAATTTCTTGGCTGTAGCTAGATTGAGTTAAATCGATTGAAAAATTTACGTAAAAAGTCGTGAGAAAACTATAAAAAACGTCACAAAAAATAAGAAAATTTAAAAACCTCCTAAGCTATGTACTGAATGGTCACTTATTAGCCACATATAGTCATAGAGCTTTTGTGAAACCATGATCATATTCAGTGTAAGTTTAACTAAAACTGACTGCTTGTTTGTGGGGCTGGTTTAAGCTCAAAGTTGACGTAACAAAATGAAAAGCTTAATGTCAGGTTAGAGCGAATTCCGCTCAGTCAGAACTTTCAAATCACAGCCACAACGTTACTTGGTAATGGCACTGACTTATTAACGACTCAAAAGATACTGGGTCATGCTAGCGTGGTCACTACGCAAGGCTATACGCATATTGCAGTCAAGAAGATGAGTGAGGATTATCAGAAATATCATCCTGCGGTGCAGAATCCCAATTTATATATTCCACGTAGTCATCCTATTAGAAATCCTCCTAGTGATTAAACTAAGACTTAGCGGATTATTCCCCCCTATATTTTAAGTTGTTTATTCTTCTTAAGGACAAAATTAATAAAATTGTCCTTAACTTGTCTTTTTTTATCTTATAAGGACAAAATATGTATGAAAATGTCCTTTAAATCATTCTTTTTGTCCTTTAGAACGCTGACTTTGTCCTTAAAGATTTGATTTTTGTCCTTTACAGGCGTACCATAAGGACAGTTTTATTAATTTTGTCCTTAAGTTATGAGTAAAAAAGCACTTCTTGAACAAGAAAAATCATCAATTTTAGCCCATATTACTGAAATAGGTGAGCCTATGAGTCTAGGCGAAATAGAGAAAACACTTCCTCTCTCTATTAACAAGAAAACCTTGCAAAGACGTATATGGTCTATGGTTGAAGAAGGGTTGCTGTTATCTGGTGGGAAGAAAAGCCATACTAAGTACTATGTCGATAAGGAAATAAATGAACTTAAAAGTGTCCCTAAGGAACAGATTGAGGACACTTGTGGGGAAAATGTAAGGACAAAAAGCGAAGATAAGGACAAAAACCCTATCTTTTCGAGTGATGCGATGTCCTTATTGGGTTATTTAAATACACCTTCTTATGCTCGAAAAAGATCGAGTTACCAATTTGCGTTAGTCGATAACTATATTCCTAATCAAACTCAGTATGTGCCTGAGACAATGAGAGTTCGATTGTATGAAGCTGGCAAGCGGTTTAATGAACAGTTTGCCGCAGGTACATACGCTAAAAAAATCAGTCAGAGATTACTGATTGACTTATCCTATAACTCTAGTCGATTAGAAGGAAACACGTATTCAAAACTCGATACGCAAAAGCTGATAGAGCAAGGTTTAACTGCTGAAGGTAAAGTTCACAAAGAAACTGTGATGATAATGAATCACAAGGAAGCGATAGAATTCTTAATTGAAAATGCAGAAGAAATTGTACTTATCCCATTTACAATCAGAAATATTCACTCATTGTTATCACAAGATTTGCTAGCAAACCCAAAGGCTTGTGGGAAGATTAGAGAAATAGAAGTGGGTATTAGCCAGTCAGCCTATACGCCTATGAGCAACCCTCACCAATTAGAAGAATACTTATCACTTATCCTACGTAAAGCGGATAAAATTGAAGATCCATTTGAAAAGAGCTTTTTTTTATTGATACACCTTTCGTACTTACAAGCCTTTGAAGACGTAAATAAACGCACTGCTCGACTGTCGTGTAATATTCCATTTATTCAGCATAATTTGTGTCCTCTGAGTTTTATTGATGTCCCCCAAGAAGACTACTTTAAGTCTTTGTTGTATTTCTACGAGACAAACCAGGTTGAGCCTGCGCTTGAGCTTTTTGAATGGGCATATTTACGCTCATGTGAGCAGTATGATGTTGTAACTGAGTCATTGGGTGAAATAGATACTTACCGAATACAATATCGAGCCGATAGAAAAATTGCGATGGGCCATATTATTCGCCAAAAACTTGATGAGGCTACGGCTACTCGATATCTTGAGCAATACTGTATAGATAATAATATTCCATCAGAAGATAAGTTTATCAGTATGACACTCAGTGACCTTGCACAACTTCATGAAGGCTCAATTATTGGGTTAGGTATCACAGAAAGAATATTTATTGAGTGGAAAAGCGCTAACTAAAACAATTTTACTTGACCACTTCATACTGTAGTGGTCAAGTAAATTCGGCCATACTTTTAGAGTTATTTCTGTAGTTTATTAATAAGGCGCTTTGTGCCCCTTTGCGCCATAGAATCACAAAAATTTAATACCTAAAATTATATTAATCTAATGTCCGCTTTGGTATTTTCTAATCAAATTATAATTTTTGACTTTATAGATTCCTGATGATATTTAGAACAATTCTATTATCTAACGCAGGGCTGATTTTCATCGGTTCAAATGTCGCTAGATAAGCCAAAGCTAAGGTCTTATCGTATCTTTGCTGACGATAGCTGCTGATTATTCTTTAGGTCGAGTGATAGCCAATTTCGGACATTAGCTTTTGAGTTACTAACGACATTTCAGAGCCTATAGCAACCATTATTTTTTTTGTAAATTCTGATCATGTTCAAAGTAATTCTTTGGTCTGTCACATTTTTTGGAGCATAGCGACATAGGATTTAAGGTCACTAGGGACGCAATATAATATTGTTTATAAATTGTATTAGCACATTCTCAGATGCTGTGTTTAACAAAATGTCCCTTCCCCAAAACAAAGCGTTATTTTGATAGGAAAATAACACCCTATAATTTGTGGCTTAGGTACTTATGCAAGCATACATAATCTATTTTTTTTCTATTTTTACCCATAATTAGATTTTTAATAAGATTTTATTTGCTGATGTTTTCATTATTACGCTCTCATTAAAAAGGAAAGCTAAATGAAACTAAACAAACTAATAGTCCCGCTATTTTTATCAGTAAGTAGTTCTGCACTTTATGCAAACGAGAATAGCAGTGAGTTAATTGAACCTATTATGGTTACCATTCCTGCTGGTAGCTTTCAGATGGGTGATATCAATGAAGAAGATGCCCAACCTATCCATACCGTAACCTTAAGTGAATTTAGCTTAGGGAAATATGAAGTTACCGTAAAAGAGTTTCGTCATTTTGTCGAAGAGACTGGCTATAAAATGCCTTCTCAATGCACACATCAACTCAATGGTTGGTTTAATTACGGTAAAACCGATGGCACATGGGAAAACAATTCGCTCAATACTAGTGATTTTCAACCGGTAAACTGTATTGGCTGGCAAGCAGCTAATGCTTATACCCAATGGCTAGCAAAAGAAACCGGGCGTCCTTATCGTTTACCGAGCGAAGCTGAGTGGGAATATGCCGCTAGGGCAGGTACAAGCAGTAAATATTACTTTGGTGACGATCCCGAACAAACCTTAGTTTGTGAATATGAAAATACCGCCGACTTAACCGGTGAAAATATTTTGCAACGAGATAGTGGAACCAGCTATGTGAATTTTTTTAATGGCAAATCAAGCTGCGTTGATCACTCGGCTTATGCAAGTATCGTTGGTACGTATAAACCTAACCCTTTTGGTTTGCACGATATGGTTAGTAATGTGGTTGAGTTTATTGCCGATTGTTATAAAGATAATTATAAAGATGCAAAAAATGATGGTCAGGCATGGATAGATGACGTTTGTGAATTCCGGGTAGCGCGAGGTGGCAGCTGGCATTGGAACACTTTCTCGGTTAGCCAGAGGGGGGCATGGGTGAAGACTTTGTTGGGGCAGTAGAAGGGTTTCGAATTGCACTTGATGGTGCAACACCGACTAAATCGAACAACACTAAAAAATTTATTAAAGAGCTAACAACAGCTCAACGAAGCGAAAAATTGAGACGTAATGCTATGTTGCCTTATCCAGATACAGTAACAAACTTAACATTAAATCAAGAAGATGATCTCGTTATTTTAAACTGGGACAAGAGCCCGCAAACTGACATTGAGAGCTATCGCATCTATAGAAATGCGGCCACTGGCAGTACCTTTAAATTATTAGCGTCGAATATAATCGAAACGACATTTAAAGATGCCAATATCGATAGTCATCAATATGAATATACCGTGGTAGCGGTTAGGCATCACCAACAAAGCGACTACAGCAATACAGTAAAAACTCAAGCCTCGTGGGTGTATGCACCCGGAAGAGTGGAAGCGGAAGCCGCGGCTGAACTTACTGATTCTAGCGTAGGAAGAACCTCTGATATTGATGGTAAGTTTAATTTGACGGGGTCTGGAGGTATTGGTGATAAAGCGATAATGGACTATCAACTTGAAGTAACACAATCAGGCCATTATAACCTTAGCTACCGTGTGGCTGCCCCTCGAGACACTAAGGGTTTTATGATATTGGTCAATGGTAAAGAGTTAACCGTAGAAAAAATAACGAATACTGGTGGTTACAATGAATGGCAAACACAAACAGGCGCCAAAGTTTACCTTGAAAAAGGTAAACACAAACTAACCTTACAATCACTTGATAACAACTGGAAGCTAAATTGGATTAACCTAAAACAGGGCTAGTTTCGGTAAGTAAAAATACAAAGTAAAAGGCAGCGATATCGCTGCCTTTATTACTGTTTAAGTTAATCAACTGTCGCGTGATGCTGTAGGTTCAGTGCTAACAGCTTTTCTTCATTATTACGTCGCCAATAGGCTGTTGATTTTTTATCAATGTATTGAAAATAAAAATCATAATTAACTTGGGTGCTTTTTGTGCTACACATAAGTAAAGCCATATCCAAACTAAGATTAATATCACCGGCCAGCTCTGCTTGTTCAAAGGTACGTTGTGCATGACTGACAAAGGCATCATCATTTTGTTGTGCTTGCGCTAATAAGGTTCTCAAGTAAGAGTTCTGTGCGTTATCCTTAGTGATATTACTAATAAGCGCTTGAGCTTCTGTCAGACGGTTTTGACTTATATAGTATTTCATCAATTGTTGTCGGCTGTTTTGTGCGGCCCAAAAGTCAGGCGTCAACTTGGCAAGTTCTAATACTTGTTTAAAATGAGGTGCTTTGTCCTGAGGGCTTTTAGCGAAAATAGAGTAATGATAAGGCACTATAGCAAAGTGATAACTCGGTAATTGGTAAGCCTTCATCTTATTTTCTGCTTGTCTTAAATAAAGGTACTTATCATCTTCTTGCTGATTCTTATAGGCCAGTACAGACAAGTAAGTTAAAGCACTTAACTCTCGCTGCTTATCTTGAACATCAAAAGCCAACTGTGCAGATTTAAGCAGACTTGCCTTAATCGCTTGATAATTAGCCTGATTATGATCTATCCAAGACTGTGCAAACCAGGCGTCTGCTTGCCGAGTTAAATCATTGATTTTTTTAAACTGCTCAATAGCACTGTCTAGCTTACGGGCGCTTAAATAAAACAGCTCTTTACGAGTTAAAATTTGACTTTGAAAGAGTAAAGCATTGCCGACATATTGTGCGTTGTTTTGTAAAGCCGCAGTGTTTTCTAATTTATTAGCCATCACCATCGCTTTATCTAGCTCTCCTAGCCTTATGTAAGTCTCGGTTAATTGGCCAAGGATAATAAGGTCATTTGGCGCTTGTTGATGAGCAATAGATAAGTTTGCTTGTTTAAGCTCTGGAGCTTGCACTTTATTCAGTAGATTATAAATAACGGGCTGTTGTAAATGTTGTAACAGCTGCTTTAAAACCGTTTGTTGGTCTAGGCCTGAAATTTGACCTTGCCAATCAGAAAACGGACCTTTTAATATAAAATCAAGATAAGTTTGTTGGTTATAGCGACGAATAGAGCCAGTTAAAATTAAGGGGTGCTCATCGGCTAACAGAGGATATTCCAATTCCACTGAAGCCTGAAAATTTGCCGTGTTTAACTGAGATAATTCGCTAAAATCAAAGTGCTCATTATCATCAAGCCTAACAACCTTGGCACCTTGTTGATCACTTATCGGGATATAGGCCATATTAATAACAGCGTTTTTCTCTTTATGAGGAGATACAGGTAATAAATTAATCGCCGCAATGATAAAGAGAATTAAACTCGCTAAGGCTATGACTAGCCGATGATTTTTACTTTTCGGCTTGGCTAAAGCACTTGTTTGTTGATGGGATATACTTGAACTTAAAACGCTTTGTGTCTTTTCAGTATCAGGGTGAATAGAATCAACTTTAAGCTGCCATTGATAACCTCGTTTTGAAAAGGTTTTAATGGCTTGATTACCGAAAAGACTTCTTAGGTGACTAATGTTTTGAAAAACAGCTTGTTCCGACACCACTTTATCTTGCCAAACGTGAGATAAAATATCTTCTTTACTAAAAACATTATCCGAATGCTCAATCAGCAGTTTTAGTACTTTGGCTTCATTGTGTCGAATAGCCAATGTCTGACCATTTTTTTTAAGTACTAAACTTGTACTATCAAATTCAAAATCATTAAATCTATAACGCATTGTTTTTATTAGAATAGCTCGTCTGGTTATTTGCTTCGCTCATATCTTAACGTATTAGCCGATAAAGAGTAGAAGTTTGTTGTAATGCCTAATTATTTAGTTGTTTCTTCTGTAACATAATCTGTATATTTTCAACGAATTCTTTTGTTAGATATCTTCGGAGCATTGTAAACAATAGGAAGTGCTGTTGATGTCCGGTTTGTCAGATCACTTGTCACTAGATAAGTAAGGGATTATATCGTATCTTTGCTGACCTTGTTGGATCGTTGAGGAGTTACAAAATTTTTCTCAGGTGTAACTTGAATGTTAAATTTCCTCATCGTGTGACGCATTTCTCATTATTTGTGACGAACAACACAATTATTGCAGACTATTGCATTTTTGATTAAATATTTGTAAGACATATCCTACGTTAATGTAAGATATTGAGTAAGTATATGTAAAAATAAAGCATGTTATCTTTTTAGTTGTTGATTATGTTCGTTTTTATTTGCTTACATGTTTGTTACATTTTATATTGTTAAATATAAAATGTTATTATGGGTACGAATAAATCTTAATTAACGTAATATTTACCACATCAGGAAGATACAGGTCAGGAAGACCGATAGAGTAGGGTACTCTTAAAAGGACGCTTGAAGGAATAGGCTGGATGACAGGAGTCATCGAAGGAATTAAACGGATTTAGGTTAAAGGAATAACGGCTAATGGAACAAGCCAGATGACAGGAGTCATCGAAGGAACTAAACGGATTTAGGTTAAAGGAATAACGGCTAATGGAACAAGCCAGATGACAGGAGTCATCAAATGAACTAAACGGATTTAGGTTAAAGGAATAACAGCTCACGGAACAAGCCAGATGACAGGAGTCATCGAATGAACTAAATGGATTTAGGTTAAAGGAATAACGGCTGACGGAACAAGCCCAAGGATGATATATCACTATTGATGTGACTCAGGACGAGTTGCAATCACGGAAGATGAATGGAAAGCAAAGGATTATTAGGAAACACTACGGACAGTTCTTTATGGATGAAGCGGGACACATATAATATGCAGGATGCATATAAGCTAGTTCAGGAAATACGGCTCTTAGAGCCGTATTTTTTTGCTTAAAATATAGGGGTTTAATTATCAAGGAATGTTGAATAATATGGATGCTTACCTAAAATGGCTTGGCTACCGTTTAGAGAAAAGGTATAACCACATAAGGTAAAGCTGCTTCTAATGGCAATATTCTTGATTATCACTCTAGTATCTAGTGGTGAAAACCGCGCTAAATAGTCACCATTATTTTCTTGATTAACGTCCAATGTTCTAATCACTTCACCACTATCATAAGAGATAACCTGACAGCTTTTATCACCTTGTGCAGTCATTTGTTGCCATAAAAAACCACTAATAGATTTGTCACCCTGCCATTTTATAGTAATACCATCAAAAGATGATGCCAATAAAGAAAAGTTATCAGGCAGTGTAACTTCGTGTCTCAGGGATAATTTTGATTGCTCTATGGCTGTTGTTTCATTAGTGTTTGCTGCTATAACGTCATCATCAACTGAGGTAATACTCGATGGCAGAATTATTGCCATTATGATGATTAATATCAGTACTGTTAACGCTAATACCTTCTGTTTATTGTTAACTAGCTTCAGCCTGATCGCTTCACCGATATCATTAGCAGGGGAAACAGGCGAGTCTTTAGCTTTGTTGTCATGTTGAGCCAATGTATCAGGGGTATCTTGATAGGAGCTTGCCAATGAATCTTTTACTTCGTGCTGATTAAATGTCGGTTCTATACGTTTTTGAGGTTGAGAACTTCCTTTTTTTATATAGCCCGTTAAATCGACATGGCCAGCGTAACCAAGAATATGATTAATTTTTTGGCTTTTGTAGGTCATTAAGAAGGTAGAAATAGCTAAAGGGAGTAAAAGTAACCAGTAGCTTATGGTGTTATCACTGATGATGATAATTAACCCAGCAAGTAAAAAGCTGGCTGTAGGTGGCAGCAACCAGCTTATCTTGAGGTTGGCATCATTTAGACGACGCTTTGTTGAAAGAGTAAAAATACCTGCAAAAATAGACAAGGCCATAAAAGATAATAAGTTGTTAAAAGAAAAAATGGCGCTAGTAAGGGTAAACAACAAGTAACAACTTATATGAATAGCGATGAATCGACGACGATTATCTGAACCGGTTAAACAAAATAGTGACTTCAACAAAAGCACATAAACTCCTAAAAATATTGTTTGATCTGAAAACTTTGGCAAGAGTAACCAATTTTCTTTTAACTTTCAGTGATATTTTCATATTCCACCACTTATCATCTTGATACCTCCCGACAAAGTCACACCTCTGGTGTAAGCCATTTCGCACAATGACGTCAGTGATCATACAATAATTTGTAAGTGTAAAAAAAAACACTTCGTAACTATTTGTTTAATATTAATAAATTTTAATTATTCGTTAAATAGAGAAAGTAACGTTAATTTTCTTTCGTTTACCTTGCTAGCGACAAAGCACATGAATGCTAATATTTATCTTGTCAGGACGACACAAGTTACGGATAACACTACAAATAAGTTTAAGGGATAAATACTATTTGTTGAACACGTATAGGAAGTACGAAATGGAAAGTGGTATAAGTTAATATTCAGTTGATAAAGGATTTACCCGCAAGGACACTAACATTTCCAACGGAATGGAAGGTAAATGGATTTACATGAATGGATGCAACAACAAGTGCTGAAGTTAACTTAATTTACTACGTTTATAATGAATAAAAATTTATGGATGAAACTAGCTGAGAAGGGATACTTAACACAGAGATAATACCTCTGCTTATACGGAGTCATTTAAAGGAATTAAATGAACAGTTAGTACTGAAATGGATGTTAATTAAGGATAGTAATAAAGTTTGAGTAAAGTGATATTACCCAAAAATAATTTCCGTATGATTTAGGAAATTTAAAAATTAGCAAATGGATTTGCAGCATTATATTTAGCAACGAAAAAAAGCGACTTTTATGTCGCTTTTTTTTTGTCTAGAAAAAGATTATTTACACACCCAATTTATCTTGATAATTGTCGAAATTATATTGTTGTTCAGTAAAGAAAAAACCTGCTAAAAGCAGGTTTTATCAAGCGAAATTCATACTACAACTTAGCTATTAGATGTTCGGTATGAATCACAAGCTTCTTCATCTTCACACTCACCATATAAATATAAACTATGGTTTGTTAGCTTTATTTTATGTGATTTAGCAATATCTTCTTGGCGTTGTTCAATGACGTTATCTTCAAACTCAACTACTTTGCCACATTTTAAGCAAACAAGATGGTCGTGATGTTTTTTATGACTTAATTCGAAAACTGATTTACCGCCTTCAAAATGATGACGACTAACAATGCCCGCATCGTCAAATTGATTAAGTACCCGGTAAACGGTAGCCAAGCCAATCTCTTCATTCTGCACTAATAATATTTTGTAAACATCTTCCGCACTAATATGCTGATTATTCGGATTTTGCAAAATAGTGAGAATTTTGATTCGCGGCAGGGTGATTTTTAATCCAGCTCTTTTTAGCTCTTCATTTTGGTCTGCCATTAACTTTAATTCTCTAATTCGGTAATTTAAACAAAATTATAGGGGGTTCTTCTGCTTGAGGGAAGCCTTAGTTGAAATGAATAGTAAATTCATTGGCTTTGATTTTCGAAATTTGTATAAACACCAATAGCTTTACTGGTACGATGAGTTGTATGAGCGAGTGATTATAGGATCAAAGGAGATTTAGATGTTAAGAAAAGCGTGGTTATTAAAGTTACTGCTAAATATTTGGCCGCCATTTTTATTTACGGGTATCAAAGTTACAGAGCTATCTAGTGATTTTAGACAAGCCAAGGTGCGTTTAAAAATGCGAGCATGGAATAAAAATGCTTTAGGCACACATTTTGGAGGCTCGCTATTCTCGATGACCGACCCTTTTTATGTGTTAATGATTTTAGCGCGTTTAGATAATCAATATTATGTCTGGGATAAATCAGCTGACATTGATTTTATCAGACCAGGGAAAGGCGAAGTAACAGCTGATTTTTACGTCAGTGATGATTTTATTAATGAGATTATTGAAAAAACCCGTCATGGTGAAAAATATCAACCCACGGTGAATGTTTATGTCAAAAATATTGATGGTGAGCTAGTGGCTAAATTAAATAGGCGTTTATATATACGTCAGAAGAATAAAGCGACTTTATTGACCTAATTAGGTAAAAATAAGACAAAAAAAAGCCTGTCGATACAGGCTTATTATTAGTGGGTTATAAGAAATAAATTAGTCTGCAAGTTCTGCTAAACACATTTCTTCAAATATTTGAGTAACCCACTTGTCAATTCTCGCTTCGGTTAATTCTGGCTGACGGTCTTCGTCAATACATAAACCAATAAACGTCTTTTCATCAACTAAGGCTTTAGACGCTTCAAATTCATAACCTTCAGTTGACCAGTTACCAACAATAATTGCGCCTCTTGACTCGGCAATATCTTTTAAAGGTTCCATTGCGTCACAGAAGTATTCAGAATAATCTTCTTGATCACCTAAACCAAAAATAGCGACTAACTTATCGGTAAAGTCGACTTCTTCAAGCTCAGGTAAGAAATCGTCCCAATCACATTGGTTTTCGCCATAATACCAAGTTGGAATACCTAAAATGATTAAATCAAATTCAGCTATTTCTTCTTTTGTACTTTTTGCGATGTCTTTTACTTCAACTAATTTTTTGCCTAACTTTTTTTGAATAGTTTTGCTGACAGCTTCAGTATTGCCTGTATCACTACCGAAAAATAAACCTACAATTGCCATGGTATAAAACCCTTATTTACTAATATTTAATGCTGGTGCCGTCATTGAATTTTTCAATATCGACTCAATAAGTTCTCCGCGACTAACACCTTTAACTTTAGCTAAGTCGTCGAGTTGCTCAAACAAGTCTTGATGTATTTTAAACTCAACTCGTTTTAAGCCATTGTTTTTATCGCGTTTAACTTGATTGCGCTTGTTTATTTTTACTTGCACGCTACGCGAATGAGGATTTGTTTTTGGGCGCCCGGGACGCTTTTCATCACTAAACAAATCAATAGTGGTTAAATCACTTGCTTCTTTTGCCATTGTTAACTCTTACCCAACCCCTTGGCTTTCCCAAACCAGTTGAATAATGCCTTTGGCAATAAAGCCAGCACAACCTAAAAATAGAACCAAATAAACGACCATACGGCCCATTTTGGGAACATCATTTTTTGTCATTACATCATGGACTGATAAGCCAATGAAAATAAAGATAAAAGCAAAAAATAAATTCAAACCAATAGTTTCAATAAGTTCTAAGTTTTCAGCTAACATAATTCACCCTAAAAATTTCAGGCGCACTATAGCATAACCTAACGCTTAAACACATAATTTTTACCACAAATGACAAGGCAATTTGACGCTATTTGTTCAATCAATTGATTGTAGCAAACCTAAAAAGGTCATTCGATTTATTCGTTTTAAAGCGTTTATAAGTCGATATTAAAGGCTTAAATAGTCATTAACAATTTTGTTAAATACTGTCGTTTTCTCTGCATGTAACCAATGCCCCGTGCCTTGTATTATTTTGGCTCGACTATTTGGAAATAATGCTTGGATAATATCACGATGCGCTACGGTTATATAATCAGAGTTACCACCTTTGATAAAAAGGGTTTCACCTTTAAAATCTTGTTTACCTTGATTTGCTGCCATTATTTGTTGATAACATTGCTGAATATTATCTAAATTGCATTTGAAATTGAATTTTCCATCCTTGGCCACTAAATTACGCAATAAAAACTGCCTAACGCCTATGTCATCAACAAATGCAGATAATTGCTTGTCTGCATCTTTTCTATTATTAATGTCTTCAAGCTTAATACTTTGTAAACCTTCAATAATTAGATTGTGGTGAGGTGGATAGGCAACAGGGGCAATATCAGCAACAATAAGTTTATCCACTTTTTCACTATGGTCTAGTGCAAGCTGCATGGCTATTTTACCGCCCATCGAGTGTCCAAGGATATGGGCACGTTCAATATTAATCATTGCCATTAGATCGACAACGTCTTGGGCTAATTCTTGATAGCTCATTGAATCTTTGTGAAAAGATAAACCGTGATTTCTCACATCGATATTAGTTACTCGGTAATTATCTTTTAAACCTTTTGCCACCATATTTAGATTTTCTAAACTACCGAATAAGCCATGTATTAAAATAATATCGGCGCCGGAGCCTTGTTGTTGATAATGTAAATTTTTAGTCATTGATAGCTCATCGAATGTATATACTTGCTTTAACCTTTATTGTCTTAGCTTTTATTGCACCATGCAATTATTTTGAGGCTTTATCGAGATATTGGCGCTGGAAAGTTTTCCTTAAGCTAAGTATAATCCTGCGCGAATAATAAAATTCTAGGGTAATTAATGAAAAACATTGAAATAGATGAAGAACTTTATCAACACATAGTGTCGAATACCCAATTTATTGGCGAAAGTGCTTCGTCAATCTTGCGTCGCTTATTGAGTTTAACGTTAGCTGAAAATGCGCTTGATGATCTTGTCGAAAGTGTTCAAGATGTTGAAGTCACCACTGACAACTTAGTGCATGGCGTTGAAGAAAATATCGAAATGGAAGCCGTGATAGTTGAAGAAGTAATGGCAGAACCACCTAGCATTGATAATGTACTCAATTATATCAATAAAGAAGAGTTAGCCATGCAACGTGGTGCAGTTGGTCGATTTTTACTTATTCTTGCCGCTTTATATCGCGTGCACAGTGAAAGTTTTGCCGTTGTCTCTGAGATCCGCGGGCGAGACCGTCTATATTTTGCCAAAAGTAAAGATGAGCTTTCCGCCAGTGGTAGCAGTACCAAACCATTACAAATACCTGATAGTCCATTTTGGGTAATGACAAACTCGAACACTACCCGTAAAAAGATGATGTTAACGAAAGCATCGCTAATGTTAGGTTACACTGACGAAGATGCCGAAAATATTAGAGATCTTTTATAAGCGCTATAAAGTTGTCGACGATAACATTTAAATAAAAAATAAAGGGAATATCATGACTATTCATGCACACGCAGGAAAACCAGTTAGACCACAAGACCGTATCAATATTGGTAAATTAGTCAGTGATTATTTTTTATTAAGGCCAGACGTTGCTATTACCGCGCAAAGGGTAACTTTTGGTACCTCAGGTCATCGCGGTAATGCCAGTAAAACCAGCTTTAATGAGCAACATATTCTGGCTATTTGCCAAGCAGTTGCCGAACATCGCATTGAACAAGGATTGAAAGGGCCATTGTTTTTAGGTAAAGATACCCATGCCCTTTCAGAGCCCGCTTTTGCGAATGCGCTGTCGGTGTTAATTGCTAATAACATCCCGGTCGTTATTCAAGATGATGATGGTTTTACACCAACCCCAGTTATTTCTAGGCTCATTATTGCTCATAATAAATTATCGATAAATAAAGATAAGCAAGCCGATGGTTTAATTATTACCCCTTCTCACAATCCACCAACAGATGGCGGCATTAAATATAATCCACCTCATGGCGGGCCTGCTGAAGGTGGTGTGACTAAAAAAATTGAACAACGAGCCAATGATTTAATTGCCGAAAAGCTTATTAATGTCAAACAAGTTAGCTACCAGCAAGCTTGTTCGTCCGCTTTATTATCAAAAGAAGACTTTATTACTTTTTATGTTAACGAACTTGAACAAGTGGTTGATATGAAAGCTATTGCGAAAGCCGGTGTTAAAATTGGTGTTGATCCACTTGGTGGTTCAGGGATTCATTATTGGCCCGTTATCGCAAAGAAATATCAGTTAAATCTTGAAGTTGTCAACCCCGTTGTTGATGCCAGTTTTGCTTTTATGCCGCTTGATAAAGATGGCAAAATTCGTATGGATTGCTCATCTCCCTATGCTATGGCTGGACTCATTGCTTTAAAAGACAAGTTTGATATTGCTGTTGGCAATGACCCCGATTTTGATCGCCACGGTATTGTCACTCGCACGGGCGGGTTAATGAACCCTAATCATTACTTAGCCGTTGCTATATATTATTTGATGACCCATCGCGATTGGCCTAAAACCAGTAAAATTGGGAAAACGTTAGTGTCTAGTTCACTTATAGACCGTGTTGCAAAGTATATTGACCGTCCTTTATCAGAAGTGCCGGTAGGTTTTAAATGGTTTGTCGATGGCCTCAGTGATGCTTCATATGCGTTTGGTGGTGAAGAGAGTGCGGGTGCTGCTTTTTTATCTCGTGATGGTAGTTGCTGGACAACAGATAAAGACGGTTTTATTATGGCGTTATTAGCAGCAGAAATTCTTGCTGTTACCGGTAAAGACCCCTATCAATTATACCAAGAGCTTGCTGAAAAATTAGGTGAGCCTTGTTATGGACGTGTTGAAGCCGTTGCAAGTTTTGAACAAAAACAAGTGCTAACTTCATTAAGCGCTAACGACATTACGACTAAGATGCTCGCCGGTGAAAAAATTAACCAAGTTTTATCACACGCACCTGGTAACAATGCCGCTATTGGTGGTGTGAAAGTTACGACTGACAATGGTTGGTTTGCTGCTCGTCCTTCAGGGACCGAAGACATTTATAAAATTTATGCCGAGAGTTTTATCGATCAAAAACACTTAGCCCTTATTATTACCGAAGCACAGGTACTGGTAAGTGCTGCTTTTACTAAAGCCGGTTTATAGGTCGATAGTTAAGATAAAGGTATCAGTAATTTTTACTCTGCTATAAATTGAAATAACATAATAATATGGGGTAGTGACTAGATCATTAACCCATATTATATGCTCGTACTGCTAAACGTCAGTGTCTTTTCGTCACTCTTCATTATCGTCATTTTAACTTTTATTCTGATCAAACCAAGCAATAACCTCCATTTCTTTGTACAATATAAGCAATTTTTATTGCCTTAGTGAATGTGGTTTGAATAAATTACAAGTAGTCTTACAAGAACAACAGCAAGCGTTACAATCTACGGGTGACTTTCTCGCCTTAACTCGTGCGAATGAGTGGTCACTAGCAGGACGTTTTTCCTTTCAAGTTAAACATCAAGCAAGTAATAGCCAAACAAACGTCACCGTACTCGATACCGGTCTTATTACTTTTGAACCCGTTGAACTGCAAACATCTAATAAAGACATTGTGCTCTCTAGTGCCGTGCACGGTAATGAAACCGCGCCAATTGAAATTTGTGCTGAGCTCATTAAAAAGCTTATTTTAGGGGAGCTTGCTTGTACCGAGCGTGTACTGTTTATTTTTGGCAACCCAGCTTCTATTAATATTTCTGAACGTTTTATTGAAGAAAATATGAATCGTTTATTCTCTGGTGGCCATTCTGCTGATCAGGGACAGGGGGCGGGTTTAATTAATAAAGAACGCCACCGTGCTTTATTACTTGAAAATACCGTGCGAGATTTTTTTCAGCAAGGTCAAAGCTTATCCAGTAATAAAGAGAGAGAGCGTTGTCATTACGATTTACATACTGCCATTAGAGGCTCAAAAAACGATAAATTTGCGGTTTATCCTTTTCGACATGGTAAAGCTTGGAAAAAATCTCAACTACAATTTATGCATGCGTGTGGGGTAAGTACTATTTTACTTTCGCATTCACCCACTACGACCTTTAGTTACTTTTCATCAAATGAATTTAATGCAGACGCTTTTACTGTGGAATTAGGCAAAGTAATGCCCTTTGGTGAAAATGACATGGCTAAATTCGTTCAAGTTAAAGAAACACTAACGCGTTTGATTTCAGGACAAAACTTGTTGCTAAAAGACTATGATGAAAATGATTTTAGTATTTATGAGATCTACCAAACCATTAATCGCCAGGGTGAAAACTTTGCTTTAAATTTTTCTGATAACGTTGAAAACTTTACTGACTTTCCAAAAGGTACCGTACTCGCAATAGATGATGGTAAAGAGATCAAAACAGATAAAGTCGGGGAAGCAATTATCTTCCCTAATGCTAATGTTGCTATTGGGCAGCGAGCATTATTAACCGTTATTCCTACATCTATCGAATAATGGTCATGCTTATGTAAACTTTTATGGGCATATTGATGATATTGCCGTATGCCCAAAACTTTACTTAGCTCACACAACTTGTGTTTCAGTTTACGTAAAGGTAAAGTACGTTCGATTATTTACAGCAGCTCATTGCGCAAAACCCAAAAAGTACTAAAACTAAGTACACTTACATTAAGAATAATGGGTATAGCAAATCCTGCAATGAACATATTCCATAAGACAAGAAGAGAAGAGAAGGCTATGAACACTGACGTATATAAAGAAAGTCCGGTGGTACATCAACCCGCTTTTATTGATGGTCATTCAGTTGAAATTCCCATCCTCAAAGTATTACAACAAGACGGCACCGTATATGAAGGTGCTGAGCTTCCTGAAATTGATCAAGAATCAGCAACAAAAATTTATAAAACGTTAGCGTTTCACCGTGTACTCGATGAGAGAATGGTCGCATCGCAACGTCAAGGTCGTTTAAGCTTTTACATGACCGCACTGGGCGAAGAAGCCGCAAGTGTCGGTGGTGCTGCCGGTTTAAAACCTCAAGATATGATCATGGCGCAATACCGAGAGCAAGGTGCATTAATGTATCGTGGTTTCTCACTTGAAAACTTCATGAATCAAATGTTCAGTAATGAAAAGGATTTAGGCAAAGGTCGTCAAATGCCAATTCATTACGGCAGCCGTGAATTAAACTACATGACGATTTCATCGCCACTAGCGACTCAAATACCACAAGCGACCGGTTATGCATATGGCCAGAAGTTACAAGGGCTTGACGCGGTAACAATTTGTTATTTCGGTGAAGGCGCTGCGTCAGAAGGTGACTTCCATGCGGGATTAAATATGGCTGCAGTACATCGTGCTCCTGTTATCTTTTTCTGTCGTAATAATGGCTACGCAATTTCAACACCCGCAGATGAGCAGTATGCAGGTAATGGTATTGCTTCTCGTGGTGTGGGTTACGGAATTAAAACGATTCGAATCGACGGCAACGATATACTTGCGGTTTTAAAAGCGACACAAGATGCTCGTACTTATGCTTTAGCAGAAAACAAGCCAGTACTTATTGAAGCCATGTCTTATCGTTTAGGTGCACATTCTACCTCAGATGATCCTTCTGGATATCGTACGCGTGAAGAAGAAGCTAAATGGCAAGCACATGATCCTATTCTTCGTATGAAAAATTGGATGTTAGCGAATAAGTGGTGGGATGAAGCACAAGAAACAACTTTGTTTGATCAATTACGTGAAGAAGTCTTAGCGGCGGTAAAAGTTGCTGAAAAAATTGATAAACCACCCGTTGAAGATTTAATCACTGATGTTTATGATGAACCACCAACGCTATTAAAAGCACAACTTACCGAGCTGAAAGTACATATTAAAAAGTATCCAGAAGCCTACCCATTCACCGCGGGGAGAATTAAATAATGGCACAAATGAATTTATTACATGCAATTAATAACGCACTTGAAATTGCAATGACAGAAAATGAACGCGCCGTGTGTTTTGGTGAAGATGTTGGTCATTTTGGTGGTGTTTTTCGCGCAACCAGTGGTTTACAAGAAAAGTTTGGTAAATTACGTTGTTTTAACACGCCTTTAGTTGAACAAGGTGTTATTGGTTTTGCTAATGGTCTAGCAGCTCAAGGCAGTGTGCCTATCGCTGAAATTCAATTTGCTGATTATATTTTCCCTGCTTTCGATCAAATTGTTAATGAATCAGCAAAGTTTCGCTACCGCAGTGGTAATGAATTTGATGTGGGTAATTTAACGATACGTACACCATACGGTGGCGGTATCGCGGGAGGCTTATATCATAGCCAATCACCAGAAGCTTATTTTGCTCATACACCGGGCTTAAAAGTTGTTGTACCTCGTAACCCTTACCAAGCAAAAGGTTTATTGTTAGCGTCTATTCGCGATAAAAACCCGGTTATCTTTTTTGAACCTAAGCGTTTGTATCGTGCCTCTGTGGGCGAAGTGCCTTTAGAAGACTATCAATTACCCCTTGGCAAAGCTGAAATTGTTACGCCAGGTAGTGATATCACGTTATTAGCGTGGGGCGCACAAATGGAAATAATAGAGAAGGCAGCTGAAATGGCTGCAGCTGATGGTATTTCATGTGAAATCATTGATTTACGTACTATTTTACCATGGGATATTGAAACTGTTGTTAACTCTGTTACCAAAACAGGACGCTTAGTTGTTAGCCAAGAAGCGCCATTAACGGCGGGTTTTGCTAGTGAAATTGCTGCAACGATTCAAAAAGAGTGTTTCTTACACCTTGAGTCACCGATTGCACGCATCTGTGGTATGGATACACCTTACCCATTATCACTAGAAAAAGAATATGTTGCCGACCACTTAAAAGTGTACGAAGCCATTAAACACAGCATAAATTACTAAGGTTTTTGTCATGAGTATTGATTTTATTCTACCCGATATTGGTGAAGGTATCGTTGAATGTGAGCTAGTTGAATGGCTAGTTAAAGAAGGCGACGTTATTGTTGAAGATCAGCCCATTGCTGATGTGATGACAGATAAAGCGCTGGTACAAATTCCGGCGATGCATAATGGTACGGTTACTAAGCTTTATTACGCTCAGGGCGATATTGCCAAAGTACATCAGCCACTTTTTTCAATGACAACCGATCAAGAGCAGGCACCTTCGCCTGTGCAAGCAAGCCCAGTGGTTGCTGCGTCTAGTTCGCCAGTTGCTGAGCATTCAGTTGCGGCTTCGACTCATGGTGAGCCAACACTTGAACGTGAAGACTTTATTTTACCTGATATTGGTGAAGGTATTGTTGAGTGTGAACTCGTTGAATGGTTAGTTAAAGAAGGTGATGTGATTGTTGAAGATCAGCCCATTGCTGATGTAATGACAGACAAAGCGCTAGTACAAATTCCAGCGATGCATAACGGTACTGTGACTAAGCTTTACTATGCTAAAGGTGAAATTGCGAAAGTACATGCGCCTTTATTTGAAATAGAAAAACTGGCGGCTAATGGCCATCGGACTGCAGTTGTCGCTGCAGAAACTCTTGAAACGCCTACGGTTTCTGCCGTTGAAAAAGTGGCTTTAACAACCACTGCAGCACCTGTTGAGAAAAAGATTATTAACAGTAAAGCTGTTGCTAGCCCTGCGGTACGCCGTGTAGCTCGCGAATTAAATGTTAATATTCATGAAATACCAGGCAGTGGCAAGAAAGGGCGTGTTTATAAAGAAGACGTCGTTTCTTTCACTAAAGCGCCAGTTATAAGCACTGAAAATGTAGCGCCAGTTGTTGCTGTTGCACAAAGTGGCGGTAAACGTGTTGAGCCTATTCGCGGTATTAAAGCGGCGATGGCAAAGGCTATGGTACGTTCAGTGTCAACGATTCCTCACTTTACTTATTGTGAAGAAATTGACATGACGAATCTAATGGCGTTACGCAGCGGTATGAAAGACGCTTATGCGAAACAAGATATTAAATTAACTATGATGCCGTTTTTCATGAAATCGATTTCTTTAGCACTAAAAGAATTCCCGATTGTTAATACGCAAGTTAATGATGATTGTACAGAAATTACTTATTTTGACGATCATAATATTGGTATGGCAGTTGACTCTAAAGTCGGCTTACTCGTTCCTAATGTTAAGCAAGTACAGAATAAATCTATTGTTGATGTTGCTAAAGATATCATGCGTTTAACTGACTCTGCCCGTGCAGGTCGTGTTGGTGCAGAAGATTTGAAGGGTGGAACTATTACCATTTCAAACATTGGCGCGATTGGTGGCACTGTTGCGACACCAATCATCAATAAACCTGAATCAGCGATTGTTGCGTTAGGTAAATTACAAAAATTACCACGCTTTAATGATAAAGGTGAAGTTGAAGCACGTTACATTATGCAGGTAAGTTGGTCTGGTGATCATCGTGTTATCGATGGCGGTTCAATTGCCCGTTTTTGTAACTTGTGGAAATCATTCTTAGAAGAGCCAAGCAATATGTTGATGCATATGTCTTAGTTTGACGCTTTTTGATATTAAAAAAAACCTGCTCATGCATAATGCCGTTCACTTAAGGTGAACGGCATTTTTACTTTTAACAGGGTACCTATTCTTTGAACATTTCAACATTCTCGGATATTGCCGTTCTCGCCTACCGGGTAAAACGAATTGCTTAGCCGACTTTGTAATATTCATTGTGTATTTGGGAATGTTACCTGGCGTGCAGAATGACAACTGGGTTAATTCGTGAATAATATGCATTGAAGCGCCATTAAAACTCAGTTGATTGGGGTGGACACCGTCTAGCGATTTAGCCATTAATACCATTTGATAACGGATTAAATTATAAGCCAATAATATCCCCCAAAGCTCTTGCCTAATAAGCTCTGGTTGATTACTTCGTAATGTGAATCGATTGTCCAATAGCGACTGTTTCATTTCCCTAAATCCCAACTCAATTTCCCATCGGTGGGCATATAAATCAACAATATCAGCGGATGGAAAGCGCATAAGATCTGTCATCGAAGTGAGTATTTGAAGGTCTTTTCCTTTCACTTTTTTGGTGATGAGCCGTGCTTGCATCGTTTTAGGTAATTCTGGAAACTTTTTTCGTGACTGAGGTGTTGTGGTTAATTGGATTAATTTATCTTGTCTTCCAAAACTATTGATAACTTCATATTGTGTATTTTTTTTGAGTGGCATTAACCAATGCCTTGTGTTACCTGTACTTTGCCAGCGATGTAACAAGCCTAATGAATAAAATCCACGGTCGAACAGCGTTAAACTATTATCAGGTGTTTTATCAATTAACCCTAACGCAAGATTCATCTCGTTAACTTCAACACTATCAAAGACACTGTTAGTCAATAAATGGCTCGTTAATTCCATCTGACACACCATACGTACTTGAGGGTAACTGGCTTTGCCATGTTGCGTCCCTGTTTTGGCAAACTCTTCATTATTTTCATCGGTATCGGGCACTCGCCACACAACACCATCGACACCTAAAAGGTTTAAACCACACCACTGACCATGATTAGCATCATGGTTCCATTGTTGTTGCGTTTGTTGAAAGACTGTTTCTATAACTTTGCTACCGAGTTTTTTTCTCGCTTGCGTGACCGCACTAGATGCAACATAGGGGATACCGCTGGGTAAAATAATATCCAACTGATTAAGCATTTGACGCATTGGAAACTTGCGAAACAATGCCATGCCAATGACAGCCCACACCATATTTTCCATAGGCAGCTTACGCTTTCGAATGGTAGATATTCCGTGTTCTTTTAGTCCCGCACTAATAATTTCTGGAGACAAAATTTCTGCTAAGTTTTGGAACTCGGTGACGTTATTTGAATTAACTAAAGAAAGCGCGGTAGAAAGTTGCATAAAAAAAATCCAGTGATATCAATCACTGGATTTTGATCTCATTAGCAAATTAATCAAGCTATAAATTGCTTAACTGATCGGCATTATGCTCATGCAGGTTTTTTTGTTTATGGTGGTATCGGTTCTCAAGGAGACGTTTTATTGAGTGAAGAAAGCATAGATAGAGAGTTCATTATCTTCATTAGACTTTGTTGACGTTGAAAATGATGAGAATTTCCACCATGTTTGTACCGATAAGTCTTTGAGAATATTATTCCAAGCATCTTCTTGTTTTTCAGTCACTAGAATTTCGCAATAAGGCTGTTTACAAATAACTGATATTAAATCAACATTCATGCCGTTATAGTGGGTTAGTACAAAGTCAGAAATATTATTTTTCATATTATATCCCCAATCTACATCGTCTTCTTTTTGATGAAAATCGTAGATGTCATTTCTTGTTTTTCCTCGAAATGAACTCAAGAAAAATTTGAAGGGCTCTGGAGCGAGTGCTTGCATTTCTTCGTCAGTTGCTTCACTACCATCAAATTCATTTAATTGATTTTTCAATAATGAAATTTTATTTTTTGATTTTTTATATTTGTCTTTTAATAATTGATGTTCAGCGATTAAATCTAGGTGCTGCTGATTTAACATTTCGTCATCGTCAACAGTTGTTAATGTCTGGTTATTGGTGACTTGTGGTTGGACTTGAGTAGCGACAACGGTTTGATCGAGTACATCCGGAGTGACTTTTAATTTTGATATCTTTGCGGTTGGCGGTGTCTTAACTGGCATTACCGTAGGATGAGCCAAATTATCTTGATAACTTTCTGTGCTCAACGATGAAAAACCATAGCCGAGTATTGCCCCAACAGTCAAAAGTATCAGTGCTTTTAGTAAATTCATATAAATCCTTTTATCTATGTTTTATTATTTTTTAAAGATATTACCTCAATAGAATTATCTTTCAAGCGCTTAAATTTAAGCGGGAGCTTTGAGTTAACATCAAGTGACTTTAAAGATATACTTTTTAGCAGAGCAAGCATTGTTAGGAAATCACGTGCACGAAAATAAACTGCAACATTTTTATATTGCCGAAGAGCAATCGGTTTACTTATTAAACACTAAAGACGCTACTAAATTAAAAGTTTGGGTTGAATTATGTCAGCAACAGTTAAGTTTACTGGGCTATAAAAATATCGCCTTATTGGGAAAGGGCGCCTATGGGTTTGTGTTTAATGGTGATGATGACTTAGGAAATGCCTTCGTTTTCAAATTTTCACGAATGAATTTACCGCAACACGTACAAGACAGACTAGCAGAAGAAGCTGAAATTCAAGGTGAGTTATCGCATCGCCGCATCCCTAAAGTTATTAAATATTACAAAATTAAGCGCCAATCTATCGTGCATATGGAACGAGCGCCGGGCATCGATTTAGAAAAGTATTCTCAACAGCATGGGCCGTTAGCACCTGAACTTGTCGTTAATATCGCGATTCAACTCGCTGAAATTTTGCTTTATTTACGCAACCCTAAAAAACACGGCAAAGGGAAACCCTATGTTCATGGGGATATTAAACCCTCTAATGTTGTTTTTAATGATAAAACGGGCAAGGTTTACTTAGTCGACTGGGGCTCTGCTGTTGTTGCGCAGCTAGATGCTACTGGGCAAAATACCGCAAATAGTGTTATGGACTTAATGAGTAGTGATCTGCAAAATACTAATGCGCGTTTAGGTGATGTTTACTTTATTGGTCAAGACCAAATAAGTGGCGCAATGTCCTCGCCCCGCTTCGATGAGCAGGGGTTAGCGGCAACTATTTATGCGATTGCGTCAGGTCAATCGTGTCGATATGGTCATCAGGTTATTTCTCCGCTTTCATTGGGTTTACCAAAGTTACTGGCGAAAATTATTGATGCTATGCTCAGCGACGATCTTAAAACACGTAATAGCGCAGGTGATTACTTTTTTAAACAGTTACCTTATTTAAAACGCATGGTCATGGCAAAAAAGCATACGGCTTTCGATGCTAAATTACTTATTCCTGTTTGGTTAAAATCTAAAACAGACAAAATTTTTGATACTGTGGTTTATGGTTCAAGAAAATCTTTTTTAAGAGAGTCTACCGAGAGTGATGAGTTAAACGAGATTGATGATGCGCAACTAGAAAAGTATTACAAAAACTTTTTGATGGGCATGGGCGATACCGAAAAAGCATTTATTGCCGCAGTTGGTCGACTAGGTAATTTTCCTGTAGTGGGTGGTTTAGCGATACGTTGGCAGACCGATGGTGTTTATATTGATTCTAATTTAACCTTGTTTGACCCTAACCTTAATGCTTCTTTTCAAAGTGCGGTCAATAATATGGTGCATCTCGCTCAAGGTATTCACCGCGTTGGTATGTTTAAGAGTTGTTTATTTAATGCTAGAAATACTTTGCATGTCGAACGACAAAGTAGTGAGCACGACTTTATTGCTGAGTTGGGACAGGAGTTTTCATTTGAGATCAGTGATGTTGCTGAGGTTGATGATATTACACGTTTGCATTCATACTTTGAAGACGGTAAAGACCCCGATGAATACCTCTATCTACCCGATGAAATAATGGCTGTATTAGGACGTTTAAATCTAATTCATCATACCGGCTGCATTATTTTTGAAGTTTTGCCTACTCACTTAAAGATTCATAGCTATTTAATGTTACTTAACCATGAAAAAAAGCAAGAATTTGCCGAGTGTTTAGCTGAAATTATTACGCTATTACCAACAATTCAAGGTCAGGGGATTTCAGGCTTTATGAAGTTACCCTATAAAGATACCCGATATTTTGAACATATCAGTACCTTGCCTGAAAAGTATTATCCAAGAAACCCAAAAATTATTGAATCAGTGGAGAAATAAGATGAGTGACAAAATAGGTGAAATGGCTTGGCTAGATTTAACGGTAGACAATGCCACTGAGGTGAAAGACTTTTACCAGCGCGTTATTGGTTGGCAAGTTGAAAACGTGGCGATGGGTGATCATAACGATTATGTTATGAAGAGTCCTGACAGCGGAGAAGCGATCAGTGGTATTTGTCATGCTAAAGGTGTGAATGCTAGTATGCCTGCGACATGGCTACCGTATTTTTTAGTTAAAGATATTAACGATGCCGTTGCAAATGTTATCGAGCTTGGCGGCGAGTTGCTCACTGAAATAAAGCAGGTAGGTAAAGATAAGCATGTGGTGATTAAAGATCCCGCAGGTGCTGTTTGTTCACTCTATCAGCAAGGTTGAATTAAGCTTTATCTATTACGCTAATTTTTGTCAGTATTGACCGTTTTACTTTTAGCGCAAACAGTAAACAATGAAGCCGAGTCAATATCTAGCTTCATTGCATGCTTAGAGTTAGCGCTCACTTAGACGGAATGAACCACTGGGCAGGAACAGTCGCTGATAAAGATGAGTAGCATAGTCATCGGTCATCCCTGAGACATAATCAGCAATCACTCGATGTTCGTTCAAGTTATGCGTTTTTGCATAAAGCCAACGTTGCTTGGTATGTTTAGGCAATAACCGAGCGGGATCACTGGCCAGTGCTTCAAATAACTCCATCACTATTTGTTGTCCTCGATATTCGAGCTGTTGAATACTGGTTTGTTTAATAACAAATGAGAAGACAAAGTCTTTGAATATCTGTAGTGCCTTCGCGGCATTAACCGGTAGCTTAGCGTTGTAGCGTAATAAGGGTTCAGCAAAGCTTATTGCTGAGTTTTCATTTAAATCAGCTAAATATATTTCGGTAATTAAATAATTGACTAAGCCGCCAATCGCTTCTTTTTGAATGTAGTGTTGTTCATTAAAAAGCTTTGCCGTTAACCGTTGACAATAATCTTGCAACCAAGGTTCATCGATTGCTTTAAGTTTAGTGATAACTTCTTGTTCAAAATCCTGCAGGCTAACTACACCTGTAACTATTGCGTCTTCTAGGTCATGAATACCATAAGCTATGTCGTCAGCTAGCTCCATAATAGAACAATCGAGTGATTTAAATATTGTTTTATTATGTTTGTTTTTGGTGTTTTTTATTGATTGAAAAAGAGCGCGATCATCAGCAGATAATGGCGATAAAACCCAGTCAAACATTTCAGCGTCATCACTATATAAGCCTTTGGCAGGATGCCAGTCAGCCGCTTTTAATTGTCTAAAACTTTGCGGAGCAACAGGTAAAGGTAATTGTGTTAACTCGGTTAGTAGTTGTGGATATTTTATTAAGCCTAATAATGTTCGGCGAGATAAATTCATCCCATAAAACTCACTAAAGGGCTCTAAGTGTGAAACAATGCGAAAAGTTTGCCCGTTGCCTTCAAAGCCGCCATGGTTACGCATCATATAATTAAGAGCAACCTCACCACCGTGCCCAAAAGGAGGGTGACCAATGTCGTGGGCTAAACAAATAGATTCAATTAAATTCTCATCATCAGGAAAAAGCTCAGCCGATAATTGTGCATGCTTATTTCTTAATTGGGCACTAATTCCTGAGCCAATTTGCGCTGCCTCTAATGAATGCGTAAGACGTGTTCGATAGAAATCACTTTGTCCACTGCCCATCACTTGGGTTTTAGACTGTAAGCGTCGAAAAGCAGCAGAATGTAGAATGCGCGCACGATCACGCTGAAAAGGGCTACGGTGATCATTTAGACGTTTTGCAACACTGGCTAGTTTTCGCTGCGACCAAAGTTCGTTCATAGACACCCTTTTATCTTAATTGTGTTAATTTTTTTACCTATCACAATCATATACTTAAATAATAACAGTCACTACCTAAATATACTCTACAGACAATTAACAGACTGCTTATCTCGACAACTTAAGTATTAGCAATAAAAATAGCGCGTTTTGGCGCGGGGTAACCTTCTATTGTTTTACTGTTATCGTCAGGGTCAAGGAAATCAGCCAGTGACTCAGTATCTATCCAGTCAGTTTTTCGTTGTTCATCAAGGGCGGTGATATCGGTATTAACCACCCGGATATTTTTAAATCCACATCGCGAAAGCCATGCACACATCGCATCACAACTAGGTAAAAACCAGACATTACGCATTTTAGCATAACGTTCGCCAGGCACTAAAACGGTATGTTCATCACCATCAACCACTAAGGTTTCTAGCACTAACTCACCACCTTTAACTAACTGTGCTTTTAATTGGTAAAGAAAATCAATGGGAGAACGGCGATGGTATAAAACACCCATGGCAAATACGGTATCAAATGCATTGAGCTCAGGTAATTGTTCTACACCTAGCGGCAATAAGTTGACTTTAGGGTCATTAACAAAGTGCTGAATAGCATTAAATTGTGTAAAAAATAATTGTGTTGGGTCTATGCCAACAACAAATTTAGCTCCATCACCGCGCATACGCCATAAGTGATAGCCACTGCCACAACCAATATCTAACACGTATTTATTGTTGAGTGGGCTAATATGCTCTTTTAAACGATCCCATTTAAAATCGGAGCGCCATTCAGTGTCTATATGCAAACCATGAATATGGTAGGGGCCTTTACGCCAAGGTTTGAATTTTTTCAGTAAATTTTCTAAACGCTTATATTCACCTTCAGTAATATCTTCTTTTTTACCGACTGTTACCCCGTCACTGATATTAACGACTGATGGTGTCGTCTTGGGTAAAGCGGTTAAGGTTTTTTGCCATTGGGCAAACTCGCCATGTAGCTGTTCTTTTTTCCATTGGCTAAGTTGCGCAGGAAGAGTGTTTAACCAATGGCTTAGGCGGTTTTGAGCTATTTCTTGATAAAATTTATTGAATGACATGAATAAAGTTACTTAATGGCGATGAGTGAAAAAAAGTTAAAACATTGGAACCAAGGTGTTTGATGGTTGAAACCAGCATTTTCTAAGCGTGCAATATGTTCGGGTAAGCTATCAATGCGCATCACTTTTTCAATAGCGGTACGTTTTTGGGCTATTTCTAGTTCGCTATAGCCGTTGGCGCGTTTAAAGTCGAGATGCAAGTCGACAAGTAGTTCATTACAGACCTTATCATCAGCTGATATTTTTTCTGATAATAACAATAAGCCACCAGGCTTTAAGCCCTTGGCTATTTTATCTATTAATGTCGAGCGTATTTCTGGCTCAATAAATTGTAAGGTGAAATTAAGGACTACCATTGAAGCGTTTTCAATCACAATATCTAAAATATTACCTTCAATAATTTCTACCGGTGTAGCACCTTTGAATGCACTAACATGCATTTTACAGCGCTCCACCATGGCAGAAGAATTATCAACACCTATAATTTTACAGTTTTTCGCGGTGATCGCTTTACGCATGGCTATCGTTGCGGCGCCGAGTGAGCATCCTAGGTCATAAACATGACTATTGTCAGTGACAAAACGCTGACTTAAGCGGCCAATAGTATCAATAATGGTATTATAACCAGGTACAGAGCGGGAAATCATATCAGGAAAAACTTCGACAACATGTGCGTCAAAAGTAAAATCTTTAATTTGGCTTTGTTTTTTTGAAAAAATTAAATCGGGTTCTGATGGTTTCATTAGGCTGAACTTGTCTTGGCATTTAAATATCAATTTTGCGTTATTTTAACCCAAATTTATTGTCATAGGGTAGTATTGCGTACTTTTTAGTAGTTAAAGATAAAATTTCCTCTGCAATTTATGACGAATAAGGTCTATAATCGTTGTTATTTCATCCACTTTAACCATTAAGGAATTGCTGTTGCAACTCAATTATTTTGTTCGTTGTCTAATCTTACTGGTGATGTGTTTTGCAATAACAGTGCAAGCAAACAATGAACGTTTTGAAATCTCAGCACAGCCACTCACAATAGCGGTAAACAAAACCAGCTATCCTTATATGTTCCTCAATGACAAAGGACAGGCGGATGGCTTAATGCCAGATCTTTGGAAGCTATGGGCAGAGCGACAAGGTGTTGAAATTGAATTTATTACCACGGATTGGTTATCAACATTAGCACAGGTTCAATCAGGAGAAATTGATATTCATGGCGGAATGACTAAAACAGTAGAGCGCAGTAAAGAATTATTGCTTACACCGTCATTTTTCTATCACGATTTCTATTTTTATACCCATAGAGATTTTACCAATTTAACTGAAATTAGCCAATTGTCACCTTACATTATTGGTTCGGTTCGTGGGTCAAGTCATGCCGCAATCATTTTAGAAAACTACCCACACCTTAAATTACGTTTATACGAAAATCGCCATGTCTTATATCAAGCGGCATTAGCTAACGAAATAATGGTTTATACGGACGTTGAAAAGCCTTCTAAACTCTTTAGTGAGTATTTTGAATTAAATAAACAATACCCACCTTATAAAAGAATTAGTTTTTATCAAGGTGAATATGTAGCCGCCACATCAATAGAAAATAAGTTGTTAAAAGACTTTATCGTTGAAGGTTTCGATAAAATTACGGTTGCCGAAAAATCGCTAATAGAAACAAAATGGTTAGGACGAGAGAAAAGTAGCAAAACATTATTATTAAGCTTTCTAACACAAGCGCCGCCTTATATGGCGGTATCTCCTACGGGTCAACCGCAAGGTTTATTTATTGATTTATGGCGTTTATGGGCGAAAGAAAGTGGCATTGAAATTGAATTTATTGCTCAATCACCATCACAAGAATTAGCAATGTTACAAGACGGTGATGTCGATATACATATTGGGTATTCAGCCGAAAATTTTAATAATAAATTACAGATCGCCTCGCAAATTTATGGTGTTGATGCTGGCGTCTTTGTTTCTACCCGAATTGATAATGTTTATTCATTAAAAGACTTACAAGGTAAGAGAATAGGTATTTTAGCGGGGACCACTTATGAAAAAACCTTAACTAAGAGGTACCCTAACTTAAAAATTCAGGTTTACCAGACAGCTAATGAATTACTCCATCAGGCTGAATTAGGCAATGTTGATGCTATGGTCAGCGCTCAAGAATACCTAAATGCCCGTTTAATACAAAGCAATTTACAATCTTCATTTTATCAATTAAAAAATGTTACTTTCCCAACACCGGTTTATTCCTTAGTAAAAAAGGGTAATGATAAATTGGTTGAATTGATTAACGAAGGCTTTAACAATATCCCTATTGAGCAACTTATTAGACTCGAGAGAAATTGGCTTATCGACAAAAACAACGGCTATTTTGTTCGCTCTGCTGAAAAAGTGAGTTTGTCTAAGTCTGAGCAATTATGGCTAGAAAAAAATCAAAAAGTAAATGTTGGACTGGTTAATAACTTGATGCCAATGGAATTTATTAATGCAAAAGGCCAAGTAACAGGTATCAACCCCGATGTACTTAAGTTGATATCTGATCGCTCTGGTTTAGCATTTGAATTTACATTTTTTGATAGCTGGAATGAGTTATATCAAGGATTGATCGATCAAAAAATTGATATGCTTGCCAGTGTTTCTGTGACACAAGAGCGTAAGAAGCAGGTACTATTTACCCAACATTATTGGAGTATGCCTTGGGTTATTTTACACCAACGTCAATTGGGCTCTCAACTGACACTTAACAGTTTTCATGGTAAAAAATTAGCCATTATTAAAGGCTACTATCTATCGTCTGCTATTAGAAAAGAACACCCATTAATATCGTTAAAACTCGTTGATACTCATAATGCTGGCCTACTTGCCGTTCAGCAAGGTAAAGTTGACGGTTTTATTTCTAACATAGCGTCTGCTTCTGAATTAATGAAACGAGAAAGTCTCAGTGTTTTAGATATGTCAGTGTTGGAAGAATTGCAAAGGGACAGCAGTCACTTTGCCATTAGACCTGATTGGATTGAATTACAACAAATCATAAACAAAACCTTATTGACTATTTCTGAGAATGAAAAACAGAAAATTTATGACCACTGGTTTGGGGTAAATATAGAAACAGGGTTTAATAAAGACGTTGTCATGCGAGTTTCTGCACAAATTGGCGTACTTATCCTCATTATTATTATTGCGATAATAATGTGGAATAGGCGCTTATATGGTGAAATAAAAACGCGTAAATTGCTTGAAAAAAAAATGAAACATATGGCGACCCATGATGAATTAACTGGATTAGCCAACCGAGTATTGCTAAAAGATCGAATCAATACTGCCATTAGCTTTCATCAGCGGCAACAATTGCAAATGGCCGTTTTATTTCTCGATCTTGATGGTTTCAAAACTATAAATGACACCCATGGCCATGATGTTGGCGATGAACTGTTAGTCAAAGTGGCTAATAAACTAAAAAGTTGTGTTCGACAGTCAGATACGGTTGTTCGTTTTGGTGGTGATGAATTTGTTCTACTGCTAACAGGTTTGCATCAAAAAAGTGAAGCGGCATATATTGCCGATAAAGTATTAAAGCTGATGCAACAGCCTTTTGAATTGTCGGTGGAACGTATTAATATTGGTTGTAGTATTGGTATTGCTATGTATCCCGATGATGGCTTGACAGATAATGACCTGCTAAAAATTGCCGATACGTTAATGTATAGGGTTAAGGCAAATGGAAAAAATCATTATGTCTTCAACTCAGAGACATACGCAGCTAAATAAATAAATAAATAAATAAATAAAACCAAACTATTTTATCATCCGTAAAATATTTTTTAACCATTTTACGGTCACTATTCCCCTTAATGCTTTTTTTGTCGTCATATTCCTTTATAATGTCGGCAATTTTCCATCCTAACGATTGCCATGCTAATACTTTGCATGAGCTAGTTAGTATTATCAGGACAACAGACATGCGCGATCTTTATTGTGGTGATGTGAACGAATCTCACATTGGCAAAGAAATTACTTTATGCGGCTGGGTTAACCGTCGTCGAGACTTAGGTGCGGTGATCTTTTTAGATCTACGTGATCGTGAAGGTATGGTACAAGTCGTTTATGATCCAGATTTACCTGAAGTTATTGCTAAAGCGAATACTTTACGTAATGAATTTTGTGTTCAAATTAAAGGCAAGGTGCGTGCCCGACCTGAAGGTCAAATTAATAAAGACATGAAAACCGGCGCTATTGAAATTTTAGGGTTAGAACTGACTATTTTAAATAAGTCTGCACCATTACCACTTGATTCCAACCAAAATAATTCAGAAGAACAACGTTTAAAATATCGCTATTTAGATTTACGTCGTAGCGAGATGACAGAACGTATGCGCTTTCGTGCAAAAGTAACATCGGCAGTGCGAACGTCCTTAGAAGGGCAAGGTTTTTTAGATATTGAAACGCCTATTTTAACTGCTGCGACACCTGAAGGTGCACGTGACTATTTAGTACCAAGTCGCACGCACAAAGGTCAGTTTTTTGCTCTACCGCAGTCACCTCAGTTGTTTAAACAATTGTTAATGATGTCGGGTATGGAACGTTACTATCAAATTGTTAAATGTTTTCGTGACGAAGATTTACGCGCTGACCGTCAGCCTGAATTTACTCAAATAGATATTGAAACGTCATTCATGAGCAGCGAGCAAGTGATGAATGTTGCTGAAACGATGATCGTTAAATTATTTAAAGATTTGATGAATGTTGATTTAGGCACATTCCCTCGTATAACTTATTTAGAGGCAATGACACGTTTTGGTTCAGATAAGCCTGATTTACGTAATCCACTAGAATTAGTGGATGTTGCTGATATTGTTAAAGATGTAGAGTTTAAAGTTTTCTCTGGACCTGCAAACGACGAAAAAGGCCGTGTATCGGTAATTTGTGTGCCGGGTGGTGCTGCAAAATTCTCACGCAAGGGTCTTGACGAACTGACTAAGTATGTTGGCATTTATGGTGCTAAAGGCATGCCTTGGTTAAAAGTTAATGATGTTGATGCAGCCTTAAGTACTGGTATTGACGGCATACAATCGCCGGTCTTGAAGTTCTTAAATGAAGAAGCGGTAAAAGCGTTATTAACACGTACTAACGCTAAAACAGGCGATATTATTTTCTTTGGCGCCGACAAGTACAATGTTGTTACTGAATCACTTGGTGCATTGCGTCTTAAACTAGGCGAAGATTTAGAATTATTACAAGGTGATTGGAAACCATTGTGGGTTGTTGACTTCCCAATGTTTGAAGAAGCTGATGGCGGCATGCATGCAATTCATCACCCGTTTACCGCACCTATTAATTTAACGGCTGAAGCATTAGAAGCTAACCCTGTTGGCGCGCTTTCTGATGCTTACGATATGGTGTTAAATGGCTGTGAATTAGGCGGCGGTTCGGTACGTATTCATAACCAAGATATGCAAGCTGCAGTTTTTAGAATTTTGGGTATTAGTGACGAAGAAGCGCAAGAAAAATTTGGCTTTTTACTTGAAGCACTTCAGTATGGTGCTCCACCACACGCTGGCTTAGCGTTTGGTTTAGACCGCCTAGTGATGTTAATGACTGGCGCATCATCAATTCGTGATGTTATGGCTTTTCCAAAAACAACCACAGCGGCTTGTCCATTAACCAATGCACCGGGTAAAGCAAATCCAGCACAGCTTGTTGAACTGGGCATCGCTTGTTTACCTAAAGCTGAAAAGAAAGAAGAACCTTTAGCTGAATAGTTTTTAAATAATCAGTGTTCGATAAAAAGCAGCTAATTAGCTGCTTTTTTTATCTATAGAATGTACGGTCATGACAACTTTTAGGCAGCCATGCCTTCACTGTATTAGTGCTTTCTACACGTCATTTTTGTTCCAGCTAAATCATAGCCCCTGATTTCTGTAAGCAATGTTATGGCGCCACGGATGGCAAGGAACGACGAATGGTTACGACTGCATGAATACAGAAGGTAGAGCGAAGCATGGAAGCACGAGCCGAGGATTTACTAGGGCTCTTGTCGTCATGCTGAATTCATTTCAGTATCTGGATAAGGGTTCTTATCTGCATAACGTTCATTGTCAAAATGAACGACGACATTGCCATTTAACTGACTTCAACGCATAATCTCGATACTCTTTTAAGCCATTGCTGCTTTCGTTAAAAATACTATTAAATAAGAGAACTCAATTTGACCATAATCCTAGGTATTGATCCTGGCTCACGTATTACCGGTTACGGTGTTATAAAAAAAGAAGGTCGCAAAATCTTATATTTGGGCAGTGGCTGTATAAAAGCGTATGCGGGCAATAAAGAGGAAGATGACTTTAGCCTGCGTCTACAAACTATTTTTGCTGGGGTTTCTGAATTGATCTTGCAATTTTCTCCCGAACTTTTTGCTATAGAACAAGTTTTCATGGGCGTTAATCCTGGTGGCGCGTTGAAGTTGGGGCAAGCGCGAGGAGCCGCTATTGTTGCGGCAACCAATAAAGGCTTACCGGTTGCAGAATACTCAGCAAGACAGATAAAACAATCAGTTGTTGGCACGGGCGCCGCCGATAAAAGCCAAGTACAACACATGGTAAAATCGATTTTAAAACTGCCTGCAATGCCGCAAGCGGATGCTGCCGATGCACTCGCTATTGCGCTTTGTCATGCTCATAGCCATGATACTCTTACAAAAATGGCGGGGCAGGTCAGTAAAATCGTCCGTGGACGATTACGATAAACCACTTAAGCGACTTTACTGTATAAATATATAGTGGTATGGTTGCCAAAAGTTAATGTAGAGAAGGTTTTAGCTGTGATTGGTCGTTTACGTGGAACATTATTAGAAAAATTAGCACCAGAAGTCTTAATTGAGTGTGGGGGGATTGGCTACGAAGTTACTATGCCAATGACCAGTATTTATGCCTTACCTGAATTAAACGAACAAGCCATTATTTATACACACTTTGTGGTTCGTGAAGATGCGCAATTATTATATGGCTTTGCTAATAAAATCGAACGTAGATTATTTAGACTGGTTATTAAAGTTAATGGCGTTGGCCCTAAGTTAGGCCTTGCCATACTTTCAAGCATGTCTGCAGACCAATTTGTTAGCTGTGTTGCTCATGACGACTTGACCAGCATTGTAAAAATACCAGGCGTTGGGAAAAAAACAGCTGAACGTTTACTCATTGAAATGCGCGACCGTTTAAAAGATTGGCAAGTCACCCATACGGCATCGCCATTAGCATCGGGAACACTTCCGATTGAGCTTCATCATGAAAACACTTTTGTGACTAATGCAAAAGGTGATGCGATTAACGCATTAGTTTCTTTAGGCTACAGTCAGCAACAAGCTGAAAAGTCGATACGAAACGTATTTAAAGCAGAATCAACGAGTGAAGATCTTATTCGTGACGCATTAAAGTCAATGCTTTAATATCTACTACATTGATAAAATGTAGATAAAGCTGACACGTAAATAACAGGCTGCTAATAGTAACATCGGCCTGACAATACTTACTTAGCTGTATTTAAATAAGCCAAGACACAAGAGAAAATAATGATAGAAGCTGATCGTCTTATTGAACCCACTGCCCAGCCAGAAGAAGAAACCATTGATCGTGCTATTCGTCCTAAACTACTAGCCGATTATACTGGGCAAGATCATGTCAAAATTCAAATGGAAATTTTTATCGCAGCGGCAAAAAAACGTGATGAACCACTCGATCATTTATTGATATTTGGTCCTCCTGGTTTAGGTAAAACCACACTTGCCAATATTGTGGCTAACGAAATGGGCGTGAATATCCGCACAACTTCCGGTCCTGTCTTAGAAAAAGCGGGAGATTTAGCGGCTTTACTGACTAACCTCGAAGAAAATGATGTGCTCTTTATTGACGAAATTCATCGTCTAAGTCCTGTAGTTGAAGAAATTCTTTACCCCGCAATGGAAGATTACCAGCTAGATATCATGATTGGAGAAGGGCCCGCGGCTCGTTCAATAAAATTAGACTTACCAGCATTTACTTTGATTGGTGCAACGACCCGTGCCGGCGCCTTAACATCACCACTGAGAGACCGTTTTGGCATTGTGCAACGACTTGAGTTCTATAACACTAAAGATTTAACTGAAATAGTTAAACGTTCAGCTTACTTTCTCAAGCTACCTATCGACGAAGAAGGTGCATTTGAAGTGGCCAAGCGCTCTCGTGGCACACCAAGAATAGCTAATCGGTTATTACGCCGAGTTCGTGACTATGCCGATGTGAAAACGCAAGGCATTGTTAGCCAAGCAACGGCCGCTAAAGCACTAAATATGTTAGAGGTTGATGATCAAGGTTTTGATTTAATGGACCGGAAATTATTGCAAGCGATTATTGATAAATTTATGGGTGGTCCTGTTGGCCTTGATAATGTCGCAGCAGCTATTGGCGAAGAGCGCGAAACAATTGAAGATGTTATTGAACCTTATCTTATTCAGCAAGGTTTCCTGCAAAGAACGCCGCGAGGGCGTATAGCAACTGAACGCGCTTACCAGCATTTTGGTTTAGATAAGCCGGATTAATAACCAACCCATATCGTTATATCAAATTTTAGGTAAAAAAAAGCCCACATCAATTATGTGGGCCAACTTATAAATTAAGTTGATAAGAGGAAATAGGGTTCCAATAAACATGTCAGAGAGAAGAGATAAAATCTATTCAAGTTGTCTGGCTATCAATTACCCCGTTATATCAGTGAAGATAAACTTGAATAATTATTACGCTAGCTCGAACAACAAGCGGATTTTAGAGTAACTATTCTATTTATACAAGATAAAAAAATTAGATATTTTGCATTAGAAAAACTAATGTTAACTTTGGTGGTGTGTATTTAACCAGCGCGGTACAAAACGCTAATATTCTGCTAGAAACTATTTTTCAAAATGTTACATTCGATTACCACTAAACGCTTGTCGTCAGAAGTTATTATCATTAATATAGAAGAAATTATAATTGAGTGCCTCGAATTTTATTTTTTACGATAAAAATACAAATAACGATGCTCTGAGCGTTTTACATCATTCAAGTTATGGCAGATATTAAACACGTTTATCCAGTTAGGATATATTATGAAGATACAGATGCCGGCGGTATTGTTTATCATGCAAACTATTTAAAGTTTTGTGAACGTGCACGTACTGAGTGGTTGAGAGAATTAAACGCTAATCAATCATCTTTTTTAGAACAAAACATTGGTTTAGTGGTCAGAAGAGTGGAAATGGATAATGTAGCTTCAGCCAGCTTAGATGATTTACTCATTGTTACCTCATGGATTAGCGAATTGAAACGCGCCAGTCTGGTTTTTACTCAACAAATTAGTGATCAGCAAAATAAGCTTATTTGTGCTGTTGTTGTCCAAATTGCTTGTGTTAACTTATCACTTGCCAAACCCTGTGCTATTCCCGAAAAAATATTAGGAGCGTTAAAACGTGTCAGCTGAAATTTCTATATTTGATTTATTCCTGCAAGCCAGTTTGTTAGTTAAAAGTGTAATGTTAATTCTACTAGGTTTTTCTATTGCATGTTGGGCGATGATATTTCAACGTCGAAAAGCACTTAACGACGCACAGGCACAAATGAAAATCTTTGAAGATAAGTTTTGGAGCGGAGCCGACCTAAGTAAACTCTATAATGAAGTTTCTTCTAAAGGTCCCGCCACCGGTATTGAAAGTTTATTTGTCTCAGGCTTTAAAGAATTTGCCCGTTTACGAAAAAGCAATATGGATTCACCACAAGCGATTGTTGACGGAACTCATCGAGCAATGCGCGTGGCACTTTCACGTGAAGTTGACCATCTTGAAACACATTTGCCATTTATGGCGACCGTGGGCTCTATTAGTCCGTACATAGGTTTGTTTGGTACTGTTTGGGGGATTATGAATTCGTTTATTGCGCTTGGCGCTGTTGAGCAAGCAACACTTGCGATGGTTGCTCCGGGTATTGCTGAAGCATTAATTGCCACGGCTATGGGCTTATTTGCTGCAATTCCAGCAGTGATCGCTTTTAACCGCTTTAGCCACCATGTTGAAAAATTAGAAAATGGCTACGGTAATTTTATGGAAGAGTTTTCCAGTATTTTACAACGTCAAAGTACCAGTGAACCATCAGCATAAACGGAGTAATATCTTATGTATAAAAGAGTAAGACGCCGTAAAGTTGCTGAAATCAATGTTGTTCCTTACATTGATGTTATGTTGGTGTTGTTGATTATTTTTATGGTTACCGCGCCATTGGTCACTCAAGGTGTGAAAGTTAACCTACCTAAGGCCGATGCAGAAGCACTTGATAAAGAGTCAAAGCCGCCTTTAGTCGCTTCTGTTGATGCCGACGGTAATTATTATTTAGCGGTTGGTACCAGTAAGAATGAACCTATGTCTGCTGAGCAAGTGGCAACACTGGTTGCTGCCCATTTAAAAGTTGAACCTGACACGCCAGTCGTTGTTAACGGTGATGGCTCTGTTTCTTATGATGCTGTGATACAACTAATGGTGTTATTACAACAAAAAGCAGGTGTGCCATCGGTTGGTTTAATGACAGACCCTGGAGCTAAATAATTAAATGAGTCGAAAATTTGCCATTGCATTATCGTTTAGTTTCTTATTACATATCGTATTAGCTGCGGTATTATTGATGGGCGATTTTGAAAGTGAACCCAAAGTGGCGCCCAAAGTTGTGCAAGTTCAAACTATTCAGGCAACTATTGTTGATAAAAGTACAATTGAAGCACAAGTTAATAAAATTAAGCAAAAAAAACTTGATGATGCCAAACAGTTAAAAGACTTGGAACAACAAGTGGCTTCCGCTAGGGTAAAACGTGCTAAAGAAGAAAAACGTATTAAAGCACTTGAGCGACAAAGAAAGAAAAAATTACTAGAGAAAAAGGCAGCTGACTCAGCAGCAAAAAAAGCGCTAAGCAAAGCCAACGCCGCTGAAAAAATACGTAAACAAAAAGAAGAAGAGCAAAAAATCGCAGAACAAGCGACGGCTGATGCAAAAGCTAAGCGCTTAAAAGAAGAAATAGCAGCTAAAAAAGCCGATGATTTACTCAAGAAAAAAGCAGCAGAGCGTAAACGTAAAGAACAAGAAGCTCAAGAGCGTGCTCGACAGCAAGAAATGTTAGAGCAACAAATGGCTGAAGAAATGGCGGTTAGACAACAAGCCCGCTATCAGCAAACAATGAGTGAGGTTGGTCGGTTTACCGCCCTTATAAGGCAAACTATTCAAGGAAACTTGATCACTGACCGCAGCACTATGGAAGGTAAGTCTTGTAAATTAACCATAAGTCTTGCACCATCAGGTTTTGTAACCAACGTTGTTATTGGCAAAGGGGACCAGGTAGTTTGTAGCGCTTCAAAGACGGCTATTTATAAAGCAGGGACATTACCTGTCTCTAAAGACCCCGAAGTATTTAAAGAAATGCGTACAATTAGCCTAACAGTGGTGCCTGAATTTTAATGGTTCAGTTTATATTCAATGAAAAATAACCCATGACTGAGAAAATAGTAAAATATATGAATAAATTTAAAGTAGCCTTCATTTTCTTTATCGTACTGATTTCAAATAGTGCATTTGCAACGCTTGAGATTGTCATTACCGAGGGTATTGATAGCGCTAGACCTATCGCTGTTGTACCTTTTAAATGGACAGGATTAGAGCCGCTTCCAGAAAATATATCGTCGATTATTGCTGAAGACTTATTGCGCAGCGGTAAATTTAACCCGATAAAAAATAATCGTTTTCCACAAACACCCTTTTCTGATCAAGAAATTGATTATTCAGCTTGGGCAAATGAGGGCGTTGAAGCGGTTGTTGTTGGAGAAATTAATCAAATAGGGATTAGTCGTTACAAGATAAGCTACCAGCTGGTTGATGTTATTCGCGGGCAAATCACCGGTGGACAATCGCAAATGCTAAGCAATGGTGAATTGGTTCAAACTTCTGATCATATTTATGCTGAGGGTGCTTTTGAAATTAATGCTGACCAATTTCGTCGTTATGGGCATCACATCAGTAATGTTATTTATGAAAAGTTAACCGGCAGTAAAGGTGCATTTTTAACTAAAATTGCTTATGTGATTGTGCGAGACCAAGGTGAATTTCCTTTTCAGTTAGTGATGGCTGATTATGACGGTGTTAATGAGCACGTTTTGTTGAGTTCTAAAGAGCCGTTAATGTCACCTTCATGGCATCCAAGTGGCAATCAGTTAGCGTACTCGACATTTGAGAATAACCAACAAAAAATATATATTATAGATATCTATACCGGAAAGCGTACTATGATAAGCGATCACCCTGGTATAAATAGTGCGCCACGTTGGTCACCCGACGGTAATCAACTTGCGATGATGTTATCTAAAGATGGCAATTCAGAGCTCTATGTTATGGAAGTAGCAACAAGAAAACTACGTCGTATCACCCGTCATCGAGCGATAGATGCAGAGCCAAGTTGGAGCCCTGATGGAAAATCATTAGTATTTAGTTCAGAACGGGGTGGTAAACCTCAGCTTTATCGCGTAAATTTAGTCGATGGTCGTGTTAAACGACTCACCTTTGATGGTGAAATGAACCTTGGTGGTTCAATTACACCTGACGGTCGCCAACTAATTATGGTGAACAGAACACGAGGGAATTATCATTTAGCTAAACAAGAGTTGGCGTCAGGAATTTTTCAAGTTCTGACTAAAACACGTTTAGATGAGTCGCCGAGCATAGCTCCAAATGGTGGCATGATAATCTACAGTACTTTACACAATAATAGGCAAGTGCTTAGTTTAGTATCTGTAGATGGAAGATTTAAAGCGCGCTTACCCGCGGCTGATGGTGAAGTAAAAGCACCTGCTTGGTCACCATTTTTATAAAAAATTAAACATTAATTTAAAACATAACTTTAGAAAAATAAGGACAATTATAATGCGTTTGAATAAAACTGTGAAAGCTCTTGCGATTGCTTTGCCAATTTTGGCTTTATCTGCTTGTAGTTCAAATTCAGAAACTGATGAACAAAGCAATGTAGCGACTAATGCTCAAGAGTCTTCAGTAATTGAAAATAATACTGCTGATGTTCAAGTAAGCGCCGTACAACGTGCCGCTGAAATTGAAGAGCAACAACGTCAAGCATTAGAAAAACTTCGTGCTGAGCACATCGTTTATTTTGATTTTGACACCTCTACAGTTAGCACTGAATTTTCTGCTATTTTAGATGCACATGCTAAATTTTTAAACAAAAGCTCAAGCATGAAAGTTTTAGTTGAAGGTCATGCCGATGAACGTGGTACGCCTGAATACAACATTGCTTTAGGCGAACGTCGTGCCAAAGCGGTAGTAACTTATTTAGAAAATATGGGTGTTTCATCTGCACAGCTAAGTGTTGTTAGCTACGGTGAAGAAAAGCCAATGATTAAAGACCGTAGTGAAAACGCATTTGCTAAAAATCGTCGTGCGGTATTAGTTTACTAATCAAGGATAGAAATGAAACTGAATAAATTTTTATTCGGGATGTCCTTTGCTGTTACTACCCTTGCGGTAGTGGCAGCAGAATCTGCTCCCGTTATAGATATAACCAAGACGGGTGCAATTAAAAGTAGCCCTTCGCAATACACCTCTTCGGTACCAGAAACAATGGCTGAGAAGTTGGTTAATCTTGAACGTAAACTTGATGCTCGTAATCGTGCCCAAGTCAAGGTGCAGCGACAGCTTGATGAACTTCAAAATGAAGTGAATGAATTACGTGGTGTTACTGAATTACATACTCATCAGCTTAGTCAAGTTTTGAATCGACAGCGTGAGTTATATCAAGAGCTTGACCGTAGGGTAACAGAAGCATTAAAACCTGAAAATAACGTTCCTGCGGCGATTATAGCCCCAGCAAAAGCATCTTCAGACGCTTCAATAAATTATTCAACGAATTTAACTGAAAACCAAGCATATGACAGCGCGGTAAATTTAGTTTTAAAAGACAAACAATACGATAAAGCGATCCCTGAATTTCAAGCGTTTAATCGAAAGTTCCCAAATTCTAGTTATGCACCCAACGCACATTATTGGTTAGGACAGCTATTATTTAATAAAACTGAATACACCAAAGCAAAAAATGAATTTAATTTAGTGGTTGAACAATACCTCGACTCAAACAAGCGAAGCGATGCAATGTTGAAGTTGGCGATGGTTGAACAAAAGCTAAATAATAACGCAGCAGCAAAAATTTGGTATCAGAAAGTTCTCGCACAATACCCAGATTCAAGTGCGGCTCAACTAGCAAAACCTAGGTTAGAAAATTTATAACCAATAAAAGCGACGATAACTTACACTAACTGCCTTCTTTTTATGCAAGTAGTCAATTAATAAGAAATAAGTTGAATTTAAGGTTGCACTAAAAAAAATTATGAGTATTATATGCGTCGCGTTGAGGCACTAGTGCAACGCAGTGTGAATTAGCACTTATGTCGGCCGTTAGCTCAGTTGGTAGAGCAGTTGGCTTTTAACCAATTTGTCGAAGGTTCAAATCCTTCACGGCCGACCACTTCTTTATAATGTTTATTTCTTATAAAGAAAAAGAAGCACCTTGTAAGATTCGAAATTTATTTCGAAAAAAAGAAAATATGGCGGCCGTTAGCTCAGTTGGTAGAGCAGTTGGCTTTTAACCAATTTGTCGAAGGTTCAAATCCTTCACGGCCGACCACTTTCTTTCTTAACAAGTACAATGCAAAATTAGCATGTTAGTGATTTTTGCATTAGTTGATGATGATTCTCAACACCACAGTTTATATGTCGGCCGTTAGCTCAGTTGGTAGAGCAGTTGGCTTTTAACCAATTTGTCGAAGGTTCAAATCCTTCACGGCCGACCACTTCTTCAATAGTTAATTTCCAAATTTATAAGTCAGATAGCAAACAACAAAAAGCCGAGGCTTTTAACCGTTAAGCCGATTAGCTCGAAGGTTCAAATCCTTCACGGCCGATCAACTTCTTTCTTAACAAGTACAATGCAAGATTAGCATATTAGTGATTTTTGCATTAGTTGATGATGATTCTCAACACCACAGTTTATATGTCGGCCGTTAGCTCAGTTGGTAGAGCAGTTGGCTTTTAACCAATTTGTCGAAGGTTCAAATCCTTCACGGCCGACCACTTTCTTTCTTAAGTCAGACAGTACAAAAACTAAAGCCGAGGCTTTTAACCGTTAAGCCGATTAGCTCGAAGGTTCAAATCCTTCACGGCCGACCACTTCTAAATTCTTAAGTCAGATAGTACAAATACCAAAGCCGAGGCTTTTAACCGTTAAGCCGATTAACTCGAAGGTTTAAATCCTTCACGGCCGACCACTTTCTTTAGTGGACGACTTTTCATTAATTTTTTGTGTCCTTACTCTCTACGACCAAAGTAAACGGTATTCGTTAATATTCTATGGATCTCATTTGGTGACAACTTTTTATTGTTTTTTAATATGTTTGTTTCATTTCAATAAGTAGCTATTCTTTTTACACCGTAAGAAGTTCCGAAAACACCTGAGCTTGCTAAAGAATAAGTTAGCTTTATTATTTCAGCATTATTGGGCTCTATATAAAGAGTTTTTTTATCAACAGTTTAACTTGGGACGGCAATTGATTGATAACCAAAAGGGGGACCCCCTCCTGTAAATAATCCTTGAGTGGCTATGTCATTAAGTTTTAATAGAGAGCGCTTACTTGTTTTACGGCTAAAGCTTTCATTAAATAGTCCGTTAATGCTTTTTTGTATAAAAGCATCATCAACATCTTCTGGTGTTGTATAAAAATATGGAAAAAGCAATACACCATTTTTCTGTAATAGTCTTTCCGCATTGTGTCGCGTAGCTTCATTTCTAGAAAACCGTGAAGAGTCGTACACAGCGATACAGTCGATATTAATAAAACCTACTCAATATCAGAAAACATTTGATTAAACTGCTTTCGCGGTCATTTAAAGCAGAGCTATCTGCGTCTGCATATATCTTAACTATATTCTAGTGATTATCTTCTGCCCAATTTTATCAGCACCGTCGAGAAAACTCGGTACTTTAGTGCCGAGATGAATCCATAATTTCTTGACAACCTATGCTTATACAGTACCTATACAGTATATGAAAAGGACGCTCAGATACAATTACCGGCTCAAGCCAACAGTAGAGCAAGAAGTTAAACTCGTAGTGTTTGGCTCATATGCTCGTGGGCTGTGGAACTTGTTGCTGTCTGAAAATATACGTCGATATCGCTATGATAAAACGTTTTTGTTTTACTATGAAATGGCGGGGTTAATTCGTGACTTGAAAAAGTTCGACGAATTCTCTTGGCTCAAAGCCTTTGATTCTTCAGCTTCACAGCAAGTAGCTCGTGATTTGGAAGCGGCTTTAAAAAACGCATTCACAAAAGGTCGATTGCAGCAGTTTCCTACTTTCAAAGAGAGCTTTAAACAAAAAAAGCTTCACGATGATAGCTTTCGTTGTGTTAATAATTCAAATTGTATTCGCATAGAAAATGGCGCTATCAGCATTCCTAAAGTTGGTAAAGTACCGATTGTTTTTCATCGAAAACTATCCAGTAAAATCAAAACAGCTACGGTGCAATTTAAGCACGGAAAATGGTATGTTTCACTCACTCAAGAAGTTGAGTGCAAAAGTGCAAAGCAAGTGCTATCGACACTTGTAGGTTATGATATCAACAGCCAACACACCGTCGTTGGTTCAAATGGGTGGTACGTTAAAAACCCGAAAGCTTTCAAAAAATCTTCAACCAAATTAAAGCAAATTCAAGTCCAGTTGAGCCGTCGAAAGAAAGGCTCTACTCGCTGGCACAAAACAAAAACACGCTTAAATAAACTTCACGGAAAAATCTCTCGCCAACGCTTAGCGTTTGCTCACGAAGTATCATGTTCGATAGCCAAGACCAGTGATATCATCGTGTTTGAGGATTTAAACGTGAAAGGAATGCAGCAGTTTAATGGTCAGATGGTGAAGGATAATGTGATGGGTATGGTCACAGCGTTAACCCAGTACAAGGCTTAATTAAAGGGTGCTGTGTACCATGAAATAGGTCGATATGTGAAATCGTCAGGCATTTGTTGCGAATGCAAACATGAGCATAAATTCGATTTGAGTGTGAGAAATTTCGCGTGTGAAAGCTGCGGCACAGTGCAGATATTTGTCTGCGGCTAAATCAGTGGCAGACACAGGCGAAAAAGAGTTAATAGCTAATGGGATATTAGTTAGGGCGTTGCCCAAAGCTCAGCAGAAATCACCTTCTAAAATAAAAGTCTTTGAGCAATCAAAGTTTGGTGTGGGAACTGAGAAAAAAGAAGCAGCCTAGCCGTTAAAAGCTAAATTGCAGAAGCTCGGTACTTTAGTGCCGAGTAGTTCACAGTGTACGGAGTTGATCTGAGAGTGACATCTTTACAATACTTAGGAACGTGTTAGGGACCTTTTTAACATATATTCAAAAATAAGCTTAAAGTGTTTCCGGGGGAGACAAGCTTTTATATGCAAAGAGGCTAATTCACAATACTTCTGTGTAGTGCATTGCAGTTATCCAATTGAGTTTGACAGTCTACAATAAAGGTGTCTTTTGCCGCTTGACCGGAACAGTTTCCTCCAAAGTATAAATGTATACAGAATAAAATATTTAAGTAGTATAATATTTAGCAATTAGCATGCTAGGAATAATGTATATTTACAATGACTAAAGATTTTAGATAAAGTATTGACCATTACTTTGATATGAATTTACCTGAAATAGAGGTTTTTCTTCAAAGTAGGAGTAATGACAATTTTCAAACACTCGTTTCTGTATCCTGAAATAGGATGTGTATATATTTGAAAATGAGTTATTCATATTGATTTATTCTGAAACTCTGTAAGATAATTGATAAAAGTGATATAAATTAAGCATCTCGACAATTTATATTGAAAAATGGGACTTACAAAATACTTTACAAAGGGTTGGAATTTTGACTGAGCAATATAAAATTGTCGTAATTGGTGCCGGACCTGGTGGAATAAGTGCAGCTGCACATGCCGCAGAGCTTAATATATCGCATGTTTTATTAGAAGCTAGTCCCAAGATTGCTAATACCATTCAAAAATACCAAAAAGGTAAACATGTTATGGCTGAGCCTAGCATTCTACCTTTACGAAGTCCTATCGCATTTGAAGCCGGTAAAAGAGAAACTATTCTAGACGAATGGCTACAAGGGCTTTTACAAAACAAAGTTAATCTTAAATATAATGCTGCAGTCGTCAATATTGATGGGCAAAAGGGTGATTACACAATTACTCTTGCCAATGGCGATGTAATAAAAGCAGAATTTATTATTCTTGGCATTGGCGTGCAGGGTAACCCCAGAAAACTTGGGGTTACAGGTGATGATGCTGATTTTGTCCAATATACACTTGATAACCCTGATGATCATAATAATGAAACCATTGTTATTGTAGGTGCTGGTGATGCTGCTATAGAAAATGCGGTTGTATTAGCTAAAAATAATAAAGTTTATATTGTTAATCGACGTGATGAATTTGCTAGAGCCAAAGAAGGTAATTTAAATTTAATTACTGCAGCAATTGATAGTGGCGATGTTGAATGTTGTTATAATACCAATCCTCACTGTGTTGAATTAACACCAGACCAAGAAAAACCTGGGGTATTTGTATTAAAAACAGCGTCGGGTGAAATTAGCGTACCCGTTGATAGAATCATTGCACGTTTAGGTGCAATTCCCCCGCGAGCTTTAGTTGAATCTTTTGGCATCGAATTTCCAAACAGTGATCCAAATTCTATTCCTGTTTTATCTGCTAAGTATGAATCAAATGTAGCTGGTATGTATGTTATTGGTGCACTAGGCGGTTATCCATTAATTAAACAAGCCATGAATCAAGGCTACGAAGTTGTTGAATATATACTCGGCAACGACATTAATCCTGCTGATCATCCTTTATTAGAAAGTAAGCTCGAACATTTACCGTTTGATATGGATGTTGATCAAATACTTTCTAAGATGCAAACAGACATTCCAGTATTTACACCATTATCGGCTTTATCTTTTAGAGAGTTAATGCTTGATAGCCAAGTGCATGTATTTGAGCCTAATAAAGAAATTTTTAAGAAAAATGATTATACCAATAGTTTTTACACCATTTTGCAAGGTGAGGTAAATATTGTCATTGGTGATAGGGTAATAAAAAGCACACAAGGTAATTTCTTTGGAGAAATGAGTTTAATCTCAGGTCGACGACGTTCTGCGACGGTTTTGGCTGGTGAATCGTGTATCGTAATTGAAACACCTCGTCGAACCATGATTAAGCTCATTACATCTGTTGATGCCGTTAAAAGGGTATTAGATGAGACTTTTATTGTGCGTATTATACAAGAAAAGTTTGCCCCAAAAGTACCGATTGAACAACTACAACCCATTGCAAAAAAAGCAAAGCTTAACCAGTATCGCGCTAATGAAGTGTTATTTTCAGAGGGAGATGAAGCAAACTGTTTACATGTTATTAGAAATGGTTCTGTTACGGTATCAAAAAAAGTTGGCGACAAAGATATTCCGATGACCTACGTGGCGGCAAACAATGTTGTTGGTGAAATGGGACTATTAGGTAATACCGTTAGGTCGGCAACCATTACAGCTACCGTTAAAACTGAAACAATTTCTATAGACAGTGATTCATTTAACGATTTGTTAGCAAAATCACCAACCTTACGTGAAACCATGGAGCTTGAGGTACAAAAACGCCATCTAGAAAATACCAAGCTTGAATCAGACAGTGAAACAGGTGATATTTTATCATTTTTGATGCAACAAGGTTTGGGCGAAGCTACAGATGTTTTATTGATCAATGAAGATACGTGTGTTGGCTGCGATAACTGTGAAACCGCATGTGCAGCAACCCACGGTGGAACTTCACGTTTAAACCGTAAAGCTGGGCCTACATTTGCTCATGTTCACGTACCTACATCATGTCGCCATTGTGAAGACCCTAGTTGTATGAAAGATTGCCCCCCGGATGCAATACATCGAGGTGGTCTTGGTGGGGAAGTTTTTATTGACGACAGCTGTATAGGTTGTGGTAATTGTGAACGAAATTGTCCTTATGGTGTTATTCAAATGGAATACCCTAAAGAAAAAAACACTAACTTTTGGCCTTGGATGTTTTTCAATGCAGGGGAAAAACCTGGTGATAATAAAGTAAAAGATGGGGATAACATCAAAAAAGCTGTTAAGTGTGACATGTGTAAGGATATCGAGGGTGGAGCGGCCTGTGTTCGTGCTTGTCCAACGGGTGCGGCTAACAGAATCAGCCCTGAAAATTTTATTAAAGTGGTAAATTTATAAAATGGATCAATTTCTCTCGTACGCTAATGGTCGTTATTTAAAAATCACCTTTATATTAACGATTATTATGTCAATTATTTATGTATTACATGAACCCGGACAACCAAAAAATGGTGGCACATGGTTTGGTTATACTATTGGCACTATTTCAGCATTACTGATTGTTTGGTTAATGTATTTTGGTCGCAGAAAACGAGATTATTTCTCAACTTTAGGGACAGTTAAAGGCTGGTTATCTGCTCATGTTTATTTAGGTAGTGGTCTACTTATTCTAGCTACCTTGCATACAGGTTTTCAATTTGGTGTAAATGTTCATACTCTCGCGTATTTTTTAATGTGTATCGCTATTTTTAGTGGTTTTTATGGGGCATGGAGTTATGTATACCTACCTATTAAAAAAAGAGAAAATCTTAAGACAATATCTGCAGAAGAGTACTATTTATTAATTGAAGATGTTGATCGCCAAATAATTAAATTATCTAAAAAGTTACCAGAAAAAATGATGTTGATGATCAATAGTGCGATTGAACGTACTGAAATTGGTGGCAATGTTTTTAATCAGTTAAGTGCTAAAGACAGATCTTGTTTATTAGTTGACGGTAAATTGAATAACAACGAAAACCAGTCTACGGTTATCCATTTATTAGTAACAGAATTAGCGAAGGTTACTGATCAGCAAAGTGCTACCCAACTTAAGCAAATAATTGACTTATTTGGTAGCAGAAAAAAGTCATTGAAAATATTACGTCATCACATTAAAACCGATGCATTACTAAAATTATGGTTATTTATACATGTGCCAATCTCATTCGCGTTATTAGCAGCTTTACTGGCACATATTCTATCAGTATTTATCTATTGGTAATGTGAGGAAAGATAATGAAATTACTGATCAGACATTTAAAAAAACAAGGGCAAGGCCAAACTACAGAAGATGTATTTGTAGAAGGTGATACCTTACTTATTGGTCGCGGTACCAATCAACATATATTGCTACCCGATCAGAGGGTTGCTTTAGCTCATGCAAAATTAACAGCCTATAACGATGGTTGTAAAATTAGCGCCTCTACTGGTAAGTACGTTTTATTTAACGGACAGATGGTTAAAAAATGTATGGTCAGTGTTGGCGACACTATTGAAATTTCTGGTCATAAAATCACATTACTACCTGGTGATAAAGGTTGTGCCTTTGTTGTAGAGGTAACATTAAGCACAGTAAAACAAGAGCCTCTGCAAAATCGTTATCAAGTCAATTTTAATGATTTAAATTTACATAAACGAAGCTGGAGTTGGTTACTGTTTTCACTGATTTTTATTTTATGTTTAGCGTTGCCGATATCGGGTGTTTTATCGCCATCATGGATGGAGACGCTTAGAGAAAGTTCTTTGCCATCGGATGGGCAATGGCTTGCCGGCGATTTGATAAAACCTCATAAATTTATGGGTGACGACTGTAGTCAATGTCACGTGAATGCATTTGAGCCAACAACAAACGAGGCTTGCCTATCTTGTCACACAACAATAAAACAACATGTGGCAGAAATTAATATTACAGCTGATTTTTCGCCATTAAATCAATGTACAAGTTGTCATAAAGAGCATAATAGTAAAGAGGTATTAAGTGATTATTCACAACAAATATGTGTGAACTGTCATGTAAATATAAGTCAAGATAAACGAAATAATAGAGAATATGGTTCAGCCACTGATTTTGAAGGTCATCATCCCGCGTTTAGTGTGAGTATGTTAAAACCGATTATAGCAAATAGAAAAATCACCTCATGGCAAACAGAGCGACACTTACTTAACGATAATAAAATAACTGAAAAATCCAATTTAAAGTTTCCGCATAAACTGCACATGGACCCAAAAGGGATAAAATCGGCTACCGGAGATGTACAATTAGCTTGTAATAGTTGTCATGAACCAGAAACCAATGGCATGGCAATGAAACCCATTACCATGGAAAAAAATTGTCAAAGTTGTCATCAATTAACCTTTGATCCAGAAGATCCGCAGCGAGTTGTTCCACATGGCTCGCCTGCAGATGTTGTGATGATGATGAGAGAATATTACGCGTTTAGATTTATCTATCAAAACCTTAATAATGATCTCGATGATTCTATTGTAAAAGCAGGGGATCTATTTACTGTCCGTAAAGTGAGACGACCAGGACGCGATGAAAGGCTTCGAACAGAATTTGAACAATCATTAAATAGCCAAACAATTGCCTCTATTGAAAAACTGACTAAACAAACAGTAAGAACAGATGCCTTAGTTTGGGCGGAAAGTAGAGCTAATCAAGCTGCAATTGATATATTTGAACGACAAGCGTGTGATGTTTGTCATGTTGTCACTAAAGACGAATCTAATGATATTCCTTGGCAAGTTGAACCAGTCGTTTTAACTAAACGATGGTTACCAAAGGCCGACTTTACACATGATAGTCATCAAACAATGGTCTGTTTAGATTGTCATAACGCGTCTTCGTCGGAGCTCAGTTCGGATGTACTTATTCCGGATATTGAAAATTGTCGAGATTGTCATGGGGGTGTTGAAAGCGAAAATCTAATTCCTAATACCTGTATTGATTGCCATGGATTTCATAAGGCCAAAGAGCATTTATTTGGTCAAAAAAATTATAACCATGAATTTAATAAGACTGTGGAGCAAATGAAAAATGAGCATTAAGCTTCATTTATTATTGAGTTTATCTTTATTTATCCTGCTATCAAGCTGTGGAGGTGAGGCAGGAAATACCCTTGAGAATTCGTCTGTAGACCAGAGTGCTGTAATTGATATTAATGGCCAAGGGTGCATAGGACATTGTGCTTCGGTCGACTCATTTTTGACTGATAAAGATGTTGAGAAAATTATTAGCCAAGCCGTTGCGGAGGCAACATCACGTCAACTTAAAGCGACCTTAGCAGTTACTGATCGACTAGGTAATGTACTTGCCGTTTTTAGGATGAACGGGGCCAAGGAATTTGTCACGATCAGTTCAACCGCAAATACTTTATTAGCTAAAGTGTCTGGTGGCTTAGAAAATGTCAACATTATCCCTGATACTATGGTTGCTATATCAAAAGCCATTACAGCTGCATTTATATCGTCTGAAGGGAATGCCTTCAGCACCCGAACTGCAAGCCAAATTATTCAAGAAAACTTTAATCCAGGTGAAAATAATACTCCATCTGGCCCTTTATTTGGTGTGCAATTTAGCCAGTTAGCCTGTAGTGATTTTAGCCTGAGGTTTAGCCCTTTAAATTTACCCAGTGCAGGCCCTCGTCGTTCTCCTCTTGGTTTATCTGCTGATCCCGGTGGTTTTCCCTTGTATAAATCAGGTACACCAGTTGGTGCTATCGGTGTTATTTCTGATGGAATTTATGGCTTAGATAAAGATATTAGTGGTTTTGATTTAGATAATGATGAGGTTATTGCCTTAGCGGGTACCGTTGGTTTTGCAGCACCCTTAACACGCCGGGGTGATGTCATTACTATTGTCGGAAAAACAGCACGATTTAGTGATGCTTTTATAAGTGATCTTATCAGTCAATCGGCAGACAATTTTAACACTATTAACAATGATGTCGGCAATTTAGTTGCTGTTGCGGGCTATTACGATGGTGGTGTTGCTGACCTATCTGCGCTAAATAATGTAAATAGAATAGCCTTAAATGGTGTGGCCTTTGGTTACAGTGGTTCTGGTATTCTACCTGCAGATCCCTTAGTGTTTAAAGACAATCAAGGGGAAAGTCTTGATGCGTTTATTTTTACAGATGCCAATGATACTAATCGTTTTGAAGCACGTTCGGCAAACGATCTACCTAACGGAGATGTTAGTAAACAATTAACCAAAACAGAGGTCCAGGAGATTTTAAATCAGGCTATCGCAATCGCAAATAAGAGCCGTGCGCAAATTAGGCAGCCTAATGGCAGCCAAGCGCGAGTTTCAATCTCTGTTGTTGATACGCAAGGGGCTATTCTTGGTATGGCAAGAACTCGAGATGCACCAGTATTTGGTTCGGATGTATCACTACAAAAAGCACGTACAGCGGTATTTTTCTCTAGTACAGGCAAATTAACTAATGCACCAGCTGATTTACTTAGGCAATTGCCTTCTCCAGTATATCTCGATGCTGTGGCAGAACCAGTTGACTTAAGTGCAGGCTTATCCTTACTAGCAACGCCTAATATTAATTTTTCAGATTATGTCTCAGACCTACAACAATTTATAGGGCTAGCCGGTGCATTAGAAACCTATGGCGACTTTACTGCCTTTTCTGATCGTGCTGGTGGGAACTTATCAAGACCTAATTTTCCTGATGGTCCGGTAGTAGGGCCTCCTGGGCCGCTAAGTAAACCTTCTGGCCAGTGGAGTGTTTTTAATGTTGGATTACAATCAGATTTAGTTTATAACGCGCTGATCCAGCATGTTGCTTTTGTGCTGGGCGTAGTTCCGGATGTTGATCACAACTGTACTGGAAATACTGGCTTAGCAGATGATGCTGCATTTACTAACGACAATAAAATTAAAGGTCTAGCTAATGGCATTCAAATATTTCCGGGTAGTGTTCCTATTTATCGAGGGGATATATTAGTTGGTGGTATAGGAGTCTCAGGTGACGGTATTGACCAAGATGATATGATTTCATTTCTGGCTGTTCATCAAGCAGGTTTGGCTTTAGGGAACACCTTAAATAATGCGCCAAAAGCAATACGCGCTGATAAAATAGATATTCCAAACCAATCAATCAGATTACGTTATGTTAATTGTCCACAAGCACCATTTCTAAACACCAATGATGCGGAAGTGTGTAATGGACTTTAAATATTACGGGTTGTTTTTATATCTAGGATTATCTACTAGTCATATTGTAGAGGCTGCAGAAAAGCAAGAAAATGAGCAACCAGCAATCATCCCTGCTTATTTACTCTGCGGAGAAGGGGTGGTTAAGGCAGAAAGAAAACGTCCAGGTCATGCCGTCGATGAATATCAATTACGTCCGTGTGACGATGATAAAAAACTTAAACCTTGGCATGATACCATTCCATTAGGTCCTATAATGCCAGACCGATGGCGTATTGTTGAAGCGATAGGAATAAATACTAATTTATGGGATCCTTATAGTGGACATAACCCTCTAAAAGGTGACCTACCTATTTGGGGTAAAGATTGGTTTTATAATTTAATTGCTGTATCAGACACCGTGGTGGAACCTCGTAATTTCCCTGTACCCGTTGGCGTAGCCACTACTAGCAGACCAGACACACTCGACACAATCGGCTCAGGTGAGGGGTCTGTATTTAGCCAAAGTTTTATAGTAGAACAGGTACTTTATCAAGGAGACACAACATTTCGCCCACCAGATTACGAATTCCGTTTAACCACCGTATTTAATTTCAATCAAGTAAATTTTGAAGAACGCGGCTTACTTAATATTAATCCTTCAATTTCAAGTAACGAAGGACAAAAACGCACTGATAAATTTTTAGGAATTCAAGCAGCCTTTTTTGATAAACATTTACGTAATGTCTCAGAACGCTTTGATTTTGATAGTTTACGAGTAGGTATTCAGCCATTTTCGTCTGATTTTAGAGGCTTTTTATTTCAAGATTCACAATTGGGGATTCGATTATTTGGCAATCGAGACAATAATATCTTTCAATATAATATTGCTTGGTTTAGACGTTTAGAAAAAGATACTAACAGTGGCTTAAATGATATATCACAACGTTTAAGAGATGATGATGTTTACACTGCCAATTTATACTGGCAAGACTTTCCGGTTCTTGGCTTTGTTTCTCAAGCCAGTGTTACTTACAATCGTAACCGAGAGAAAGGACAAGTTGAATATGATCAGAATGGGTTTATAACTCGCCCAGCCTCATTATTCGAAGAGCGTTTTTCACGAGATTACGATGTAACTTATTTAGGTTACAGTGGTGATGGCCATTTTGGACGATTAAATGTTAGCGCTTCTGCTTATTATGCAGTAGGTGAGCAAACCAGTAGTCGTTATCGTGATCAAAAGGATGGTATAGAGGCTTATTTTCTTGCGTCAGAGCTATCTGTAGACTTTGATTGGTTTAGACCAAAACTTTCATTGTTATGGGCTTCAGGAGATGATGATCCGTTTGATAATACCGCAAAAGGTTTTGATGCGATTTTCGAAAACCCCCAATTTGCTGGAGCGGATACCAGCTTCTTTATTAGACAGAATGTCCCCTTAATTGGTGGTGGTGGAGTTTCATTGTCAGGTCGTAATGGCATTCTTCCTTCTTTAAAATCGAGTAAAGAGCAGGGACAATCAAACTTTATTAATCCAGGTTTACGCATGATTGGTGTTGGTTTTGACGCCGATATTTTACCTGAACTACGAGTATCTATGAACCTGAATCAATTATGGTTTGATGATACCCATGTTTTAGAAAGTTTAAGGCAACAATCGTCAATAAATAAAAACTTGGGTCAAGATATTTCAACTTCTTTGATCTGGAGACCCTATCAATCACAAAACATCGTTGCCCGCTTATCTTTAGCAGCACTGGTTCCTGGAAAAGGTTTCGACCAACTTTATGGTAGTGAGTACAGCCTTCCATATTCTGTACTATTCAACCTAATTATTACTTATTAAGATATATATGAATTGTAAAATGACATTGAAACATCTATCACTAATTTTTTGTTTAACAGGTATTTTATTTACCAGTTTTTCTTTAACCTCTTTTAAAGTTTTTTCATCAGAAAAACATCATAAAGTAGCTGTGGATTATAGCTTTACGCCGCCTGCACCTAAAACTCAGACGCCAGAACAGGCGCTTATTAAAAGTACTGGTTGCTTAAGTTGTCATACAGATACAGACAGTTTGTCGATGCATGCTAGTCCAGGGGTGATATTAGGTTGTACTGATTGCCATGGCGGTGATGCAAATATTACAAAGCCTTTTAAAGCTAAGAAAGAAGATAAAGAATATTTGGCAAGTTTGAAACAAGCGCATGTATTACCAAGTTACCCACAAGATTGGAATTTTCCTTCAAGTGCTAACCCCAAAGCTAGTTATACACTGCTCAACAGAGATGCAGCAGAATATGTGCGTTTTGTTAATCCTTCTGACTTACGAATCGCGGAAGAAGCTTGTGGCGCTTGTCATCTACCTACGGTACAGGCAGCAAAACGTAGTCTTATGGCGACAGGAGCCATGCTATTTGGCGCTGCGTCTTACGCGAATAATATTTTACCGTTTAAAAATTATATTTTAGGTGAAGCTTATACTCGTGAAGGCGAGCCAACCGCAATTGCGGGACCTCCTATAGAAAATAGTGAAGAAGCAACGAAAAACCATGGTGTTTTACCTATCCTTTACCCATTGCCAACATGGCAAAATGTACCTCCTGGCGATATTTTTAGAGTATTTGAACGTGGTGGTCGTAATATATCGAACGTATTCCCAGAAACTGGATTACCAAATTCACTTGGACTTTTACAACGTATTGAAGAGCCGGGTAGACCTGATATTAAGCAATCAAATCGAGGCCCTGGTACCGGCGGCCGAATTTCAGTTCCATTACTCAATGCACATAAGACACGTTTAAATGATCCGTTAATGTGGTTTTTAGGTACTAACGATAATCCGGGTGATTTTAGAACTTCAGGCTGTGGTTCATGCCATGTTGTTTATGCAAATGATAGAGAACCACGTCATTCAGGGCCTTATGCACAATACGGTAATAGCGGTCAATCGCAAACTATTGATCCCACGATACCTAAAAATGAAGATGGTCATCCATTAAAACACGTTTTTACGCGAGCAATTCCTACTGCACAATGTATGTCATGTCATATGCATCAACCTAATATGTTTGTGAATACCTTTTTAGGTTACACCATGTGGGATTATGAAGCTGATGCACCAAATATGTTCCCCAAAGAACAACGTTATCCTACGCATGAAGAAAAATTTAAAGTAATGGAAACCAACCCTGAAGGTGCTGCGGTAAGAGGTTTATGGTCGAACCAAACTTTTTTACGTGATGTCTGGACTAAAAATGATCAAATGAAGAATACCCAATTTGCTGATTATCATGGTCATGGTTGGAATTTTAGAGCGGTATTTAAAAAAGACCGTAAAGGTAATTTACTCGATAAAGAAAATAAAATTGTAGAGCCAGATGACCCAAAGAAATTTGATAAAGCCGTGCATATGTCATCTGTTCATCTAGATGTAGGTATGCACTGTGTAGATTGTCACTATTCACAAGACAATCATGGTAATGGGCATGTTTATGGTGAAGTCGCCGGTGCAGTTGAAATAGATTGTGTCGATTGTCATGGTACAGTGTCTAAATATCCTAATTTAAAAACATCTGGTCCTGCTGCGCCCCCAGGCGGTACTGATTTATCATTAATACGTAACCCTGATGGCCAAAAAAGATTTTTATGGAAGGACGACGGATTATATCAACGGAGTTTAATCTGGCCGGAATTAGAGTGGAAGTTAAGCTTATTAAAAGATGTAGTTGACCCAAAGCATAAAGAATATAACGCTAAAGCTGCTCGTGCAAAAACAATGGAAAAAGATCCCATTGATCAACATTTTGGCTTAGATGTTACACCAGAGATGTTAGCCCATAATAATGATGAAATGGAATGTTATTCATGTCATCAGTCTTGGACAACCAGCTGTGGTGGTTGTCATTTGCCGATAGAAGCTAACTGGAAAACAGAAAATAAGCATTACGAGGGCGGTGAATCAAGAAATTACGCCAGTTATAACCCTCAAGTGGTACGAGACCAAATATTTATGCTGGGACGCCGAGGTAAAATTAATGGTGGAAAAATAGCACCATTAAGGTCAACTTCGGCCTTGGTATTATCATCGACCAATTCAAATCGTGAAAAAATATATGTGCAACAGCCACCTATATCCGCAAGCGGTTATAGCTCTCAAGCGATGAACCCTCACTTTGCTCATACCGTCAGAAAAGAAGAAACACGTGAATGTAGTGATTGTCATTTATCCGAAGATGCTGACAATAATGCCATATTTGCCCAAACATTAGGCTTAGGTACTGACTTTATTGATTTTATTGGCTTTCATGCTTATGTAGGTGCAGATAAATCGGTAGAAGCAGTACAAGTGACAGAATGGGAAGAGCCACAGGCAATGAAAGGCAGCTTCTTACATAAATATGTTTATCCTGATTTTTATCAACAACATTTAGATAACGATAGAGAGTTAAAAATAGGTTATGAACATAACGCAGGTGCTATCAATTGTTTGCAGTTGCGAGGTGAATACTTATTTGCAGCAGCAGGAAAAGAAGGTCTGGTAGTCTATGATGTTGCTTCAATTGCTAATAAAGGCGTGAGTCAGCGGATCATCACCGCACCAACGACTTTATTAGGCCAAGATACAAATATTAAAAGTGCTAATGCCACTTGTGTTTCTCTTGTTACAACTCAACCCGTTGCTCCTGAGCGAAATCAAGGTGATTTAATGCGGATCACTAACCAAGAAAAACCGTTCCATCCTATTTATAACTACGCGTTAATAACCGATGCTAATGAAGGTTTGATATTAACCAATATTGATACTTTAATGGACGGTGAACCACGAAATAATTTTTTAACTAGAGCGTTAACGTGGAATGAAAACGATATATTAAAAGGAGCACGACACTTAACCATTGGTGGTCGTTATGTTTACATTATCGCTGATGCAGGCTTAGTTATTTTAGACTTAGATGATCCATTAACACCTAAACATCTTATCACCGTGGCATTAAATAATGGTCACTCTGTTGCTCAACAATTTAGATACCTGTTTGTCACCGATGATGATGGGTTAAAGGCAATTGATATTACCTCACCACAAAATGCGTTTATTGTTAAAGATAATACCATTAAGCTTAAAGATGCTAATCGTGTATTTGTCTCTAGAACGTTTGCTTATGTAGCCGCAGGAAAAGAGGGCTTAGTTATTGTTGATATTAATCAACCTCAATTGATGAAAACATATCAAATATATAATGCTGAAGGGAAAATAAAAGACGCACAAGATGTTGTTATTGCAACAACAAATGCATCGTTATTTGCTTATGTTGCTGATGGTGATTCAGGCTTGAAGGTCATACAATTAACTTCACCAGATTCACAGCCCAGATTTTACGGCTTTAGTCCAGACCCTAAACCTGAATTTGTCTCATGGTATCCGACAACATCAAAGGCTTTATCATTGTCTAGAGGTTTAGAGAGGGATCGTGCTGTTGATGAAACCGGTGGGCAAATTGCAGTATTTAGCCGATTGGGATCAGGTCCTTTGACTGAAAAAGATATGAAAGGTTTATATTTAGATAAAAAGGGCAAACCGTGGTTTGTTAAAGATATGCTTGATTCTATGGCGGATAAAACACATTTCGGTGTTGCAACACCGGCTTTAGTTATCCCAAAAAAGCAAGTGTTGCCGAATAACACAATTGAACAACCTGTCGACAAGGTAGTATTACCTCCAGCTGAGCATGAGGAATAACCCATTGAAAATATTATTATTTAGTATAATTAATTTTTGTATCTTATTTACGATAAGTGCCGCAGAGTTACCTCAACAAGATAAAAATGTTCATCTTGGAGTCGCAAGTTGCGCTGCGAGTATGTGTCATGGTTCTGTTGTTCCTCGTCAAGGTAGCGATGTATTACAAAATGAATATATTATCTGGAGTCGTGAAGATGCTCACTCACAAGCTTATCAAACGCTTTTATCAGCAGAGTCAAAAAATATAGCCGCAAAATTGGGACTTGATAATGCCGCTAAAGCAGGTATTTGTTTGGATTGTCATAGTGATAATGTTAAAGCAGAATTACAAGGTGAAAAATTTCAGATAAGTGATGGTGTCGGTTGTGAGTCTTGTCACGGCGGTGCTCAGAACTATATCAGTAGTCATACATCTTCAACGGTAAGCCGAGAATCTACTTTGTCTGACGGATTATTTCCAACAGATAAACCTAAACAACGTGCAAGGCTTTGTTTATCTTGCCACTTAGGGAATAAAAATAAACAAGCCACTCACGATATTATGGGGGCCGGTCACCCTAGACTAGCGTTTGAATTAGACACTTTTGGGATTTTACAACCTTTACACTATGTTGTAGATGAGGACTATAGAACACAAAAATGGTCCGGTGATAGTTATGTAACTTGGGTTTATGGCCAGCTTGAAGCCAGTAAATCAACGCTAAGGTTAATTGAGAGTAAATTGATCAACAATAATGGGCTATTTCCAGAATTATCTCTGTTTGACTGCCACTCTTGCCATCATCCTATGTCTGATCTGAAATGGACAGCAACCAAAGGACAAGGTTTTAAACCGGGCACAGTGCGCTTAAATGATGGGAATTTTAAAATGCTGATGGTTATCGCTTCACGTACGGAGCTATTTACGCCATTACATCAACATTTAACTGAGCTACGCAATGGCCTGAATAATAAAAGCCAACTACAATATGCTATCGCTAAGGTAATGGAAGATATTGACGCTATTCAAAATGCATTAGAAACACAAAGTTTGAGCCAAAGGCAAGCATCTGCCAGTTTTTTACTAAATAAAATAGTGACTATAGGAGCAGATGGTGAATTTTCTGATTATATTGCCGCAGAGCAAGCCGTAATGGCGATCGATTTATTATTCGACTTTACCGGTAAAAAAAGCGTTTTTGCTAGCGCTATTTCTCAGTTATTCGATATAGTTGCGGATGATGAAAAGTACAATGCTCAATTGTTTTCACAAAAGTTAAATGAAATAAATAAGCGCATAACCAAAAAATGATATATTACTATTTGTTAACAAAAGTATATTGTTTTTAAATAAGTACTATGGATAAAGTGGCTGATAATATCAGTTAATGATTGACGAGATGGAAGAATACAATTAATGAATAACAGCGTAATTAAAATAACAGCGTTTGGCTTGGTGGTTTTTTTTAGCTCGCTAGTTTCTGCGGCGAATGACACTGAATTAAGTCAGTTAAAAAAATATTTATTAGAAAAAAATTATAGTCAGGCATACCGTTATTCAGAATCATTAGCAGATGAATTAGCGGGCGAGTTAGCCTTTGATTTTTTGGCGGGTTTAGCTGCGTTTGGTAGTGAAAATTATCAGGCAGCAGTCTTCGCGTTTGAACGAGTGGTTATCCTAGAACCTACATCCTTTAATGGTCGTTATTATTTAGCATTAAGTTATCAAAAAGTGGATAACTTATACGGTGCTATAGTTGAATTGAATACTCTATTAGCAAATGAAACCATTAATACGTCACTGACGAATGAGCAAAGAAATCAGATTGAAACTCAGCTGAGTTGGGTCAATAAACAATTAGTTGCTAGAAAACGCAGCTGGTCGCATGATATTGCGCTAAGTGTTGGTTCTGATAGCAATATTAACAGTGGTAGCTCACAAGACGAAATCACCCTAGCGAATGGTACCTTAATTCCCTTGTTCGACTCATCAAAAGCAACATCAGATGCTACCTATGCATTGCGCTATCATGTCAATTATCAATACCCATTAAGTCAATATCAAACGCTATTAGTTGATTTGTCTGTACAAAATAACAGCTATTTTTCTTATGGTGAATATAATCGTCAAATGCTGAATTTATCCGTCAAGTATGAACGACAACTAATGAATGAATCATCATGGTATCTAGGGGCAAGCACTGTCCCCCTTTGGTTTTCAAGTAATAAGTATCGAAACCAAAATGCTATTAATTTTGGCTGGCAGCAGCTGGTAAACAATAATAACTATGGTTTTAACACCTCTATAGCGAAGGTTGAGCATTTTGTTTATCAAGACCTAGATTTTTATCACACGCAAATAAATGCTTTTTATCGCATTAAAGCTCAATATCAACATACTTTCCTCATTAATTGGTATCAAGATGATAATACAAAGGGGTTAAATCATAACAGTAAAACAGCAGTAGGCGCTTCTTACATAATTAGTTATCCCATTTTTAATCACCTTAATGGCAATAGTATGATCATGTTTGAACAGCAAAATTATGAAGCACCAAATCCGCTATTTGATGTTTATAGTGATGCAACATTAGCAATTATCTCTAGTGAACTTATTTATACAGGCCTTGAACAGCAAATTTTACAACTACAATTGAGCTATCAAGCTAAAAATCTTGATAGTCATCTATCCGCGATGAAAATCTATGAATATGACCGCTTAAAAATAAACCTAACATGGAAATATGAATTCTAATGAATATATTAAACGCTATTAAAATTATCATGAACGTGATGTTTTTTTCTCTATTCATATCCAGTTCAAATGCCGCAGACGAGGTAGGGAAAACCATGATTGCGCGAGGCGAAGTTCAGGCAGGTTCATCTGAACAAGTCAATAAACGTCCTTTAAAACGACGTTCTTCTATTTTTGAAAATGATATTATTTCCACTGGAGCATCAAGTAAGACACAACTTCGCATGACAGATGGCAGTATGATTGCGATGAAAGAAAATACCGAATTGGTCATTGCTGAGTATACATATAACAGTGAAAATGGTAAAAATTCGGCAGTTTTAGATTTAGTGCAAGGAGGATTACGTTCAATTACTGGCGCAATTAAAGCAGAGAAGGGCGATTATAAATTAACAACGCCAATAGGTAGTATTGGTATTCGTGGTACCCACTTTGAAGTTGAGTTATTAAATGGCACTGTGTGGATTGCCGTTTGGGACGGGGCAATAGATGTGCTATTAAGTACTGGGCTTAAGTCTGGCTCAATGCTGTCCTTAGGCGTAGGAGAGAATTATTCGTATGCAGCCATTGATAAAGAAGGAGTGGTTACTACCTATATAGAGCCACCACAAATCTTTGAACAAGGTATGAGTTCTAAAGCCACAGAAATAACTAAAAAATCTACTAATGATGATACTGCTACTAATGATGATACTGCTACAAATGTTGACGTAAAAAGGTCAGCCTATGAAGAAATTAACACAGCATTGATCATATCCTCAATAGAAGAGGGCTATACCGAGTTCATCAGTTACGATGAACTTAATTCACTAGCACCTCAAAATACTTATGAATTGGTGGCCGCTAAACAAGGGACTATCGAATACTCAGCTGCAACGGTCATTTCTGACTATAATTTGTCAAATTTTACAGCGGGTATGGAGATTGACTTTGATACTGGGCGCATCTCAAATGGACAATTGTCATTCAATGATGATCGTAGCTCTGATGCGTGGAATGCTGTGTTTAATGGCAATATGCACATTAAAAATGACGCAGTGTTTTTAGAAGTAGGTATTACCTTTGCTAGCCATGGCAATAATTTAGCTGACGGTATTATCTCAGCAAATTTTATCGATTTTTTTGGCTTAGATGCTGTCTCTGGAGGTTTCCAGTTACATGAACAAACCGGAGATGTTGAAGTTGATGGTTCTTACTTAATTAGAGCAAAGTACTAGGCAATATGATGAAATTATATTTGAGAGCGTTATTTATCTTCGGTTTGTTGAGTTTTAATTTAAGCGGTTGTGGTGGAGATACTAGTGAAGATAATACTGAAGTTGTATTGTTACCAGCCGATTCAGTATTGCTAAGTACAGATATATCTTTCAGTACTGTTCAAGCAAGTTCTTTATCTAAAGTTTCTTTTAATTACAGAACGTCAAAAGTAACAGGGGCAAGTCAAAGTGCGACAGCCATAATAGATTTACCAGATCAAAGTAAAAACATTATGGGGAATATTCTATTAGCCCTTGATGTAATAGATATAGCAGGAATTGAGCAAATATCGTTAGATTTTTCGAATGGAAATCCAGATATCGCTGTATTACAGATCTGTGGTGCGTCTACTGCTAGTTGTCTTAATGATGAATTTAATGAGGTTGAAGGTGATAACACCAGTTACCGATTATTCATCAATGGTCTAAATCCGCATGACTATAATTGGCAAAGTGGGCCTAATATTATTAACGTTTGGGTAGATAACGTTGATGGTGACCGGAGTATTGCTGCCACGTTAAGTATAAATTGGCAAGCGGTAGTTATTGAAAGCACGCAGGCTGAATTTATTAATGTCATCCATGATGACAGCACCGGTGCTAACACGGGAGACTTGTCAATTAACTGGTCTGTTTTACCTGACTATCTGTTTTATAATGTATTTATTGCAACAGAACCTGGCATTAGTAGTGATAATGTAACTTCCTATGAGGGTGGTCAAGCAAGATTGTCATTGGTAGCTAATAATGTTGTTTTTGAGGGAATTGACGCTGATAAAGAATATTATTTCACTGTCAGTGGCGTTAATGATGGGGGTGAAAGTGCCTTTAGTTTGCAAAAAAGTGTTATTGATCTCTCCAGAGGAGCACCCGTTGTAAAGGATGATTTTGCGGAACTAAATGAAAATGATAGTATTATTATTAATGTTATAGAAAATGATAGCGATGATTTATCTAGCAAGTTACTCATTATTTCTCAGCTTAGCAATGGAACAAATGGGCAAGTTTTTGATAATGGTGATGGTAGTGTTACCTATGTACACGATGGTTCAGAAACAACATCAGATCAATTTACTTATAAAGTAAATGATGGCGAGTTTGACTCTGCCACAGCTACCGTTACCCTAAACATCACCTTGCTTAATGATATCCCATTAGCACAAAATGACTCTGCTAATGTTGATGAAGGCGGTGTTATCAAAATAGATGTCAGAAATAATGATACAGATGAAGAAAGCTTAATAAACATCTTAACTGTCAGTAATATTAGTCAAGCTAATCATGGTGTTGTTTTAAATAATAACGATGGCACCATCACTTATAGCCATGACGGCAGTGAAACCTTATCTGACAGTTTTACTTATACGATTAACGATGGCACTGTAGATTCAGCTCCCGCGACGGTATCAATCACGATTACGGCAGTGAACGACACGCCAGTAGCGGCTAACGATGTTGCTAGTGTCAATGAAAACGGTAATGTTATTATAGCTTTACGCAGTAATGATAGTGATGCAGAAACGCCCAATGGCGCACTTACGGTTACCAATCTTAGTGTCACCAGTAATGGCACTATCGTGAATAATAATGACGGAACAGTGACTTATAGCCATGACGGCAGTGAAACCTTATCTGACAGTTTTACTTATACGATTAACGATGGCACTGTAGATTCAGCTCCCGCGACGGTATCAATCACGATTACGGCAGTGAACGACACGCCAGTAGCGGCTAACGATGTTGCTAGTGTCAATGAAAACGGTAATGTTATTATAGCTTTACGCAGTAATGATAGTGATGCAGAAACGCCCAATGGCGCACTTACGGTTACCAATCTTAGTGTCACCAGTAATGGCACTATCGTGAATAATAATGACGGAACAGTGACTTATAGCCATGACGGCAGTGAAACCTTATCTGACAGTTTTACTTATACGATTAACGATGGCACTGTAGATTCAGCTCCCGCGACGGTATCAATCACGATTACGGCAGTGAACGACACGCCAGTAGCGGCTAACGATGTTGCTAGTGTCAATGAAAACGGTAATGTTATTATAGCTTTACGCAGTAATGATAGTGATGCAGAAACGCCCAATGGTGCACTTACGGTTACCAATCTTAGTGTCACCAGTAATGGCACCATCGTGAATAATAATGACGGAACAGTGACTTATAGCCATGACGGCAGTGAAACCTTATCTGACAGTTTTACTTATACGATTAACGATGGCACTGTAGATTCCGCCCCCGCGACGGTATCAATCACGATTACGGCAGTGAACGACACGCCAGTAGCGGCTAACGATGTTGCTAGTGTCAATGAAAACGGTAATGTTATTATAGCTTTACGCAGTAATGATAGTGATGCAGAAACGCCCAATGGTGCACTTACGGTTACCAATCTTAGTGTCACCAGTAATGGCACCATCGTGAATAATAATGACGGAACAGTGACTTATAGCCATGACGGCAGTGAAACATTATCTGACAGTTTTACTTATACGATTAACGATGGCACTGTAGATTCAGCTCCCGCGACGGTATCAATCACGATTACGGCAGTGAACGACACGCCAGTAGCGGCTAACGATGTTGCTAGTGTCAATGAAAACGGTAATGTTATTATAGCTTTACGCAGTAATGATAGTGATGCAGAAACGCCCAATGGCGCACTTACGGTTACCAATCTTAGTGTCACCAGTAATGGCACTATCGTGAATAATAATGACGGAACAGTGACTTATAGCCATGACGGCAGTGAAACCTTATCTGACAGTTTTACTTATACGATTAACGATGGCACTGTAGATTCAGCCCCCGCGACGGTATCAATCACGATTACGGCAGTGAACGACACGCCAGTAGCGGCTAACGATGTTGCTAGTGTCAATGAAAACGGTAATGTTATTATAGCTTTACGCAGTAATGATAGTGATGCAGAAACGCCCAATGGTGCACTTACGGTTACCAATCTTAGTGTCACCAGTAATGGCACCATCGTGAATAATAATGACGGAACAGTGACTTATAGCCATGACGGCAGTGAAACCTTATCTGACAGTTTTACTTATACGATTAACGATGGCACTGTAGATTCAGCTCCCGCGACGGTATCAATCACGATTACGGCAGTGAACGACACGCCAGTAGCGGCTAACGATGTTGCTAGTGTCAATGAAAACGGTAATGTTATTATAGCTTTACGCAGTAATGATAGTGATGCAGAAACGCCCAATGGCGCACTTACGGTTACCAATCTTAGTGTCACCAGTAATGGCACTATCGTGAATAATAATGACGGAACAGTGACTTATAGCCATGACGGCAGTGAAACCTTATCTGACAGTTTTACTTATACGATTAACGATGGCACTGTAGATTCAGCTCCCGCGACGGTATCAATCACGATTACGGCAGTGAACGACACGCCAGTAGCGGCTAACGATGTTGCTAGTGTCAATGAAAACGGTAATGTTATTATAGCTTTACGCAGTAATGATAGTGATGCAGAAACGCCCAATGGCGCACTTACGGTTACCAATCTTAGTGTCACCAGTAATGGCACTATCGTGAATAATAATGACGGAACAGTGACTTATAGCCATGACGGCAGTGAAACCTTATCTGACAGTTTTACTTATACGATTAACGATGGCACTGTAGATTCAGCTCCCGCGACGGTATCAATCACGATTACGGCAGTGAACGACACGCCAGTAGCGGCTAACGATGTTGCTAGTGTCAATGAAAACGGTAATGTTATTATAGCTTTACGCAGTAATGATAGTGATGCAGAAACGCCCAATGGTGCACTTACGGTTACCAATCTTAGTGTCACCAGTAATGGCACCATCGTGAATAATAATGACGGAACAGTGACTTATAGCCATGACGGCAGTGAAACCTTATCTGACAGTTTTACTTATACGATTAACGATGGCACTGTAGATTCCGCCCCCGCGACGGTATCAATCACGATTACGGCAGTGAACGACACGCCTGCTATCACCTCATCATCAACACTCAATTTAGCTGAAAATACGGCAAACAACACGCTAGTTTACACCGCCACTGCCACTGATGCCGAACTAGGAACCATTAGTTGGAGTTTAGTCGATGAGAATAATGTCTTTATTATTAATGGCTCGTCAGGGGCAATTACTATAAATGATAATAGCGCGTTAGATTATGAAACGTTTATTTCTTATGATTTGCAGTTAATTGCAACAGACGATGGTGTACCCAGACAAGCAGACAATATTTTAGTTACCGTTAGTTTAAGTGATGTCAATGAAAAACCAACGTTAACGGCAACGCCAAGCTCACAAGTGATTGCTGAAAATGCGCAAGTCAATGATGCAATTACTACTGTAGTTGCTACAGACCCAGAAAATAGTGCACAAACTTGGACCATTAGCGCAGGTAATGCCGATGGCATTTTTGGTATTGATGGCTCAGGAAATGTCACCATTATTGATATTACTAATTTAAATTATGAAGTGACGAATCAATATACCTTAACGGTCAAAGCGGAAGACTCGGGCACACCGACTATTTTTGAAACCCTTGATATTACCGTCGATGTAAGTGATATCATTGAAAATCAAGAATTAGCACTTGATGCCTTTTTTGGCAATAATGGAGGTAGTTCATTTAATACTTATTCTTATGCCAGTGATGACAGTATAGTCAGTACAGTTCGGCAAACGAATGGCAAGTTAGTCTTAGTGGTTAATGTTGATATTCAAGGTGATAAGAACATTGCCAGCATTCGAATGAATACCGATGGCTCAGTTGATACCACTTACGGTGATAAGGGGAGAAAAACCTTTATTTTTGCTAACAGCCAAATTGCCAGTAAGGCGGTCTTAGACTCATCGGATAATTTATATATTGTAGGCACCGAAACCATTTCAGGCTTTAATCCTTTTGTTATCAAGGTAGATAATACTGGTAATTTAGATACCAGTTTTAATACGGATGGTAAGTTTGACTACAGTTTTCTAGACTCAAGCTATGGTCAAGATATTCTAATTCATAGTAATGGTTATATTTATATTGCCTGCGATGGCTACAGTTCAACGTTTTTTCGAAATTCCCTTAAAATGATCCGTATTGACACTTCTGGAGCCTTGGTTAATTTGAATTCTGATCTTGGCGCGGGTGAATATAACTTATTTAATCCACATGACTTTTTTGCGGTTGGTTTAGCTGAACTATCAAGTGGTGAGTTGGTAGTGATAGGTGACGATTATGATGTCGAGATTTCTGAAGGAAATTTTAGTGCAGCCGTTTTAAATCAAACAGACTTTACGCAACTAAGTTTAATAGCTGCTACGTTTGATGTTAAACAAGTTGTTACAACGATTGGCAGCTCTGATGATAAAGTTGAAACCTATTTAAATTTGAATAATGATAGTTTTATTTTTGCTGGGGCATCAAATTATCTGCAAGGTATAAGTGGTCCATTAGAAGCGACGTTACTGAAAATTGATGTCACTAATGCATCTATTACGGTAAATTCCAGTTTCGCTACATCAGGTGTTTATACTGCCGATGTTGATGGCAGTAATTCTTTTGCTTCGTCAATAATAAGTATCGACCTTGATAGCAGTAGCAATATCACTTTTGGCTCAGTGGCAGATATAGGCGAAGGTGGCCCAAATTATCTTATTGATCAGTTAACCAATGTGGGGGCAATAAATGGAAGTTTTACTTCCCCCAGCTTTTCGGCTAATTATCCTGTAATGCAGGCAATGCAATTGATTGTCGACCCAACTAACGATCACTTTTATTTAGCCAATATAACGGGGCAAGTATTAAGCGATGACATTCTATTTAAACAGTTACTTAATGATGGTACTGAGGTTGCCACAAGCACTCAAATGCTTAATTTCACTGGCAGCTATGAAAACCTAATTGATATCAATTTACTGTCAATGGTGCCTAATCAAAGTGCGCTATGGGTGAATACTTATAAACCAACAGATATAAATGGTAACGGCGGAAGTCTGTCATTGTTGAGCAGTGATGGCGCCTTAGATCACACGTTAAATAAAGGCAAAAGCACCTTACAAACTTCAGGTACTTCTTATGGACCTTCACTTGAGTTAGCCGATGGCAGCCTTATCTTTACAAGATATGATAGCTCCAATAACTTAACTATTTATAAAGTTACCGACAAAGAATTTACACCGGATATAAATTTTGTGCCTAGTTTTGGTTATGCTCAAGTTAATCTTACCTTCAGTTCGCAGATAAATGATATTAGTTATGATGCATTCACCAATCATATTATTATTGTCGGTACGGTAAATGGTTCAGGTAATGATGCTTTTATTATTAAAGTCAATGCCACTGATGGTACCTTATTTAATGGTGGCAGCTATGTCAGTGGTTTGGCTATTATTAATGTGGCGGGCAGTTTTTCAGAAACTTTGAACAAGGTTATAGCACAAGGCGATGGTACTTTAATTGGTTTGGGCTCTATTGATGTCGCTGGTTTCATCAACCCTTACTTACTCAAAATTGACTCAGGAGGTGAGCTTGATCTCAGTTTCAATGGTACAGGTTATAAAAGCTATGATTTAGGTTTGGCTAGTCAAAATATTACAGCGGTGGATATAGTACAATTGGTGGATAGCTCATTCATTTTCAATGTGAATAATTTAACCGCATCAACTAGTCACTTTGTTAAAACCAATAGCTCAGGTATTGTTGACCCTACTTTTGCAAGTTCAGGAATACTTAATTTAGCCATTGGCGCAACAGCTACTGTGCTAAATGATATCACCCTTGATAGTAATGAAGTTATTTATGCCGTGGGCCACGGCACCAATGCAGATAATGATAATTTGGTGGTAAAAATATTGTCAGTTGATGGCAGTTTAGACCCTTTATTTAATGCCTATATAACACCTGGCTATTCGATGTTTGATGAAGGTGGCAACGAAACCCTTAAAAAAATATTATTTGATCCGTTTAACGAGCATATTATCCTTGGAAATACCACTTTAGGCCCAATTGGAAATGTCGATATTCAGCTCAGGGCTTATAATTTAATTCAAAATGATAATTGATCAAATATAGTTAAATCATTTTACTAAGTGCTTGGTAATGAAGTTTGAAAAAAATAAATTTATGGAATTGTTCAGTCATAATAAATAAATGCCAGGTAAATTTTAACGTGTCATTATTAGAGAATTAATATGAAAGTAAGCTTTTATGGTACTAGAGGTTCCTGCCCTTCTCCGGGTAAAGACACTGTGAAATACGGTGGGAATACCGCATGTACCTTAGTTGAGTCAAATGATGGTCGAAAACTGATTTTAGACGCAGGCACAGGAATTCGTAAATTAGGTGATGAATTAATCAAACAAAATGATGATATCTATTTGTTGGTTACACATAATCATTATGACCATATCCAAGGGTTTCCTTTTTTTAAACCGATCTATCAACAGAAAAGAAAGATTTACATTTATCCAGCAATTACTGAACCCAATGAACCCCAAGCCATCATTGAACAAATGCGTGGCAGTTATTCACCCATTGCCTCAAATATGATTAGTGCTGATATACAATTTCAAATCCACGATTGGTCTCAGCAACCATTAATGATTAACGGATTTAGTGTTATCAGACAACCGATGAATCATCCAAATGGTGGAATGTCATATTTAATTTCTTGTGATAACAAAACCGTTGCCTATGTTACTGATAATGAATTAAATGCCCCAAATTTTGTGGTAAGTAAAGCGCAGTGCAAAAATTTTGTTGCCAATGTAGATTTACTCATACACGATGGACAATACACAGAGTCAGACATGCCACTAAAATTAGGATGGGGTCACTCATTGATTTCAGAATGTCTGGATTTGGCGATTCAAGGCAAGGTAAAAAATTTAGCAATATATAGTCATGATCCAGAAAGAACAGATAGTGAACTTGATCAATTACAAGAAGAAATCAACGATATAAGTCAGGCGGTAAATGCCTTTTTAAGTATCGAAGGTCAAACAATATATCTATAACTTACTGTTTATTAAAATTCATAATTCGAAGGAATAAATATCTAAGTGTTTAACTATATAAAAAATAAAAAAAATGCCATTCTTTCTGGTTTACTTATTAGCTCTTTTGTTATTTTTTTACAGTTTTCATCTCAACCTGACGTAAAGCAACTATTAGCCCGGTTTGATGGTATATTTTATGATCTTAGATTGAGAGCAACACTAGAAGATCGTGCTTTAACAGATCAAGCTATTTTTATTATCGATATTGATGAAAAGAGTTTAGCAGCCGAAGGACGTTGGCCATGGTCGCGAAGTAAATTAGCTGAGTTAGTCAATAAATTAGCTGAAGCAAGTGTTGCTGTTGTTGCATTTGATGTATTATTTTCAGAGCCAGAAAGAAATCCAGCAGACACTGTAGCCGACTATTTGCGAACGATTGACATGGAGATTCCTCCTTACATCGAGGCAGTAAAAGTAGCCTTAGATGCTGATACTGTATTTTCAGAAAGTGTTACCGCTACTGATGTGGTGTTAGGCCTTTTATTTCAAGATGAGAATAAAGTGACTAAGGGAGAGCTACCACTTAGCGTCATCAATAGTGGAACTAACCTAGATATAACTAAATTGATCCGCGTGTCATACTCAAATTACGAGAGTAACATTGATATTTTGCAATCACAAACACCTGGTAGTGGTTTCATTAATTCAACACCAGATCAAGACGGCTTTATTAGAAGAGCTGCATTAATTGCTGAATATAAAGGAAAATTTTACCCTTCATTAGCACTTGAGGCTGCAAGATTACTCACTTTTACTGAAAAAATTGATATGGAAATTGTTAATATTGGTAATGGTGTTAAGCAAATAGCGGGGGTTAAATGGGGTAATGAATTGATCCCAACAGATGCTGCTGGCAGAGTATTAATACCTTATAGAGGTAAACGTAAAAGCTTTCCGTATATATCAGCAACCGATGTTTTGCATGATAACATCAGCTTAAATAAGCTAGAAGGAGCAGTTGTTTTTGTTGGTACTAGTGCTGTTGGGCTAGCTGATTTACGAGCAACGCCAGTGGAGTTGAGTTTCCCCGGTGTTGAAGTACATGCCAATGTGTTAGAAGGATTATTACATCCAGAAATACTGCCTAGGCAACCTGATTGGTGGGAAGCCGCTTTAGCCATTATTCTTTCTATTCTTGCCTTGTTTTGTGTGTTTTTATTTCCTGCAATAGGTCCATTATCATTAACTATAACAGCCTCATCGGTAATGATACTTACTACGATCTTTAATTTTTGGCTGTGGCAACATCATCATATTAGCCTGATGCTAACAACAAGCTTATTACTTGTTTTTCTTGTGGGTTTTTACAATTTAGGTTTAGGTTTTTTTAAAGAAAATAATCAAAAGAAAATGATAAAAGGTATTTTTGACCAATACGTGCCACCGGCCCATATAGATAAAATGTTAGCGGATCCAGATTCGGTTAATCTTGACGGCGAGCGAAAAGAAATGACAGTACTATTTTCTGATATTCGCAGTTTTACTAGCATATCAGAATCGTTAAGTGCATCAGAGCTTAAAAACCTATTGAACACCTATTTCAACCCTATCACTAAAAGTATATTTGATCACAAAGGGACAATTGATAAATATGTTGGTGATATGGTAATGGCCTTTTGGGGCGCGCCGCTTAATGATCCCGACCACGCTAAAAATGCTTTAGCTGCTGCATTAGATATGCAAGTGATCACCGCAAAATTAAGAGAAGAATTTAAAAAAATAGGTCTTCCAGAAATTCATGTAGGTATTGGGTTAAATACCGGGGATATGAGCGTGGGGGATATGGGGTCAGAATATCGTAGGGCTTATACTGTTCTTGGTGATGCAGTTAATCTTGGGTCAAGATTAGAAAGTTTAACAAAATTCTATGGCGTAGAGTGTTTAGTGAGTAAGAACACTAAAGATCAATGTCCGGAATATGTATTTAGATTTATTGATAGTGTTAAAGTCAAAGGAAAAAGTGAGCCTGTCACCATATACGAACCACTAAATGAAGCGCAACTACTAGCAACAACATTTAAAGAAGAAAATGATGCATATAGTCGGGCTTATCAATATTATTTATCTCAAGACTGGCCATTAGCAAAACAAGCCTTTATCGAATTATTAAATACGTATAGTGACCGTAATATTTATCAAATATATTTGGCAAGAATTATCACGTTAGAGTTGCTGCCTATTGCAGATGATTGGGACGGCGTATTCACTCATACGGATAAATAAATATATAAATGGCGTCATAAATTTATTTGAAATATGCGCCATACTTTTAAACCAAAGATAACTAAACTAAATTGGAGTTTTAATGACGTTAACTACGATGCTTACCGCGAGTATTATTTCTGTAGTTTTTTTTATTACAGCTGCTTTATTAAGAGCGTTTTCGCCAGGGAATAATAGCCATATAAAACGAGTGGCTTATTTTTGTTTAATATATTTATTAACTGTCGTTATTATACAATTTTCATACTTTTATTCATGGCTAGAGACTTCCTTAATTGTTGCAAATATTTCATTTTTAACGGGGTGGATTACCATCGTTGAATTGTTTTCAATTATTTTATTCAAATTAGCGTTACCAAAACTAGGACAAAATCCGCCGTCAATTATTAGTGATTTATTCTTAGGGTTATCTATCATTATTTTAATTGGTATTACGTTACGAAATTTTGGTGTTGATACGACTAGCATAGTCGCTACCTCAGCCGTGGTAACAGGTATTTTAGCTATTGGATTACAAGCGACATTAGGCAATATTATTGGTGGGATAGCGCTACAGATTGATCGTTCTATTAGGCTTGGAGATTGGATACAGCTTGAAAATGGAAATCAGGGTAGGGTTCAAGAGATTAGATGGCGACATACCGTTATTGAAACACGAAATTGGGATACTATTATTGTTCCCAACTCATCATTATTATCGGCCAATATTATTATTTTAGGTAAACGGGCAGGTGAACCACGCCAGCATAGAATGTGGGTATATTTTAATGTCGACTTTCGTACCAGTCCATCCCATGTTATTGAAACTGTTGAAAAAGCCTTGCAAGCACCTCCTGAAATATTAAATGTAGCTAAAACCCCTGCCGCTAATTGTATATGTCTTGATTTTTCGAGCGATAATAGAGACAGTTATGCACATTATGCGGTGCGTTATTGGCTGACAGACATTAAAGATGACGATCCAACAAGTTCATTAATAAGACGGCGTTTATATGCTGCATTGCAACGTGCAAATATTCCATTAGCGATACCCGCATCACAACTATTTATTGATAATGACAATACTGAGCGTAGGGAACATAAAAATCAGCAAGATATTGAAAAAAGAATAAATGCATTAAAAGAGATTAGTTTCTTAGATGTATTAACACAACAAGAATTCACTCATCTTGCAAAAGCACTTCAACCGGTACTTTATTCTCAGGGTGAAAATATCATGATCCAAAATGACCAAGCTAACTGGCTCTATATTTTAACCGAAGGCAATGCTGAGGTTTGGATCAACTCTGCTGAACAAAAAAGCAAAGTTGCAGATATCAGCGCACCTACCTTTATTGGTGAAATGGGATTAATGACAGGAGCTCCAAGAAGCGCGACTATTGTGGCAACTAGTGATGTGTATTGCTATCGCTTACACCGTAATGATTTCCAAGAAATCATTCAGCAACGACCAAGTATGATTGAACAAATATCAGATGTTTTAGCCAGACGAGAAGTTGAAACTCAAACCATTAGAGATCAATTAGATAAAGAAGCAAAAAATCAAAGAATTGAAGAAATATCTGTTCACTTACTGACTAAAATAAGTACGTTTTTTGGTTTAGATTAATTTAATCTTCTTCGTGTTTAATTCTTCGTCGCTTGCCGCTTATAACGGCTATATGAGCCTTTTTACTTTTAAACAGCCTTTATCTATTTAAATCAAATTATAACGTTTTAGGAATATCTTTTGATTATTAGGCAATATGAGTCTGCTTGCATGATTGACAATAGAGTTGGTGACATAATCAACCAAATTCAGTCGCCTTAGTTAAGTAACCATTTTTAATTCTCTATCCACTGATTCAAAACCGTTAGGACTTTGATAATCGGGTATGAATGAAGTCGACGGCTGTTGTACCAAATTGTTATGTAATTCAGTACATCTTGCTGTGCTGAATAACGCGTTTTATCATTACGCTAATGAACTCGCTCTTGTTTCAAGCTTGCGAAGAAGCTTTCGGTAACGGCATTATCCCAGCAACACACTTTTTTACTCATACTACCAACAAACCCATTTTATTTGAGTAATCGACAATATTGATGACTGGCATACTGAACGCCCTGATCTGAATGAACTATCAGTCTTGCTTTGGGTTGTCGTTGCCAAATAGCTATTGTTAACGCATCATAAACAAGCTGCGCTTTCATTCTTGACCCCATGCTCCAACCACGACTTTTCGCGAATATAAGTCAATCACGACACATAAATATAACCAACCTTCTGCTGTCCAAACGTAGGTAATATAACCTAGTCACGCTTTATCTGGTGCCTTAACAATTTCTTAAATAGTTAATTTCTAAATTTATAAGTCAGATAGCAAACAATAAAAAGCCAAGGCTTTTAAACGTTAAGCAGGTTAATTCCAAGGTTCAAATCTTTTATGGCCAAACACTGCTTAAAGTAAGTCCTTAAGATAAACGCTTAACTTCAAGACGATCCTTAATTAATATCTTATTCAAAAGCTACATGTTCAATAAAATACCATCCGGTATTATCTTGTTTTAATCTTTAATAGTTAAAAGTCTTATACACATCACGATATCTATATCGTATAATTGCGTGGTATTTAAAGAGATCATCAGAGATAAATAATGTCGCAAAGTAATTTAGCCGTAGAATTTGATTTTCAATTTCCAGCGAAACCAGCTCCACTTTCAGATAATGAACGTAGTCAGTATAAAGATCGTATTAAAACTTTATTGAAAGAGAAAAATGCGGTACTTATTGCTCATTATTATACCGATCCCGAAATTCAGGCTTTAGCTGAGGAAACGGGTGGCTGTGTCGCCGACTCTTTAGAAATGGCGCGCTTTGGCAACAATCATCCAGCAACAACGCTAATTATTGCTGGTGTTCGTTTTATGGGTGAAACTGCGAAAGTACTGACGCCTGAAAAGACCGTGGTTATGCCAACACTCGAAGCAACCTGTTCATTAGACTTAGGCTGCCCTATCGAAGAGTTCTCTGCTTTTTGTGATCAGCACCCTGACCGAACTGTTGTTGTGTATGCGAATACTTCAACTGCGGTAAAAGCTCGAGCGGATTGGATCGTTACCTCTTCTTGTGCATTAGAAATTATTGAACATCTTGATGAGCAAGGTGAAAAAATTCTTTGGGGACCTGACCGTCATTTAGGCGCATACATTCAAAAGCAAACGGGTGCCGAAATGTTAATGTGGCAGGGTGCCTGTATCGTTCATGATGAATTTAAAAGCAAAGCGCTAAAGGATATGAAGGCTTTGCATCCAGATGCTGCCATTTTGGTGCACCCAGAGTCTCCTGCAGATGTTATTGAGCTTGCTGATGCTGTTGGTTCAACTAGTCAGCTAATTAAAGCTGCTCAAGTTATGCCCAATAAAAAGTTTATCGTCGCAACAGACCGTGGTATTTTTTATAAAATGCAGCAGTTATGTCCAGATAAAGAATTCTTTGAGGCCCCAACCGCGGGGGAAGGCGCAACCTGTAAAAGTTGTGCCCATTGTCCATGGATGGCAATGAACGGTTTAAAAGAGATAGAAGAAGCATTGCTTAATCCATTAGGCAGAGAAGTGTTTGTAGACATGAAACTTCGCGACGGGGCATTGAAGTCATTGGATCGCATGTTAACGTTCAACAACGCTTTAGCCAGTAAATAACCAGTAAGGTGATTTTTTGCTGATAAAGTAATCAGTTGGCCTCTTTTTATTAAAATTAAGTTGTGTTGGCTATTAAATTTACCTACCATAGCGCAACTTTATTTTATGGCATGTCTATAAGTTTAAAGTGTTTATAAAGTTATTTTTTACGCAGTCGATTCTCTGAGTAGCGGGTCAAGACTTGTTTTAAAATGTCTTTAATAGATAAAATTAGCATGCTAATTCATCTCAATAAAAATTAGCCTGTTAGTGAAAAAATTGGTGAGCTGGCCGAGTGGCTGAAGGCGCACGCCTGGAAAGCGTGTAAAGGTTTATCCCTTTCGAGAGTTCGAATCTCTCGCTCACCGCCACATTAAAAAACGGATGCTTCACTTGAAGTGTCCGTTTTTTTTCACCTAAAAAATAACCCCATCTTATATTCACCTAGCTTCCTATAGATTAACCTTCTCAATAATCATGCTGATAGTTATGATAAATTATTTATGCTTATTAGACTTTTGTTCAAAATTATTGGTAAGAGTATTGTAGATAAATCACCACTGTTTAGGTTACTATCTTTGCATATATGTAATTTTCCTTAAAAAAAAGAGCAATAAATAATGGAACATGAACAGCATTTAGCGTTACTTGGTGCGTCAGCCCAAGGCGATAAACAAGCGTTTTCGAAACTTTATCAAGCGACCAGTAAACAGCTCTATGCAGTCTGCCTGAAAATGTTATCCAGCAAAGAGTTAGCCGAAGAAGCTCTGCAAGAGGCTTATGTCCGCATTTGGCATAACGCGTCTGAATATAGAACGGGTAAAGGCACAGTGTTGACTTGGATGATCAGTATAGTGCGTTATCGCGCACTAGACATTTTACGTTATCATAAAATTAGAAAAGAGGATGAACTTGTGGATAATGAAAGTTTTGATCTCGATACCAGTGAGAAAATAAGTGAATCAGAACAACTATTACTCGACCAATGTTTACAGCAGTTAGATCTTCAACAGCGACAAGCAATTTATTTAGCTTACTTCAATGGCTGTTCTCATCAAGAGGTGGTTAAACACCTAAATAACCCTTTGGGTACAATTAAAAGCTGGATAAGACGTGGTCTTATGAGCTTACAGAGTTGCTTAACACCATGAATTATCAATCTGAAAAAATCAAAAACGCCCTTGCAGCAGAATATGTGCTTGGTACTTTACGTGGCCCAGCTCGCCAGCGCTTTCAAAAATTGATGATGCAATTTCCACTGATCAGTGATGCAACCCAAACATGGGAGCAACACCTCAACGGCTTAGGGCAAAAAATTCCACCGGTTACCCCAGACATAGCTGTTTGGCAGCGTATCGAAGATCAATTAGGATTCGTAGCTCAGCCTATAAAAAGTAATGTTGTGGCAATAACCAAGTCTAAGCCTCGAGTTTGGCAAGGTATTGCGGGTTTAGCTTCGGCGGCGGCGATAGTTCTTGCTGTGTTGTTATTTAGCTTTCAACCCCCACTTCAGCCTGAGGTTCAACAACTTGCTTTAATGAGTAATGAACAAGCTGACTTATTATGGGCGCTAGAAATTGGCGAAGACACTATTAGCGTACAAGCGACCAAAAAGTTAATCGCTAAGTCAGATGCTGATTATCAGTTATGGATAGTGGCAGCAGACGGTCGGCCTCCGATTTCTTTAGGCTTGCTACCTAAAAGTGGTAAGTTAGTTTTAAGTAAACCTCAATTATTTGATCAGATTGAGATTGCGGCTTTAGCAGTTAGCTTAGAGCCATTAGGTGGTTCACCGAATGGCTCACCAACCACTGTCTTATATACTTCAGAACTGGTTATTCTTTAGTTACTCTTTATCTTTTAGAGCGAATATTAAAAAGCGAAACGATAGTTTCGTTTTTTTTTATCTGTTGTTTTACGCTGAAATAAGTTAACAGCTTGTGCATATATTATTGATATTTAAATTAAATAACAAATAATCGACATTCTATAATTTTATGACCTAGGCTTACGCTAGCTGTTGTTGATAAAGTTGATTAAGGCGACATGACCTAAAAAAAGTGCAACAACGCTATCCAATGTAAAAGGAAAAAAGAACACGATTTGAAACTATGGTACGGCTGAATAATTATTAATTTATAAATAAGTTATTTTTATTGCATCCAATTCATTATCTCGATCGTTTAACTTAATGAGCTTTCAAGAAAGTAACCATTAAGAACTATAAATTATAAAGGAAACGTCATGAAAAAATTTAAATTAACACTAATTGTATCGGCAATAATGAGTGCAACTTTGTCTCAAGCTGTATCTGCATCGAGCCATCGTGAAGCGCCTAATGTCACACGTATGCCAACAGTTGACTCAACAGACTTTTATGCATTCAACAGTTATGAAGAAGGCCGTGGCAATTACGTCACCCTCATCGCAAATTACATTCCTTTACAGGATGCTTATGGTGGACCTAACTATTTCGCTATGGACCCTGCTGCAACTTATGCGATTCATATCGATAACGATGGTGACGCTGTTGAAGATATAACTTTTACTTTTAATTTTAACCAGATGTTAGGCAACAATAATGCAGGTGTTGCTTTGATGGTTGGCGCTGAAGGTGAACAGAAATCTGTTGGTGTACCACTTAAAAATGTTGGTGGCATCAGTATGGCAGATAAAAGTGCGGCTAATTTCTCTGAAAGCTACATGGTTAATATGATTTCTGGTCCAATGCGAACAGGTACTAGTGCTGCTGTTACTAATAGTACTTCGGGTGGAGCAAGTTTTGCTAAGCCACTCGATTACATCGGTAACAAAACATTTACCAACGCTGAGCAGTATTCAGCTTATGCTAACAGCCATATATACTCAGCCGCTATACCTGGCTGTGAAGCATCAGCAAAAGTATTTGTTGGTCAGCGTAAAGACGCATTTGCCGTTAATTTAGGTAAAGTTTTTGATTTAGTGAACTTTGTTCCTGTTGAAGGTGACAGTGCTCCTGGAGCAGGCGATGGTGATGGCTTCCCCGGTGGTATTACACAATCAGCAAGTAATGATGATTTAGCTGACAAAAATGTTACGAGTATCGCTATTGAAGTACCAACAGCTTGTTTAATAGGCACAGGTAATGGCGTTATCGGTAGTTGGACTACGGCAAGTTTACCTCAGGCTAGAATTTTGAATCCTAATGCTAGCTTTGATAACACTGAAGTAAATGGTGGTGCATTGACGCAAGTTTCTCGTCTTGGCTCTCCTTTAGTGAATGAATTGGTTATTGGCTTGGCGGATAAAGATAAGTTCTCAAGCTCTCATCCAAGTGCAGATGGTCAGTTTGCTGATTATGTGACTCACCCAACGCTACCTGAACTACTGAATATATTGTTTAAAGATGCGGTTAATACCACTTTAGGTGCAAATATTGAAACGTTGGCACCCACTAACTTCCCTAGAGTTGATTTAGTTACTGCATTTTTAACGGGTTTCCCAGGTGTTAATCAGTTATCAACAGTGACCGCAGCTGAAATGTTACGCTTAAATACTGGTATTGCAGCAGTGGCAGCCGATATGCAGTCATCGTTTGGTGTTGCTGGTGACGATTTAGCTGGCTTTCCAAATGGTCGCCGACCAGGTGATGATGTGGTAGATATTGCCCTTCGTGTTGTTATGGGTCGTTTATGTTACCCAATTCCTGTTAATGGCACAGATACCGATTTGGGCTTATGTGCACCAGAAGATGCAAGTGTTGGTAATGTGCCCTTTACTGATGGTGCGCCAAGTAATGCCTCTATGATGGATACTAGCTTTCCATACTTAGCAATGCCGTTACCAGGTTCTAAATAAGGAACACTATTATGTTATATAGTAAACGAAATACAGTATCTCATCTCAGTCAAGTCTTTAAGCTTAAAGGGGTCGTGTTAAGTTTAGCGGCCGCCATGCTAGTTTCAGGCTGTAATAATGATGTCGATGAGCTACCGATTACGAAAAATGCATCACCGACTACGATATCGGTCGATTTGATCACTCAAACAGAAACGCCTATCACTGACATGTTAAGCGCGAATGATGAAAATGGTGACACGTTGACTTTTAGCTTAGATCAAGAGCCGATGCTTGGAATGGTCACCATTGATAGTAATGGTAGTTTCACTTATCAGCCTAATGCTGAAGTAACAGGAAGTGACAGCTTTACTTTTACTGCCTCTGATGGAATTAATTATCCTGTTAGCGGTACAATCAATATTACGATTGAAGCGCTGGAAGTGTCATTTGCCAGCTATAGTCGTGCAGCTTTTAGTCAGCAATCAAGCGATAAACCCTTGGCCGTAAATGGTCGTGTGTTTATTCAAGATGTTGAGGAACCAGCAGCATACGACGACTTACTTCAACAGTAGAACCATCTTGACTGCGCCAAGGAAGGCGCCCTTTTATGGATAATGATATGCCAATCCTTCGTTTTATTAGCCCCTTGTTATTCTTGGTTTTTATTACCACTTCATCGCCTGTACATTCAGAAAGTTATGTGCCCAAATCAAATCAAAGTATCGTTGCTAGCTGGACGGTGCCTAAACCTGCACAACAGCCAAAGATTTTTATCGCCCAACTGCTCAATGACGCAAGCAAGCCTGGCTTAGCAAGTCGTTACTATGGCCGTGCTGGCGCTTTACTGAAACCCTTGTTGGTCGCTAATCCTGATGATCTAGAGCTACAATTTTATTCAGCAACCGTCTTACAGCATTACCATCAATTTAATCAGGCCCAACAATTACTGACTCAGATACTTCAATATCAGCCAGACAACGTCGCTGCTTGGTTAATGAAAGCCAATATACACATGGTACAAGGTGATCTTGACGCTGCGAAAAGTGCCTGTTTACAGGTCTTGGGGCAGGGCAGTTTATTTGTCAGTAGCGCCTGCGTGCTAGAGGTTAGTGCTGAACAAGGCAAAGTTGCCCAAAGTTACCAACAATTAAGAAATATCGTTAAGCTTGCTGGTGATATACCTATCGCCCAACAGGTATGGCTTAATCAAATTTTAGCTGATCTTGCTCACCGTCAGCAGTTAACACAACAAGCCATAGACCATTTGTCAGGCTACCCATTGAATCAGGCCCCGGTTAGTTATTTAGCGCTGTGGGCGGATATTTATTTAGCACAACAACAAGGCAAAATTGTTTTAGAGACATTAGGACCTATCGTTGAAGCAAGTGATAGTTTTGATGATGCTTTGTTATTACGTTTGACCCTTGCAGAACAAATAACTAAGGCAACTAATGGCGTATGGCAGCAGCGACTAACCCAACGTATCGAAATACGTTTGCAACGAAATGATACCGCTCATGCTGCAGATATAGCTCAATATTATCTCGATATTGTTCCTAACCCTATTAAGGCGCTTTATTGGGCGAGAATTAATTGGCAACAAGCTAAGCTGGGCTCGGATGAACGCTTGCTCAAACGTGCTTTAGCATTTAAAGAATCACCTGATAAAAAGCCTCAGATTTAAGCTACACCTCAACACAATAAACCTTAATAAACCGTAAAAGTAGTGAGATAAAAATATGCAGCAGTGGTTAAAAATAGGGCTAATAAGCCTGTCGTTATTACTGGCCAATACTGTCGTCGCTCATCAATTGAGTACCAGTTACATTATTGCCGAAATCGACGACACCGGTCGTATCAGTGGCGAATGGCAATTGAGTTTGACTGATTTAGAATTAGCTGTTGGCTTGGATATAAATGCCAACGGTGAGTTAACCTGGGGAGAGGTCAAGAGTCGACAAGCTGAGATTGCTAGCTATTTGGCTGAGCATTTATTATTGAGTCGTGAAAATTTAAGGTGTAACTTACGTTTTGAGATTATGGAGCGTTTGCAAGATCATGCCAATGAAGCTTTCGCTGTTACTGATTTCTCAGGTCAGTGCCCAATCAGTGGCCCATTAGAAATTGCCTACAGCGCAATATTTTCTTTAGATAGTAGCCATGAGGTGGTTCTAAATATTGGTGATGGTAACCACTTACACAGTTTAGTGTTAGATGACAGCACTCGAAAAATCACCATAGATTTGAGCAAAGGTAGTGCCTGGACGACATTTACACAATTTGTTTATCAAGGTGTTGTACATATTTGGATCGGTATAGACCATATCCTGTTTTTGTTTGCCTTGTTATTGCCGGCGGTGCTACAGCGTAAAGATAAAAAGTGGCAAGCTATATCAAGTGTTAAAACTATTTTGACTAACACCGTATGGATCGTGAGTGCATTTACCTTGGCTCATTCGCTAACGTTAACAGCGACCGCCTTAGGCTGGTTAAGCCCAAGCAGTCGTTGGGTAGAGCTGGGCATTGCTTTATCGGTTTTATTTGCGGCGCTCAATAATATTTGGCCAGTGGTTTTACGTTTAGCTTGGTTAACCTTTGCCTTTGGTTTGCTGCACGGTATGGGGTTTGCTGGTGTCTTAGGAGAATTAGGCTTACCTGCGGATCAACAGTTACTGAGTATACTAGCCTTTAATCTTGGTGTTGAAATAGGTCAGTTAGCGATACTTGCTATTTTACTGCCGATATTAATTTTATTACGTAACACCACGTTTTATACAAGAGGTGTACTACCTGTTGGCTCTATATTAATTGCGATTATGGCCGTGCAATGGAGTGTAGAGCGCTGGTAAACTTAAAAATTATCGCTAATACAATCGCTTATAGCTCAAGTGATAGTTTTAAAGGATATGGGGTCATTCCAGCTATTAGGTTAAAGAGTTTATAGCTAAAAAAAAAGTATTGCGGGTGCAATACTTTTAACTCGCTACTTATTAAGGCTAGATTTATCATTCACGCCGCGGTAAATAGCGGCGTGAAATTTTAGCTAATCATCAGACTAGATCGAATCGATCAGCGTTCATCACACTCGCCCATGCTGTAACAAAATCAGCAACAAACTTCTCTTGGTTATCATCCTGCGCGTAAACTTCAGCATATGAACGAAGAATTGAGTTAGAACCAAAGATAAGGTCAACTCGTGTTGCTGTCCATTTTACTTCATTTGATTGACGATCGCGCATCTCATAAAGGTTATCACTAACAGGTTCCCACGTATAATTCATGTCTGTTAAATTAACAAAATAATCGTTAGAAAGTACACCTTCACGTTCGGTGAACACACCATGTTTTGTACCATCGTAGTTAGTGCCAAGCATACGCATACCACCAATTAACACGGTCATCTGATGCGCGGTAAGTCCCATTAACTGACTTCGGTCAAGCATTAGTTCTTCTGCGCTGACAACATAGTCAGCTTTTAGCCAGTTTCGATAAGCATCATGAGTGGGCTCTAGCACTTCGAAGGAGTCAATATCCGTCATTTCATCTGTTGCGTCGCCACGCCCTGGTGAAAAGGGTACAGTGACTTCAAAACCAGCCGCTTTTGCGGACTGTTCTATACCAAAATTACCTGCCAAAACAATGACATCAGCGATACTTGCACCACTACTTGTGGCAATACTTTCTAGCACAGAAAGTACTTTGCTAAGGCGTGCTGGTTCGTTACCTTGCCAATCTTTTTGTGGAGCAAGGCGAATGCGTGCGCCGTTGGCACCACCGCGTTTGTCAGAGTTACGATAGGTTCGCGCACTATCCCAAGCGGTTGCAACCATTTCGCTGATACTTAAACCACTCGCTGCTATTTTATTTTTCAGTAAGTCAATATCATAACTCGTGGCTCCAGTGGGAACAGGGTCTTGCCAAATAAGGTCTTCTTGAGGGACTTCTTTACCGATATAACGTGCCTTTGGCCCCATATCGCGATGAGTGAGTTTGAACCATGCTCGTGCAAAAACGTCAGAAAAATATTCAGGATCCTTAGAGAAACGTTCTGAAATTTCACGGTACGCTGGATCCATTTTCATCGCCATATCGGCATCAGTCATAATAGGCGTTTGACGTGTAGTTGCATCTTCAACATCAACAGGCTTATGCTCTTCTTTAATATTTATTGGTTGCCACTGCCAAGCACCCGCTGGGCTCTTCTTTAATTCCCACTCGTGGTTAAGCAACATCGAAAAATAACCATTATCCCATTGAGTAGGATGTGTAGTCCATGCGCCTTCAATACCACTGGTGATGGTATCGCGACCAATGCCACGTTTGGTTTTATTGTTCCAACCTAAACCTTGTTCAGTAATATCTCCAGCTTCTGGCTCTGGTCCTATTTGCGAAGCGTCACCATTGCCGTGACATTTACCGACGGTATGACCACCGGCCGTTAAGGCAACCGTTTCTTCATCGTTCATCGCCATACGTTCAAACGTTACTCTAATATCATGCGCTGTTTTAAGGGGATCGGGCTTGCCGTCTACACCTTCAGGGTTAACATATATTAGCCCCATCATTACCGCAGCTAATGGGTTTTCTAAATCACGCTCACCAGAATAACGGCTGCCTTCTCCACCACTTGGTGCAAGCCATTCTTTTTCGGCGCCCCAATATGTGTCAATTTCTGGCTGCCAAATATCTTCACGACCAAAAGCGAAACCGAAGGTTTTTAACCCCATAGATTGATAAGCAACAGTGCCAGCGTAAGCAATTAAATCAGCCCAGCTAAGTTTGTTACCGTATTTCTTTTTGATAGGCCACAGCAAACGGCGGGCCTTATCTAAATTGGCGTTATCTGGCCAAGAATTTATTGGCGTAAAACGCTGATTGCCAGTCGCTGCACCACCGCGACCATCCGCGATACGATAGGTGCCGGCAGCATGCCAAGTCATACGGATCATTAGGCCACCATAGTGGCCCCAATCAGCAGGCCACCAGTCTTGACTATCTGTCATAAGGGCATGCATATCTGTTTTAAGAGCAGCCATATCAAGATCTTTCAGGGTTTCACGGTAATTATAATTCGCACCCATAGGATTAGTCTTACTGTCATGCTGATGAAGAATGTCAAGATTTAGTGCCTTTGGCCACCATCCCATATTGGACATACTGCTCTTTGTTGCACCGCCGTGCATTACTGGGCATTTGCCAGCTGTCGTTGTTGTTTTGTCATTCATATGCAATTTCCTTTCATTAATTGGGGCTGAGCTGTTAAAAGTTAGGATGAAAAAATACTAGATGATAATGCTAAGTGCTCACTTTGAATTACCAAGGATTATTAAAATACATCATAGTACATTCTTGATAAATTATGAGTTTTACTCACGTTAACGCATTCAACAACGTATCTCAATCTGTTCAGCTTTAATAGCTTAGTTTTGAAAAGTTAACAGATCAGTGAGTAAGTTAAGCGATATCAGTAATAGAAATTTATTATGTAACATTTATGTAATTTTTCTTAAATAAAAACTACATATTACTTCAACAATTCTGTCATTTAACCTTAGTAGCATAGCCGCAACTTTATTCTAATAATTTCTGCGGAGCAGACTAACATGCAAATAAATTCACTCTTTAAAATCAGTACGCTAGCTTGTGCCATTACTTTAGCCAGTTGTGGTGGTGGCGATATTAAACTTTCATCTCAAGTAGATAACTCAGTAGGCGATACAACCATCACTAACCCTGCTCCAACTGACCCAATTGTGACCGAATTACCGGGTAAGTCTAGTTCGGTGTTGGGCCAAGATGTTTCAACAGCTTTAGGTTTTGATGTTGCTGTACAAGTGCTTGATGGAAAAATTACTAGTGATATGACTTTAGTCGCCAGTGCTGATAGCAAGCCGGTATTTTATGCTATTAGTGGAGCTTTAGAAGTGATGGCAGGAACAACGCTAACCGTAGAGCCCGGCGTTGTTCTTTTTGGACAATCAGGTGGTGATTATGTCGTTGTGCACCGCGACGCAAAAATAATGGCAGAAGGCATAAAAACTAAACCTATTATTTTAACCTCACTGCAAGATGTTAAGGGTGAAGAAACAACAGCTGGTCAATGGGGTGGCGTAGTTATTTTAGGTAATGCTCCTTCAAATAAATGTCCTACTGATGGCAGTGAATGTGCCCTTCAAATTGAAGGAGCTGAAGAAGGTGCAGTCTTTGGTGGCTCAAACTGGGAAGACAATTCAGGTATTTTAAAATACCTTGTTGTTAAATATGCAGGGTTTGAAATTGCGCCTGACAACGAACTTAATGGTATAACGTTTGGTGGTGTTGGCTCAGGAACAACGGTTGATTATATTCAAGTACATTCAAATGCCGATGACGGCGTAGAATTTTTTGGCGGTGCGGTCAATGTTAAGCATTTAGTTTTAACGGCCAATAAAGATGACAGTATCGATTGGGACAATGGTTATAAAGGTATGCTGCAACATATTTATGTCGAACATGCTAAAAATGCCGGCGAAGCAAACCGTGGTATTGAAGGGGATAACGATGGTTCTACTCCTGATAAAGAGCCACAGTCAGCGCCAATTATCGCTAACTTGACGATTGTGGGTAATAACTTTGACAGTGCAGATAAAGACTCAGAAGGTATTTACTTACGCGAAGGAACCGCAGCAAAAATATTTAATACGGTGGTAACCGGCACCAGTGAAATGGGGGAATGTTTAGAAATTGAAGGTGGTGCAACGAGCTCTGTAACCGTTAATAATGCTAACAGTGGTAAAATTGTTATGCAAAACAGTGTTATGGCCTGTAGTAATAGTGAAAATTTCAAAAATGCTAAAGCGGAAGACGGTAGTGTCTTGCTTGACCTCGAAGCATGGTTCAGTGCAGAAGCATCCAACAGTATCAGTAGTTCTATTTTAATTAATGAAAACGGTATTCCCGATGCTAACTCACCACTCGTTGCTGATAATGCCGGACAAGATGTCGCTAATACACAAAATGCCTTTTTTGACTCCGTTGATTACATTGGCGCGTTTGACAGTGCTGACAACGCGGGTAACGATTGGCGTGAAGGTTGGGCCTTTGGTTACGGTGGTGGTGTAGTAACCGCTCAGGCAGAAACACAAGGTTGTCCGACAGGTACATCGGCAATTTCTTCAGTCAATGGCTCAAACATTACTTGTCAATTAAGCGGTGTTATTGCTAATAACTTAACGTTAACCGCTAATAATATTTATGCTCTAAACGGCGCTGTTTTTGTTGGTGGCGATAAAATTAACTCAGCAACACTGACGATTGAAGCCGGTACAACCATCTATGGTCGTTCAGGTAGCGATTACCTAGTGGTCAGTCGTGATTCAGAAATTCAAGCAAATGGCACAGCCTCAAAACCTATCACTTTTACGTCGAGTCAAGATTTGACTGGCGCTGAAACAGGTGCAGGTCAATGGGGTGGAATAGTGTTATTGGGTAATGCGACATCAAATAAATGTCCAACGGATGGCAGTGACTGTGCACTTCAAATTGAAGGTGCTCAAGATGGCGCAGTCTTTGGCGGCACAGACGATGCTGACAGCTCAGGTACATTACGTTATGTCGTTGTTAAGCATGCAGGTTATGAAATAGCACCAGACAACGAACTGAACGGGATAACATTTGGTGGTGTTGGCTCTGGTACCAAAGTCGAATATATTCAAGTACATGAAAATGCTGATGATGGTATCGAATTTTTTGGTGGCACGGTTAACCTTAAATACGTGGTCTTAACCTCTAATAAAGATGACAGCGTTGATTGGGATAATGGCTTTCGTGGCAACTTACAATACGTACTCGTTAAGCATGACCCACAAAATGGTGAAGCAAACCGTGGTATTGAAGGTGACAACGACGGCTCAACACCAAACAAACTACCACAATCAAACCCGAGTATTGCCAACATGACCATTATTGGTAATACATTTGACACTGCAGATAAAGACTCTGAAGGTGTTTATCTCCGAGAAGGCTCGAAAGCACAACTTCATAACTTTGTTGTTACTGGTCCTGCAGGCATGGGCGAATGTGTTGAGTTGGAAGCTGGCTTAACGGTAGATCAAGCAAAATCTGGTGATACGCTAATGAGCAACTCAGTTGTGGCTTGTGATGAAGCGTTTAAAGATTCTAAAGACTCTAGTGATGCAACCTTTGATTTAATGAGCTGGTTTATTAACGATAATACCGAAAACAGTACGGCTGCAAATACAAGTGCGGTATTAGAAGGCATTTTCACCATCGATACCACAACACCTAAAGACTTCACCGGTAACAGCTTTTTTGAAAATGCTGACCATGTCGGTGCCGTAACGAAAGCGAAAAACTGGACAGCAGGATGGACAGTAGGTCTTGAAGAATAATTAGACGTTGAAGGCGAACACTGTTTTTTCCAATAATCAGTGTTCGCTTTTTTATTTCAGCATAACTAATAAATACTCAATCAACCTAACTGATGCAAGCGATTAGCAAAGCAGTAAAAGCGTATCTAAAGCAAGCACAGAGACTCTATCGAGGTTAACGATGAACAAAAAATTAATGCATAGTGCCAAGCAAATCAAGGTAAACAAACCAAATAATTGTTTACGATTAAGTGGCTTAGCACTAGCGATAATAACAAGCCTAGCAGCGACATCAGCAGTAGCGGAGCAAACATCAGCAGAAGATGAAGCTATTGAAGAAGTTGTTGTTAAGGTAAGTCGATTAAAAGGTACGGCGAGCGCTATTATTGAAGAGCGTCGCAACCAAGCCTTTATCGCCGACATTTTAGGTGCAGAGCAAATTTCACGCACCGGCGACAGCGATGCCGCTGCCGCATTACGACGTGTTACCGGTGTGACATTAGTTGATGGTAAATTTATTTATGTACGTGGTTTAGGCGAACGTTACTCAAGCACACAGTTAAACGGTGCCGCTGTACCCAGCCCAGATCCGACACGTAGTGTTATACCTCTGGATTTATTTCCAGCGTCAATTATCGAGTCTTTATCTGTACAAAAATCCTACTCACCTTCAATGCCTGCGCATTTTGGTGGTGGTAATGTTGATATCCGTTTAAAAAGTATTCCAACAGATTTCCTTTTTAATATCTCTGGAAATTTAGGTGGCAATAGCGAAAATTTTGACGATGGTTACAGCTACAATGGTGGCAGTGATGATTGGCGTGGCCAAGATGATGGAACTCGCGCAGCACCCAAAACATTACAAAAATTATGGAAAAATTACAGTCCATTAAAAAATATTAGTCAAGATGAAAACCGTGCAATAACCGCGCAGCTTAATCGTGATTACGATCCAGTTAAAGAAAATATCGCCCCAGATTTTGGCCTTGATATTGCGCTCGGTGATAAATTTGAACTGGGTAAATATCGCTGGGGATATTTAACCTCTTTATCTTATGACAATGAATGGCAAGTAAGTGAATTATACGAAGGTCAAGATTTTCGTAATAACACCGATGATTCATGGAGTTTAGTACGAGGTTTTGACCAAGTTACCTCAACTGAACATTCAGTAAAATGGTCTGGTCTGCTGAACTTAGGTGTAGAGTATGACCGAGATCATCGCCTTGATTACAGTTTCATTGTGCTACGTGATACCGCCGACGAAATAAAAGACAAACTGGGTAATACTAACAATGTATTACTCAGTGATGGTTTGCGCATTCGAGACAGTGACGTTAGCTACGAAGAGCGCGAAATGATCGCTAATCAGGTTCGTGGTACTCACAATCTGCCATGGTTGTGGAACATAGGTTTTGATTGGAAATATTCAGATGCTCGTTCAAGTCGTTACGCACCGGGTAATGTTTCTACGCGCTACATACTCAGTGACGAAAACGAAGATGGTACTTTTGATCTTTCTAACGAAAGTAGTTTACGTAAGGCTTCAACCGCTACCCGTTATTCTTTTCAGGACTTGGAAGATAAAGTAGAAAACAGCGGTTTTAATCTATCTTTACCCATAACTTTTTCGCAATCAGAGGTAGAGCTTAAGTTCGGTGGTGACTTTATTGAAAAAACCCGTGACGCTTTTTCCAGACGTATCGATGTTAATACCTTAGCCTTTGAAGAACTGAGTCTTAGTGGTAATAAAATGAATGATATTTTAACAGACGATATTATTCTCAATCAGCCATTACAAGGCAGTGAAACGGTTATACGTGACACCTCTGTAATGGGCGATGACTATTATTCAGCACAAATGACCGATGCTTACTACTTTGAGGCAGATTGGTTTATTGACAATACTTGGCGTATCAGTGGCGGTTTTCGCTGGGAAGATTACCGCCAAGTCGTCGCGCCTTTAGATCCCGCAACCGGTCGCTTTGATTTACCACCACAACCAACAGAAGAAGATTTATCTAAATTAGCCTTTCAAGAAGATGATATATACTCGGCGTTAGCGCTTACTTACATGATGAGTGAAGCTGTTCAGTTTCGTTTATCTTATGGTGAAACCACAATACGCCCAGATATTCGCGAGGTTGCGCCATCAACTTACCTTGACCCGCTAACCGGGTATCCTATTCGAGGTACTGCTGGTATAGAAACCACGGATATTAAAAACTACGATCTACGTTGGGAATGGTACTTAGATACGGGAGAAAACTTGTCAGTAGGGTTATTCTACAAAGATATGATAAATCCGATTGAATCAGTACAATCACCAGGCCAAGATGGCCCTCCGCTTATCGTTATTGCTAATGCAGACGACGGCGAAGTTTATGGTATTGAGCTAGAGTTTATGAAAGATTTTGCCTTTTTGGGTGATTTTGCTGGTATGAATGGTAACGACTTTTTCTTATCAGGTAACGTAACCTTAAGTGACTCTGAAATAAACATCAACACGCAACGCGTTGTTGAGCAAACTGGGGTTTCTGCCGCGATTACTAATCCGACGCGTAGAATGACTGGGCACTCGCAATATGTGGTTAATCTCAATTTAGGTTATGATGCGCCAAATGGTAATCACTCGGTGACAATGGCTTATAATGTCTTTGGTGAACGTATTATTATTCCAGGTATTGAAGGGCAAGACGACAAGTATGAGCAACCTTTTCATTCACTTGATATGGTATATACCTACTATCCTACCTATTCAACAACGTTAAAATTCAAAGTACAAAACCTACTTGATGAAAGTAAAGAAATAGAGTTTTCTGATACTTTATTTCGTAGTGAAACGAAAGGCATTGCTTTTGATGTTTCCTTTAAATGGGATTTTGATTAGTTAATATCTGTTGCTAATGAATAAAAAATGGCTATCAAGGTAATTTGATAGCCATTTTTATTAGTAGACAATAATTTTTTTGATCGCGTAAATATCTTCTCGTAATCCTTAAGTCTTACTGAAATCACAATGTGAAATATTGATATTAACAATGTGAGCATGAAATAATATATGGTTACAATATAGTCATTACAGGCAAGTACCCACCGTATATGATTAGCTAATCAATGGTTTATAGTTAAAGTTATTAATCAGGCTTTTTAATTAAGGAAGATAAATTGAAAAAAGTTGTAGAGCAAATCAGTACGGGTCGAAGGATACTTCTGAAAAAAGCGACAGCGATCACTACTTTAGCGGTATCAAGCACTATGGTCAGCAATCGTGTTCAAGCAAGCGCACAAGATACTTGTGAACGGTCAGATACCAAGGATTTAAGTTACTTACCAAGTCCTAAACAAGCCCAAGCTACTGAAGGTGTATTGCCCTTATCTGGTGGCGCAGGACTTTACTATTGGGACACTGGTGGAGAAGGCCCTGCAGTAGTGTTGTCTCATCCCGGTAGAGGAAGTGCGTTAACGTGGCCTTATCAGCAGCCTGTTCTTTCTGCTGCGGGCTTTAGAGTTATTGCATACTCTCGGCGTGGTTATTATGGTTCTCCAGCCGGTTCAGCCGCTGATACAGGTAACTATGCTGATGACCTTAATGCGTTGATTTCTCATTTAAATATCAACAAATTTCATATTCTTGGTCTCGCCGCAGGCGGTTTTGCGGTGTCAGATTATGCGGTGTCATATCCTGAAAAACTGCTTAGCATGGTTATCGTTTGTAGCCTTTTTGGCTTATGGGACAAAAATATTGACGAACGCTTGGATTTTATTCTCCCTAAGAGCTTTGCGGGTTTACCACCTGAATTTAAAGAGCTGGGTGCTTCATATCGTTGGGCAAACCCAAAAGGCGTTAGTCAGTGGCTTGATATGGAAGAAAAGTCGAGGGGGAATGGCCAAAGGCATGGTCAAAAGGCTAAAAGTAATATTACGTGGGAGAAAATGAGAGCGGGTAATATTCCTACTTTTTTTATTGCAGGTGGAGCTGACTTATATCAACCCCCTTCAATGATGAGGGCAGCAGCACGCGAAATACCTAACAGCCAGACTCTTGTGGTTGCAGAAGCGGGACATGCTGTACAGTGGGAGCAACCAGAATTATTCAATCAGGCTGTCATCAATTTTTTTAGAAAACACCACTAAATTTCAAATGATTAGCATGATTTTAGCCAAAATTTGATTTTTTTCATCACTAAAATATTTACTACCTTCTTTAATTTATTGATTTTAAAGTAGTATTTTTATGGCTTGCTTTGTATTAGCGCTTGGCGGCTATTAGGCGCTAACAATCATTTACCCTAAGGTCGTTAATGCTAACTTAGGGCTTTAAGGTAAACGAGTCTCAGTGATTCTTTATGGCTTATAGTTAATATTACTTAACCGGCTCTTTCTTTAGCTATAGTGCCTAAGGTTGGCGAGGCAATTATTAATTCATCAACTAATTCACCTAATACTTTTCTTGGCAATTTTTTAATAATCATTTCACCGACATCATTAGCGTTGCTTGCTGCAGCAAAAAATAATATATTTTTACCGTTACAGGTTATTTCATCAAAAATAGAGCGTATTTTAATACGTTGTGCTTTTAATAAAGAGCGGAACCTCCTCTTATCGTCAGCCGCGACATACTCACAAATGTTTTGAGCCATATTATAGGCCATGACCTTGGGTGAGTACGATTGTGTTATTAATAGTAATATTATTGAGGCGATGCCCGCTGCTTTATATCTCATCATTAATTTATTCCTCAAAGCGTTATTTATTAATTTCATCCGTTTATATAAGTGTAGCTATTAATTTGTTTATTACATTATGATTTTTTTATTTTGTTAAGTTATTAAAGATAGTTAGATTTTTGTCCTTTGGTTGTGACTTTAAAGACGAAGCTCCCAAGCTTATAAAGTTTTTTTAGGAGCTATATGGGGGGAATAAAGGATTGGCTACTACTAATAAAAATAGCGGTTAGCGCCTTTGTAAAGATCTAAAAGGAAAAAATGACTAAGGGCTTGAACGCAATTATTTTGTCTTTAGTATTGTTAAGTGAATAACATTTTTAAATTATAATAATATGTTTTAGTATTCAGTCTAAAATGCTTTTTTTTTTGGTCTGAATGGCCAATTGTTTAGGTAAAATATAGGAATAAATCAGTGAACTGTGTTAATTTTGTAATATAGTGATATTTAATAATAAGCGTGGAAAGTGACATTATGGTAAGAATTTTTAATTACAAAATAATTTCTGTTTTTATGATTCTTAGTTCCTTTGCTAGTCAAGCAAGCAATACAAACATTCTAGTTGTTGATGTCGATAAAAAACCACTGTCTAATATAGTCGTTTTCGCTGAGCCAGAAATAAAAACTGCTGTGGCAGAGAGTACTTTGTCGGTTCCTTATACTGCTATTATGGATCAAGTAAATCGACAATTTTCCCCTCATATTCTAGTTGTTAATAAAAATACTAATATTGATTTTCCCAATTCAGACAGAATAAAACATCATGTTTATTCCTTTTCACCAGCGAAAACTTTTGAAATACAACTATACCGTGAGAAGAAGTTAGACCCTCGTTTGTTTGATAAAGTTGGAGAAGTGATCCTAGGCTGTAACATACATGACTGGATGGTTGGTTATGTTTATGTTGTTGATACCCCTTGGTTTGGCAAAACTGATGGTGAGGGTAATATTAATTTAGCACTCCCAGATGGAAAATATACACTGAAAATATGGCATCCTTTACTCCAAAAAGTTGATCAATCTTTTACTCAAAAAATAACGGTTTCTAGTCATACGAATATCACCATTAAAGTAAAAGAGGCGATAAAGCCTAGATATGCAGCTTATGAAGATGACGATGAGTTAGATGACTATTAATTTTTAAATCATTACAAAATCGTATTTTAGTACGATTTATATTTTTATTGATGTTAACGATAACGATTATTTTGTTTGTTACGCTGCAGCAAACCTATCGGCACTCTGAAAACCAAATTAATAAACAATTTACTATCGAACATTTAGTTTTCACTGATAAATTAGTTAATCATAGTAAGGCGCTTTACCGTGGTATTTCGCCTATGATTAAAGACTTTGCTTTAAAAAAATTGGTCAGCCATGCAGACAATGACCTTAGTTCGTTATTAAGCGCACAACTTAGGATTGAGTGTTGTGGCTGAAGGCGTTGAAAATAAAGAAAGTCTTGAGATGTTGAATAAAATTGGTGTTGAAACAGCACAAGGTTACTTTATTAGTAAGGCGATTCATGGTGATGAGTTTTTACCTTGGTTACTCAATTACGAGGAAAATAATGATTAGCACAACAAATAAAATACTACTAGCCACCTTTATTCTATTGAGTTCTTCAGTTAATGCCGCACAAATAACGGTTAAAGGGTTGATTGAAGCAGGATATATTAAAGCCGATTATCGTCAGCCTTGGTTAAATAGCTGGCAGGAAGAAGGCGTGGGTATATTACGGTATAACGACGACGATAAACTAATGCTAACACAAGCGGCGATAGAAATAAGTGGCGACTTAATTTCTAATGTTAATTTTGATCTTGTTGCCAATTACAATCCTGATGGTGAAAAAAACATAGGCTTAACAGAAGCTTACTTTACTTATTCGCCATTAAATCCAGGCTTAAAACATCAAGTTAAATTTGGCATGTTTTATCCTCAAATGTCACTCGAAAATACAGCAACCGGATGGACAAGTCCTTATACTTATAGTTTTTCAGCGATCAATTCTTGGATTGCTGAAGAGCAAAGAACGCTAGGTGTTCAGTGGTCAATCACTCGAAGTGGAAGAAAGCATAATAGCCCTCATAGCTTTACCGCATTAGCCTCTATATTTAAAGCGAATGATGGCTTAGGCAGCTTGCTTGTTTGGCGTGGTTGGGCACAGCATAATAGGCAAACTTTTTATAATGAAGCCGTTGTCTTTTCTGATTACTTTTCCCAGCAAGACATCCCTATTAATACGCCTAATTTTGTTGAGCCTTTTATTGAAACAGATAGTAAATGGGGATATTACGTTGGAGGGCATTGGCGTTATCTAAAACAAACTGACGTGAGAGTTTATTACTACGATAATAGAGGTGATCCAAATGCCATTGAAAAAAATCGTCAATATGCCTGGAAAACCCAATATTATTCCGTTGCCATGCAACATAAATTTACAAGTAACTTTAGGCTGTTAGCTCAGTATTTAGCTGGTGATACCGGTATGGGCAATCAAGAAATAGGTGTGTTTACTGATATTTCTTCATGGTATGTGATGTTTAATTATAAATTAGGATCACATAGATTTTCACTACGTCATGACCAATTCAAAGTAAAAGAAACTGATCAGAACAGACAAGACCCTAATGACAGCGATGGTGATAGCCTTACGTTGGCATGGCGATATCAACTGGATAAAAATTGGAATGTAGGCGCTGAATTTATCGACTCAACCTCGAACAATGAAAATAGAACGTTATGGGAAAGTCGAGCAGCGGAACATAGGCAAAAGCAATATATGGCAATTGTACAATATAAATTTTAATCGAGAATAAACATAAGTTGGCTAGTTCCGTTTCGCTTTAGCCAACTACAATTTGCCCCTTGATTATGGAGATTAAGCTAAGTGTTGATTAGAAATGCCAATGAAGATGACTTATCCATTATTGCTGGGTTGGTTGTTGAAACACAAAAAGCTCACGTGGCCGCATGCCCAATGCGATACTTACCCATATTTTTAAAGGATGCCAAGTTAGAATTACTTGAAAGGCTAAATTCGCCGGGGTTTATCGTCGCAGAAATAGATGGCTGCGTAGTTGGCTACGCGGTGTACAATCTCGTTACTACAGAGCAAACAAAAATTCTACGTGCTCGACAATATTGCTACCTTCAGAGAATTGGAGTTGATATACATCAGCGAGAGGCTGGTATTGGATATGAGTTGATATCATATGTAAAAAATGAATGCTGTAGACTAGATATCGATGATATTGAATTAGATGTTTGGTCATTTAATGATAGAGGTCAAAAGTTTTTTGAAAAAGTTGGTTTTGAATCATACGGTTTTAAAATGAAGGCGTCACATAACAAATAAGAATAGGTGTCGCGCAGCCGACACCTTATTCGGGTGTTGGACAAGCCCGGAGCCTGCTTTATATAGTAAATAGCGTGATTGATTTTCAAGGTGGGTTAGCCTGGTATGTAAATACCAGGCGCACTGAACCAAAGAACAAAAAACGAGTGTTTTTTTTCGTTAATTTGGCTACTTATTCATAGATTTTAATCGTTCCTCTTGTTCTACATCGAAAACCATTATCCTTATTTTCTTATTTTATTAGCCAGCCCTAATGACGCCCGTACATAACATATGATGCTTACAGCACGGACAAACCCGTGTTGCTTTGGGCTTTATTGGCGTAATGCTCGGCGGTAAAACATGAGTGAATTCGGTAAGTAACAGCTGTATCAATAGCCGTAGCTTTCGTGCGCCAGAGGATAACAACCCATAATCTCTCACGCGCTGTAATCCCTTAGGTAATACATGGCGTAAGATAAGTAATAGGAACTTCAATGTGGGCAATGTGTGAGTGTCTGTTTTTTTAGTGGTGCTATCTATATAGCGAAACGTCACATTGTCTTTATCATGATGAATAATATCTTTATCCGCTAACACACCGCGATAAAGGTATCTTGAAAGATACTTTAAAGCAGGCAGACCATAGCCAACCTTTCTACAATCTACGACCCATTTCTTGGGCATGATTTTAATGTTTTTCAGTGACAAATCGTGATGTTGGTTAATTGCCTCAAATATTCGAGCTCGCCATACCTTAGCGAGAGTCTTAGCATTAAACAAATAACCCGACTTGCCTTTCTTCCACTGTTTACGTTTTGCATCATAACCGCCATTGGGCACTATAATATGTATATGAGGATGCAGGTCACGTTTTCGATTATGTGTATGAAGGACGGAAGTAAAGCCAATTTTTCCTAAGTTATTGTACTGTGCAAAGTCTTTTAAAATCGAGGCACTGACACTAAACATGATTTGATAGAGGGCCTTAGGTCGTCTTCGAGCTAATGCTCTCAATTCATAGGGCAACGTAAACGTTGTCATGAAATACTCAACAGGTAAACGTTTTTGCTTTTGTCTTTCAAGCCACGTTGACGTTGTACTTTGCTGACATTGTGGGCAATGTCTATTACCACAAGAAAGCGCTTGGCTATCATGATGCTCACAAGATGAACAAGCCCATAAGGATTTTCCTTGCTGGGCAGTTTTACATGAAAGCATGGCAAAAATCGCGTGACGCATATCAGGTGTTAATTTAACGCTATACTGAGTTTCAAGGGCTTGATGATGTTGACGAAGTAAATCGATAAAGGTACTCATTTTACAGACCATGTAATGTTGAGCTTATCTGTTAATTTATTTACGGCGCGTGACATATCACGTTGTTTAACTTTGGTGAGTTGAGTGTAGCGTGCGGTGGTGTTGAGACTGGCGTGTCCAAGCAATTGCTGCAAAGAACGCAAATCAAGCCCTTGTTCAAGTAGGTGAGTCGCAAAACAATGACGAAGTGAATGTGGGCTAATGAGCTTTTGAATACGACAATCACGCAGTACTTTTTTTAAGGATTTTTGAACACCGCCTTTATCCATGTGTGTTTTCGCATTTACATGAAGGCCTGGGAAAATCAAGAGCGCGTGGCGATGTGTTGTCCAATAATTCCTCAAGGCTAATAGGGTGTGCTCAGGCATAGGCACCATACGGTCTTTCCCTCCTTTGCCCTCACGAACATGCACTAGCATTGTCGATTTATCAATATCATGTATGGTTAAGTTAAGTCCTTCACTTAAGCGTAACCCCATAGAATAAAGTGACATAAAAAACACTTGATAGCGAAGTTGCTTGGTTTGATTAATCACATCACTGACTTGCTTGACCGTTAAAATATCAGGGATGCGCTTTACTTGCGGCGGTTTGACGATAGAAAGCCACTCCCATTGTTTATTGAGCGTATAGCGGTAAAAAAATTGCAAACCGTTACGGTCAAGTTTAATAGTGCTCCAAGAATGGGTTTGAATGAGGCTGTTGAAATATTGCTTTAAGTCAGCCATGGTTAACGTATCAGGTGTTTTATCAAAAAAGGCGGTAATACGACGCACTGCACGGGCATAAGCATCAATGGTTGAAGGACGTTTACCTTGTAGTCTTAAGTTGATAAGATGTTGTTCATAAAGAAAATTATAGTGTTGATCTTGTAATTGATTCATGGGGTTATACTCCAATAACGCATCATCGAAGTGACAATGCTATTATTGAGTATGGAAGGTAGTTACAAAGCTACTCTGCCGCAGAGCGGCTTCGTTCAACAAGGATTTAAAGCGTGACTGCTAACAGTTTTCTCGGTTTCGCTTCTCATTATAGCCAATAATTAAAAGCCTCTTAATAGGGCGTTAAACGTATAGGGAAATTGTGTGTGAATTCTTCGAGTAAAATATTAAGCCTACTATTTTGTTGCTCGGTATCTCTAAATATTTATCAATACCGACAGGAAGGTACTTTAAGTTTCGCACCTGAAGTAAAACTGAATGATGAGGCTATAAATACAAAATTTGCTGATAACTTGTCATCTAGCAAGAAGATACAAGAGAAGGGGCTTGCCAGAAACATATCATCAAGTAATTCTTCCAGTTCAATCAACAATGATATTAAGACTAATATCGAAAAGATAGAGACTGATGATAATCAAGTTAGTGAAGTAACTCATAGTACATATAGTAAATATCAAGAAAACGTTTTTGAATATGAGCTTTCGTTGTATTTAGATGATGATATTGTTAATTTAGTAAAGAATGGGAAAAATGAAAAAGAAATAACCGACATCATAGATATGCTTAGCAGTAACGATGTAAGGGAACAGGATATTGAGTTCGAGTCTAAAATCAATCTACTCTTTGAAAATTATATAGATAGTGTTCAGAGTGGCAGTCAATATTTCAGGTGTAATTCATCTGGTTGTTATATCTCTTATGTTCTGACGAATGACAGTGAAGCAAATCATATTTTCTTGGATTTTCCAAGCATAGATGGAAGCACTTCAAGCGGTTATACACTTAGCAATCCTGATGGAACTCTTCGATATGTAGATTTTATTTTAATTCAATAGTTGCTCAATTGATACTTGATGGATCTATTAAAGATCCCAGTATAGCTTTGAAATATGGTGGTAAATACGTATAAAAAGCCATTCAAGCAGATCTTTTAACCGTTGGTTAGGTTAAGCTTGGCTTCACTTCACAATATAACCAACAATTAAAGCCTCTTAATGGGTGAGACATTTCGATAATTATGGAGCAGTGAAATGGAAGAAATTACCAATTTTATATCGCGCATTGAAAATGAGACCAGAAAATCGGATTCATTTGCCTTGTTACCTTTTTTGGAAAGAGTCTCTGGATATAAGCCTTATTTAAGTGGCAGCATAATTGGCTTCGGTAAATATCACTATAAATACGATAGCGGTCGTGAAGGAGATTCCGCAGTAATCTCGTTCTCTCCTAGAAAACAAAACTTAGTGGTTTACATAATGCCTGGTTTTGACAAAATTGAAGGCTTATTACAGGAACTAGGTAAACATAAACTTGGCAAATCTTGTTTGTACATTAATAAACTATCCGATATCAAACTGGATGTTCTTGAAAAAATAGCCAAGTTATCCGTACAGTATATGCAACAAAAATATAGGTGTAAAAATGCCTGACAAGAAATTAAACAAGGACAAAATACAGTTGGTTTTTGCTCCTTCGACGTTATTTTAACCAACAATAAATCTCCTCTTAATGAGGCGTTGTCAGTCATGGAAAGTGTATGCGTATAGTTTTTGTTTTTATCCTTCTACTTTTTTCAGTTACAGTGAACGCTGAAAATATTAAACCTTTCACATCAGATGGTTGCAGTTCTTTCCCTGACGGTACATTTGATCATAAAGAGCTATGGTTATCTTGCTGTACTGCTCACGATTATGCTTATTGGCAAGGTGGAACTTATGAAGAGAGGCTGGTTGCAGATAAAGAACTTCATCAGTGTGTTTCAAAAACTGGGGAGCCTCAAATTGCTAAGCTAATGTTAGCGGGTGTGCGAGTGGGAGGAAGCCCATATTTTCCTACGTCATTTAGATGGGGTTATGGTTGGTCCTATCCTCGCTGGTATAATGTATTAACTGAGGCCGAAAGAAAGCAGATAAAGTCGATTAAAAATGACACATAGCAAGGTATTCAAACGGACAAAAAAGTTGGCTGTCGTTTGTGTATAACTATTTTAGCCAACAATTAAAAGCTTCTTAGTGGAGCGTTAGCTATTTAGGAGTATTTATGAATTGGTTGCAGCTTTCAAATGACGAAATATTAGAAATAGTTAATCCTATAATGGATAACCTTATGGATGCTTCGACTCAAATTGACCATGAAAAGCATGTGCGAGATTTTAGTGACAATATGAAAAGTATCGTCACTAAAGATGAGCTTGAAAAACAGTGCAAAGCATATCAAGAAACTCTTGGTTTTTTTACAAAACGAGAGTTGGTTGGTGTCATTAGAAAAAAAAGTGACGTAAGGGTTTTTTGGAAGCAATGGTATTCAAAATCAGATGATGAGTTCCTAGCTTTCGTTCACATAGTTCAGCGCAATGGAACGTTGGAAGTTGTAAACGCTTCTGTATCATAGTAAAAATAGTATATAAGGCATTCACACGGAGAAAATCCAGTTGGCTTTTGCTCCATCGTCGTTATTTTAGCCCGCTATAAATTTCCTCTTGATGAGGCGTTGGTGCCAAGCGTAAATTTATGTCTGTCGGCTATTTGTCGTCTGTTTGTCATTACCGACAGGATGCCCTTGGTGTATAGTGCATCAGCATTCAACAATAAATGGAGTTACCTGTGAAATCATTAAGACTCGAAAAATGCTGGTCTCAAGAACAATTGGCGCAACTAAGCGATTTAAATGTTCGCACAATTCAAAGAGTAGAAAAAGGAGAGAGCATTGGAATTGAAACTTTGAAGTCTTTGGCTGCGGTTTTTGAAATCTCAACTGATGAGCTTATATGTGCTATAGATCATGAAAAAAACCTCCAAACAGAAGGGGATGCCAATATGATTAAAGATCATTCTCAGCAAAATAAAGCAAAAGAGAAGGTTAAATCTATAAAATATTTTTATACATTCTCTGCACTTTTAATTGCAATCTTTCTCCTCTTTATGTTGCCTAACTACAATGATGGAGAAAATTTAGGTCCATTGATTGTTGTATTCTTATCTTTTGGTGCGCTTATTGCTGGCCTTGCTTTCCAGGTATTTCAACCCTTTGGTGAAGAATGGGAAAAAGAAAAAATATCCCAGATTTTAAATAAAAAGAGCAAGGGAAGTAGCTCTAGTTCTGAACACTAAATAGGCAAGACGCATATAAGCCATTCAAGCAAGGTAAAAAAAGTTGGCTATTTGCTCTTTCGTCGCTTATTTTAGTCAACAATTATTTGCCGCTTAACGTGGCGTTGGTATGACTCCCCACGTCAAGTTAAATACACTGATCCTTGTTCATTAATTTCAGAACCATTGTATTCACTTTTAGTATTAAGTGAGTTAACGCATAGAATGAAGCAAGTAATTTCGTCGGTTATCATGCTGATATTCGTGGATTACTAACTTGTTTGCTAGCAGCGCCTACCTTACTCATTTCGTCGTGGCACCTGTCTTCAGTCTATGTTCGCGGTTCAATAGCCGTTAGGCTATTGCCGTCCTAACGCCGTCGGTGATTGTGCCACACCCGATGCTTGATCCCATGCGCTAACTCAAAACTTTTATTCATGCAGGTACTCTCGATATTCTTAGCTTCACATCAATTTTTGGTAGCACTACCTCTCGAGAAATAGCCCAAATATAAGCGATCATTTCTCTGGCGATGGCCGTAACGACCACATTACGATGTTTGCCTTTATGCATGAGTCGTTGATAGCGGCGGCACAACCTCAGTTGAGCTTGCCAAGCCATATCAATAATTTCTTTGCTTAACCCTTCTTGTCTTAATTGCATTTCTTTTGAAATATTGGCGTTGTGTTTATACGAATGTGCACCTTCGACCAGTAGTCGTCTTGCACGGCTGTTACCGCATTTGGTAATAGCACCTAAATGGCGTTTATCGCCACTTGAATGTTCGCTTGGTACAAGACCAAGGTAACTCATTAATTTTCTGGGATGGTCGAACCGTGATAAGTCACCTAGTTCGGCAATCACTCCTGTGGCGACTAATAACCTCACACCACGGAGCGCCTGTATCGCTTTAACTACAGGATAAAACCGCCAGTTTTTCACTTGATGTGTTAATTCATTATCCAGCCTTTTTAAGCGTTTTAGTCGTTCATTAATGGTTAAAACCGCTTCTTGCAAAACAATTTGCTGACAAGGATGAGGTAATACTAATTCAGCGAGCCAACGCAAATGTTGTAATGACCAGTTATCTTTTATTTTGCTGTTAATGTTGTTACGTAATAACAATGCTTTAAGTTGATATTTAGCATCCTTTAAGTCTTTCATGCCTGTTTCTCGTGCCCGAGATAAGTCCCGTACGGCTTCATCTTCGGGCTCAGGGACATAGATAGATGTTAAGTCTTCAGACTTGAGCAGCTTTGCAAGTTTGAGCGCATCACGTTTATCGGTTTTGATTTTATCTCCTGGTTTTTTAGGGATAAGAGAAGGTGCGATGACATAGCAACAATGATTAAGGCTGGTGAGAAAGCGGTAAATCCAATAGCCACAAGGACCTGCTTCGTAAACAAAATGAAGTGTGGCATCTGGATATTTTGATTGTAATTGTCGTGCAAGTTTTTTAAAGGCGGCTTTATTACTGAGTATTTTACCTAGATGAGTTGATTTAGCGCCACGTTGGTCTTCAATATAAGCGACTTCAGTAAATGTTTTATGGGTATCTAAGCCAATGAAAAGTATGTTATGTTTTATCATGCTAGCCTCTGCTTGATAATGTTGACACATATATTATGGCTCTGGTTTGTAAAACTAACCCACATTTAGAGGCTAGCACCTTGTGGGGAGTCATTGTGTCTATAAATCTAAATAAAGTAATGGAGTACGCTATGAAGTTTATCTACCTAATACTACCAATACTGGTATCTCTTTCCGGTTGCAACCAATCGGACTCTGACAATAATATTGAAGTATATATAAGTACAGGGGAGTTACAGTGTCAGGATAATGGTTTATCAATATCATTAACTAAGAGTTATCTGCAAGAAGCTGGTATTGAAGTTAAAGCTGAAAGCTGTGGTAACTTAACACTAGTTGATTACCCCTCAGTCTGTGGAGGGGGAACAGGAAAGTTGCATGTATTTACTATTCAGGAAAGTGATTCGCAATTAGCTGAAAACAGAGGTTTTACTATACCTGATAGTACAATTAGTGGTGGCGATTATGCTAAAGTCGAGTGTAGTGATTAACTGTTTATAAGTCATTAAAGCAAGGCAAATAACAGTTGGCTGTTTGCTCCTTTGTCACTTATTTTAGCCAACCATTATTTACCTCTTAATGAGGCGTTCAAGGTAAAGGAATTATCGTGTCAATCAACTATTCAAATTACACATTGGATGAATTATTTGATGTTAACGAAAATATCGATAAGGATAAATTCCCTGAGCGATATAAGCAGTTATGTGAAGAAATTCAACGAAGAAAAGAAAGTGGAGAGTTTGAAAAAAAAGCCAAAGAAATTGAAGAGCAGGAAGACAAGGACGATGATGAAAATGAATTTATCATTGAATTCTCTGCTGAGGGAAATGGAAAAAAGCGTAAGCTGTTTTTTTTGGGTTTTATCTTAATCAATTTAGCTGTACTCGCCTTTGTAATACCTAAATATATAGTTACTGATTTAACGGACATACATGAATACTCAACAAAAATTGACTTTGTCGAATGTCATAAAGAAGAAGTAATAGATGATGAAACTGATAAAGTATATTCATACTTCGATCTTAATATTGGCTCATACCAAGATACTTTTTCAGCAGTGGGTATTGGCGAGGGTAAGTGTAAAAACTTAGCTCGAAGTTTAAAGGTTGGATCTAATGTTTCTATTTGGCATGAAAGTGGATTAATCCATCAAATAAAATCAAAAAATAACATTCTACTTTCATATGTATATATGGAACCCAAAGTACGAGAGTTAAAAACAGAGGGTGCAAAATTATATTGGTTTAGTTTGTTGGCGTTGTGGGTAGTGTTATTTAAATCAGTCGCTAATGCTGTTGTTCCGGAGACGTTTACCTCTAAGCTATTAAAGCAGGACAAATAACAGTTGGCTTTTGCTCCTTTGTCGCTTATTTTAATCAAGGGTGTTTTGCCTCTTAACAAGGTGTTAGTTTTCTATTATACATAATAGAATAAAGGAGTTTTAAATCGATGTCCCGCATAGCGATAGTCTATTTTTCTAAGAGTGATGTCACAGGACAACTTGCTAAAGCAATTGCTTTAGGTGCTAAAAAAGAACATGGAATAACTGTGCTTGAACATAAAATTGAAGGGCGTGAAATCTTTGAAGGAAGATTTGAAAACGAAGAGTTATTTGACGATCTAAAATTATGCGATGCGATCATCTTTGGAAGCCCAACATATATGGGAAGTGTATCAGCTCAATTCAAGGCTTTTGCGGATGCTTCAAGTGAACATTGGCAGAGCCAAGAGTGGGCCGATAAAGTATCTGCTGGATTCACCTCTGGAACAGGCCTTAATGGTGACCAATCAAGTACTTTGCAATACATGGCTATTTTAGCAAGTCAGCATGGTATGTTGTGGGTGAATATTGATGCTTCATATGGAACAGATAGTTCTACTTTAAATCGATTAGGTTGCCAATTAGGAGTCGTTTCCCAAACGACTAATAGTGTCGCACATGAAGTTGATCTTGCAACGGCAAAGCACTTAGGTCGTAGGGTTGCAAAACTTACTCTTCGTTTAAAATAGAAATATAATAAGAAATTAAACAAGGACAAAAAACAGTTGGTTTTTGTCCTTCGTCACTTATTTTAACCAACTATTTATTGCCTGTAAATTAGGTGTTATGTGCCTTTTAGCATAGGAGTGTTAATGAAATTATTGATCAAGCTTTGTGTTGTTTTAATCGTTTTACTAAATACAACATCTTGCGTTACAACATCAACCTATGGAGCAACCTTCGAGCCTATAGCTAAGACTAACGATATTTATACTTTAAAGATTTACTACGGAGGCCCACCTCCCCAATGGGCTACAGATGTAAAATTTCAAGAAGGAACTGATTCAGCTTTATATGAAAAAGCTATGGCGTTTATTGCAAAAACTCCAGAATATAATAGCTATAAAGTTGTTGATATTGAACATAGTAATATCCCAAGTTACTACAAATATAGTGTTCATTTTCTTCGTAATTAGCAAATAACAAGGTATTCCAAAGGACTAAAAAAGCTGGCCATTGCTCGTGCCTCGCTTATTTTAGCTTCTGAATGGGCGTTAGGTATACAGGTAAACAAAGGTGCAATATGGATATTAAGCTTGGCGAATTAAGACATGAAGCTGTAATTTTTTTGTTACAAGAACATCATGAAGATATGCTAGCTCACTCACCTCCAGAAAGTGTTCACGCGCTAGATTTACGTGCACTTGAACACCCCGATGTAACGTTCTGGAGTTTATGGGTTAATCAAGATTTAGCTGGTATTGGCGCTATAAAAGAACTTGATAAAGATCATTGCGAGATAAAGTCTATGCGCACATCGACCAAGTTTTTACGTAAAGGTATTGCTCGTAAGATATTAGAGCATATCGTTGAACAAGCGACTCTTCGTTCGTATAAAAGATTAAGTTTGGAAACGGGTACTATGGATGCGTTTATTCCAGCACAAAAACTTTATCAACAATTTGGTTTTCAACCATGTGCCCCTTTTGGTAACTATCAAGAAGATCCATATAGTATGTTTATGTCAAAGGCTATTGAGTAAATGTGTGACACATAATATCAACTGTGAAGTGCGACAAAATAGCGATATAAAGTCTAATCCGAATCAACTTTAACCTACAAGAGTTAATGTCCGCAGTTGAGGTAATAATAAACGTACGCTTGCCTGCTTAACCGTCTGCTGCTTAAGTAAAGTTGTCGTTTAAATGACAATTACCTACGCCAGCTATTATCTTGAAGCAGTCATTAACTCAAGCATCTTGTGCAACCATAAAATTCTGATTTATTGACACGATTTTCATTTTAATGACTCCTCCACAATCCCCCAGATAAATTATTAATATCAACCTTAATTTCCAGCGTAAGAAAAATGTCACAACCTTGTCATTTAATAAATCGGCAATATTCCTGAAACTTAATTGTCATATTTAGCCATTAATATTATCGACATTAATTTTAGGGGTAATCAAATAAGATCTGATTAGCTCAAACAAAGGCAAAAGGTTTTTATGACTCTTTCGAAAATTGCACAAGCTTGTTTATTACTGAGCTTAAGCACAACTAGCTTAATTAGCGATGCAACACCCACACTAGCCGATAATGATAAACAGCTCAGCCAAGTCGTTGATGCTGGTCAAGAAATCAACCAATCGGCCAGTCAGTCTCAACAGCGTGTTAATGACATTAACGAGCAAATACAAACGAAGTCACAACAGTTTAAAACCATTAACAAGGAAATTGATGGCTTAACTGTTTATAACCAGCAAATGAAAACCCAAGTGGCGAACCAATTGAAAGAGCTTGACCAAATCGCAGTGTCAATGGAACAAGTGAGCATTATAGAACGACAAGTTTCACCATTAATGGCGCGTATGATTGAAACCTTAGCAAACTTTATTACCTTGGATGTGCAATTTTTAACAACTGAGCGTAATAAACGTATTGCTGATTTACACAGTATGATGGAACGCGCTGATGTTGCTATTTCTGAAAAGTTTCGCCGAGTACTCGCCGCTTATCAAATTGAAGTTGATTATGGGCGAACAATAGAGGCGTATTCGGGCTTAATTGATATTGATGGTAGTGAGCAAAATGTTGATTTCCTCAGAATTGGCCGCGTAAGTCTAGTGTATCAAACACGTGACGGTCAAAAGTTAGGTTTGTGGGATAACGCTTCTAGATCATGGCAGCCTCTTTCAGCGCAATATCGTTTAGATATTAATAAAGGATTACGCATTGCTCGTAAACAACTTGCCCCCGATTTAATTATTGTCCCCGTAACGCAAAACTCGGCCGAATAAGGAATAACCCATGAAAAAATTACTTCTATTAATATCGGCAATAACTTTGTCAGCTGTTTCAGTATTCAGTGGCAATGCCATCGCGCAACAAGCAACGAGTTTAGATGACTTACTGTCACAATTAGCGCAAGGAAAAATTGCACAAAGTAAGCAAAATCAGGATAGAGAAGCAGAATTCAATGCGAAAAAAAGCCAACAAATCCAATTATTAAACCAAGCAAGACAGCAGCGAGATCAAGCGATTAACTTAAGTACACAACTTGAAAAAAACTTTCAAGATAACGATGTAACCTTAGGTAATAATACCGATGCGCTTAATAAGCGTATGGGTGAATTAAAAGAATTGTTTGGTGTATTACAACAAGTCGCTGGCGATACGCGCAGTAAATTTCAAACTTCTGTTATTTCAGCACAAATTCCTGGTCGAGGTCAGTTTCTTGATGAGTTTGCACAAAGTATGGGCTCCTCATCAAAATTAGCCTCCATTGAAGAAATTGAACGTTTGTGGTTTGAACTACAACGTGAAATGACACAAAGTGGAAAAGTACATAAATTTAGCCGAGAAATTGTGTTAGCAAACGGTGAGAAAAGCCAAGCAGATGTGGTGCGTGTTGGTGGTTTTAATCTGGTTTCACAAGGAAAGTACCTTGAATATATTGATGAAACAGCTTCTGTTGCCCAATTAATGAGACAACCCTCAAGTCGTTATTTAACAAGTGCTAATGCACTCACTTCAAGCACTAATCAAGTCGTTCCTTTTGCTTTAGACCCAACAGGTGGTTCAATCTTAGGATTATTAGTACAAGCACCTGACTTACAAGAACGCGTTGAACAAGGTGGTGCGGTTGGTTATGTTATTTTAGCGATTGGTCTCATTGGTTTACTGATTGCGATTGAACGTTTTATCACACTCTTTTTCATTGGCAGTAAAGTCAATCGTCAATTAAAGAGCGAGCAAGCATCAAATGACAATCCACTGGGTCGGGTTATGTTAGTCCAAGATAAAAACCCCCTTGATAACGTTGAAACCTTAGAGTTAAAGCTCTCTGAAAGTATTTTAAAAGAAGTCCCTGTATTAACAACTCGGCTCACTTTCATCAAAATCATTTCAGTAGTTGCGCCTTTAATTGGTTTGTTAGGCACAGTTACAGGGATGATCAATACCTTTCAAGCGATTACCTTATTTGGCACAGGTGACCCTAAATTAATGGCAGGTGGTATTTCTCAAGCGTTAGTAACAACGGTACTGGGCTTAGTTGTTGCTATTCCCATGGTCTTTATTTCTACACTGCTCAACACCCGAAGTCGCGGTATTATTAATATTTTACAACAACAAAGTGCAGGGATTTTAGCCGAACGCTCAGAAAACTCTGAAAAACCGCTGACATCAAAGCAAGGAGCATAAACCATGATCCTCTTCATCGAAATGATGAATCGTATCCAAGAATTTTTGGATACGGGGGGGCTAGTGTTAAGCGTTATCGCCGCGGTTATTTGTTTAATGTGGTTACTTATTTTTGAACGATTATTTTTTTACTTGCACAGTTATAAAACGGTGAAAGAAAACATCATTAAAAGTTGGTTTAAACGCCCAGAACGACATTCATGGAATGCCCAGCACATAAGAATTGCTCATATTTCAAGAGCCACCGAAATGCTTAAAACTAACGTTACCTTAATTCAATGTTTAGTTGTCTTGTGTCCACTGCTTGGTTTGATGGGCACGGTAACCGGTATGATTGAAGTGTTTGATGTTATGGCAATCTCGGGCAGCGGTAATGCACGGTCAATGGCTTCAGGCGTTTCGCGCGCGACTATTCCAACAATGGCAGGCATGGTGGGCTCATTGTCTGGTGTATTTATGGTGACATGGTTACAGCGTAAAACGAAACGTAGAACCGAGCAAATGGAAGACAGCCTTCCGATGGCTCACCAATAATTAGCAGTTTAATTAAGGAGTAACGTTATGCGTTCTCAATTATCAAATATTTTACAAGAACAAGAAGAAGCCGAAGAAATTAACATGACGCCTATGTTGGACGTGGTCTTCATTTTATTGATATTTTTTATTGTTACTGCCTCGTTTGTTAAAGAAGCGGGTATTGAAGTGAATCGACCAGAAGCGGCTACTGCCGTTAAAAAGGAACGTGCCAATATCTTAGTAGCAATTAGTGATAAAGGCGATATTTGGATCAATAAGCGTCGTATTGATATTCGAGCCGTACAAGCCAATATTGAACGCTTAAAGGCAGAAAACCCTCAGGGTACTGTTGTTATTCAAGCCGATAAAGCATCGACAACTGATACGTTAATTAAAGTGATGGACGCTGCTCGTTCAGCGGGTGTTTTTGATGTTTCAATTGCAGCTCAAGAGGGATAAATCATGGCAACCGTGATGAACACTCCTGCCCGTTACAGCATAGGTTTATTACTTGCTGTGGTGATGACTTTCTTTCTTTTATGGGGGATGCAAGCGCTTATTTCTGGTGGTAATAATGCCTTGACTGAAGCGCCTCGCGGTAATGTGCTCGACTTTATTAGATTGAAAAAAGAGCAGCAACTGACAAAAAAAGAACGAAAACCACAAAAACCACCAGCGCCTAAAGCACCACCACCGCAAATGCAGCAACCACAAATGCAACAAGCTAACCCCAATGCATTAAGTACTGCTAGCGGGTTTGGTGCTGATATTCAAACTGATTTAAGTTTAGCCGGGGGCTTAAGTTTAAGTGGCGGTGATGGCGACTATTTGCCAATAGTGAAAGTCTCACCTATTTACCCACGTCGTGCTCAATCTCGGGGCATTGAAGGGTATGTTATTGTTGAATTTATTGTCACTAAAAATGGTTCAGTGCGAGACGCTATAGTTGTTGAAGCTAAACCTGAAGGTATTTTTGATCAAGCGGCAATGGCGGCAGCATTAAAATTTAAGTACAAACCACGGGTAGTTGATGGTGTCGCTATGGAAGTTGCTGGCGTGCAGAATAAAATTTCTTTCCAAATAGAAGGCTAAGGAGTCGGTGATGACTAAAATGACAACATTAAAAAGAAAAGCACTATCGTGCCTTTCAATCGCGTTACTCTTTAGCGCTCCGGTAATATTTAACCAAAATATGGGTGGCAATATTGCAAATGCGCAATCATCAGCACAGTTGGGTAAAGAAACAACCTCAGTGAAAGTACCCGCGATGCGTAACCGTGTTTATACGCAATTAGCAAGAGCACAAAAACTTGCTGATGAAGGTAACGGTTTAGAGGGCTTTGATGTACTTGATGAAGTGCAAGACCGCATTGATAGCTTAAACAGTTACGAACGTGCGATGTTATGGAATTTTTATGGCTTTATGTATTACGGTAATGACGATGTCGCTTCAGCTATCGATAGCTTTGAAAAAGTTATCGATGAAAAGGCGATCCCTGAAACATTAAGGCTGTCGACACTCTATTCTTTAGCGCAATTATCAATGCAAATGCAAAACTTTCCACAATCTTTAAAGTTTTTAGTTTTGTGGCAAGCAACTAACGACAAAGCTATTACCGATACTCAACAAGTCTTATTTGCGCAAGTTTATTATCAAAATAAACAATATCAGCAGTCTCTGCACTATGTTTCACAGGCTATTGAACAAAGTATTGCGGCCAATGAAATCCCCAAAGAAAATTGGTTGATTTTGCAACGTGCAAATTACTTTGAATTAAAGCAGCCAATTGAAGTAACCGCTGTGATAGAAAACCTGGTTCGTTATTACAATAAACCTAAATATTGGTTACAGCTTTCAGCGATGTATGGTGAAATTGGCCAAGAAGATAAGCAACTTGCGGTAATGGAAAGCGCTTGGCAAGCGGGCTATGTGACTCAGTCAACTGACATTGTCACCTTAGTACAGCTTTATCGTTTTCATAACGTGCCAATTAAAGCGGCAAACTTACTCGCTGAAGCAATAGACAGTGGTAAAGTTATCGCCCAAGAAAAATATTTAGAGATGCTGGCTAATGCATACATAGCGGCAAAAGATGATGAAAAATCAATTCCGGTATTAATTAAAGCCGCAGAAATCTCTGAAACAGGTAAGTTTGATGCTGCTTTAGCACAAGCTTATTTAAACTTAGAGAAATGGCAACTTGCTATTAATTCAGCTAATGAAGCACTAAGTCGTGGTGACTTAGCTTCAGAAGTTAGTCTGGGTAATATGTATTTAGCCAAAGGTATGGCGGAATTTAATCTGCAAAAACTTGGCGAATCTTTATCTGCCTTTGAACAAGCAAAAAAAATTAAAAGTTCGGCTAAAGCAGCTAAACAATGGTTTCAGTATGTTGAAAAAGAGCAAGTTGCTAAGCAAAATTTGGCGATGTTAAATTAATTATTTTGTAGTTTTACCTTATTCTCCTCGGTGAACTTCCCCTTGACTGATCAAAAGTTAGTTCTGGGGAACTAGCTATATTTATTATGAAAATAGCCGTTATTATTTTTAGGTGTATGAAATTCATTCAATTGATGGTAAAACATTAATTATAAAACCCATAAGAAAAGTAATATGTTGCAGCTTTATCTTAATTTACGTTGAAGTTGCGATCTTTTAAAAAAGGTGGCTTATGAATATTGGAATACCTAAAGAAACACTAACAGGGGAAAACCGAGTAGCAGCATCGCCAAGCTCGGTAGTTGCTCTACTTAAGCTTGGCTTTAGTGTCCAAGTACAAAAAGGAGCTGGCACAAAAGCCAGTTTTACTGATGAAGAGTTTGCCGACGCAGAAGCTTCATTAGTCACTAAAAAAATATGCTGGCAGTCAGATATTATTTTTAAAGTAAATGCACCTTCACTTGATGAAGTTGCACAAATGAAAGATGGCGCACATTTAGTCAGTTTTATTGCACCGGCGCAAAGTCCAGAGTTACTCGAAGCCTTACGCGCAAAATCAATTACGACCTTTGCCATGGAAATGGTGCCACGTATGACTCGCTCTCAGTCAATGGATGCACTAAGTTCAATGGCGAATATTGCCGGCTATCGCGCTGTTATTGAAGCAACCCATCTTTTTGGACGCTTCTTAACAGGACAAATTACTGCTGCGGGTAAAATGCCACCAGCAAAAGTAATGATCATTGGTGCGGGTGTTGCCGGTCTTGCTGCTATTGGTACCGCTGGAAGTTTAGGCGCTGTGGTTCGCGCTTTTGATACGCGCCCTGAAGTAAAAGAACAAATTGAAAGTATGGGCGCAGAGTTTCTTGAGCTTGACTACGAAGAGCCTGAAGATACGGGATCAGGCGATGGTTACGCAAAAGAAATGAGTAAAGCATTTATTGATGCTGAAATGGCACTTTTTGCAGAGCAAGCCAAAGATGTTGATATTATTATTACCACAGCGATGATCCCAGGCAAACCAGCGCCTAAATTAATTACAGAAGCCATGGTTCATTCAATGAAACCCGGTTCAATTATTGTTGATTTAGCGGCCGCGGGCGGTGGTAATTGTGCATTAACCGTTCCGGGTAAAGTTACTAATGTTGATGGTGTTAAAATTGTTGGTTACACAGATTTAGTCTCTCGTTTACCCAATCAAGCATCACAGCTTTATTCAAATAATTTGGTTAATTTAACTAAATTAGTGTGTCCAAATAAAGATGGTACCATTACGGTTGATTTTGAAGATCAAGTGGTTCGAAACATGACCGTCGTTAATCATGATGAAATCACCTTTCCGCCACCACCAATCCAAGTCAGTGCGGCACCGACTAAACCTGCTACAGTAAAAATTAAAGCGGTCGAAGAGAAAGTAGAACCCGCATCACAAACTAAAAAACACCTGTTTATGGCAATAGGCGCGTTATTGTTTGCTTGGGTGGCCAGTGTTGCTCCCGCGGATTTTCTCTCTCATTTCACTGTTTTTGTACTTTCTTGTGTCATTGGTTACAACGTGGTGTGGAATGTCAGTCATTCGCTGCATACGCCTTTAATGAGTGTTACTAATGCCATTTCGGGCATTATTATTGTTGGCGCTTTGTTACAAATAGGGCAAGACAATATATTAATACAAATACTTGCGGGGATTGCGGTGCTCATTGCCACAATAAATATTGTTGGTGGCTTTGTAGTGACCAAACGTATGTTAAAAATGTTTAGAAGATAAGGGGCGCATTGATGGAATTTTCTCAAGGGTTAATTAGCGCAGCTTATATTGTTGCTGCATTATTATTTATTTTTAGTCTTTCAGGGTTAAGTAAGCAAGAAACGGCTGAAACAGGTAATTGGTATGGCATTACGGGTATGGCCGTTGCTTTAATCGCAACCATTGCCGACCCACGTGTTGATAATGTTTTAGTGATATTTATTGCCATGTCAGTTGGTGCTTTTATTGGTTTACATTTAGCCAAAAAAGTTGAAATGACACAGATGCCAGAGCTGGTCGCTATTTTACATAGTTTTGTTGGCTTAGCTGCGGTACTTGTTGGCTTTAACAGTTATTTTGAAATGGACCACTCATTACTACTAAATTTGACTGATACTCAACAGATGGCGACTAATATTCATCTTGTTGAAGTCTTCTTAGGAGTCTTTATTGGTGCGGTGACTTTTACCGGTTCAATTGTCGCTTTTGCTAAGTTACGTGGTGTTATCAGTTCTTCGGCATTAATGTTACCGCATCGCCATAAGTTAAACTTAGTGGCAGGCATTGTTACTTTTATTTTACTTGTTAGCTTTGTGCAAAGTGGTGGCGATGTTAACGCTTTGTACTTTATGACCTTTATTGCGCTTGTTTTTGGTTGGCATTTAGTCGCTTCTATCGGTGGAGCAGATATGCCCGTAGTGGTCTCTATGCTCAATTCTTATTCGGGTTGGGCAGCAGCAGCGGCTGGTTTTATGCTTAATAATGACTTATTAATTGTAACCGGCGCTTTGGTTGGCTCATCAGGAGCTATATTGTCATACATTATGTGTAAGGCGATGAATCGTTCTTTTATAAGTGTTATTGCTGGTGGCTTTGGTACAGACGTTGTCATTGACAATGATACCGATTATGGCGATCACGTTGAAGTTAATGTCGAAGCGGTTGCTGACCTGTTATCTGCGGCTAAATCAGTCATTATCACGCCTGGTTATGGCATGGCTGTCGCTCAAGCACAGTACCCTGTTTATGAATTGACTCGAGTATTAAAAGAGAAGGGGATCGATGTTCGTTTTGCTATTCATCCAGTTGCTGGACGTTTACCTGGCCATATGAATGTTTTGTTAGCCGAAGCAAAAGTGCCCTACGATATTGTCCTTAGCATGGATGAAATTAATGATGACTTCCCTAAAACGGATGTTGTGTTAGTGATTGGTGCTAACGACACAGTTAACCCCGCGGCAGCAGAAGATCCAACCAGTCCTATTGCCGGTATGCCCGTGTTAGAAGTATGGAATGCTAAACAAGTTATTGTTTTTAAACGCTCAATGAGCACAGGATATGCTGGTGTACAAAATCCACTATTCTTTAAAGATAATACCCAAATGTTATTCGGCGATGCTAAAGACTCGGTAGATAAAATACTAAAAGCGCTGTAAGTAAGTTTATCAAATGAAAAAAACCAGTGATCCGTCACTGGTTTTTTTGCTTAGTACTATTTTTTTTCTTAACACTAATAGGGTCTAACGCTGGTAGTACTTTGTTTGTTATGATAATTAGTAATAATCTAAAAAGGTGAGAAAGATATTTTGATAGAACAATGGATAGGTACAATCAATGGTTATTTATGGGGCAGTGTCCTTATCTATTTACTGACCGGTTGTGGTATTTGGTTTACTTGGCGATTAAAGTGCCTGCAAATAACCCACTTTACTCACATGTTTACGTTACTTAAATTAAGTCGAAAAACAGACAGTCAGGGCATCTCTTCTTTTCAAGCATTATGTACTTCACTTGCCGCCCGTGTCGGCACCGGAAATTTAATGGGGGTTGCTGTCGCTATTACCTTAGGTGGCGCTGGTGCTGTTTTTTGGATGTGGCTTATTGCTCTTGTTGGTATGGCAACTGCCTTTGCTGAAAGTGCATTAGGCCAACTCTATAAAGAAAAAGACGCCAACGGAAACTTTCGTGGTGGTCCTGCTTATTACATGAGCAAAGGCTTAAAAAGTAAAAAACTTGCGGTAACTTTTTCGCTGTGTTTATTTTTCGGTTATGGTTTTGTTTTTAGCTCAGTGCAAGCCCATTCGATTACCAGTGCCTTTGATGGCTCTTTTGGTATTAACCCGTTATTTACTGGGATTGTCATTACTATAGCAACGGCCTTTATTGTTTTTGGTGGCTTGAAAAACATCGCTCGTTTTGCGGAAATAACGGTACCTTTTATGGGACTTGCTTATTTATTGGTCTGTCTAGCGGTTATCTTTTTAAATATTGAAAAAATCCCTGCCATTATTAGCGATATATTTGCTTCTGCTTTTGGTTTAAAAGAAGCGGGCAGCGGTTTAGTTGGTGCGGCAATTGTCCAAGGCATAAAACGTGGTCTCTATTCTAATGAAGCGGGGATGGGTAGCTCACCCAATGCCGCCGCCGCCGCAGTACCTTATCCTCCTCATCCTGTTTCACAAGGTTACATACAAATGCTTGCCGTGTTTTTTGACACTATTGTTATTTGTTCTTGCACCGCTTTTCTTATTTTATTATTTAAAGAAACCGGTAGCGATGCACAGGGAATACAATTAACTCAGCAAGCGTTAGCTTATCAAGTGGGCGCATGGGGAAGCGATTTTATTACTATCGCTATTTTACTGTTTGGCTTCACCTCAATTGTTGCTAACTTTGCTTATGCTGAAAATAATTTGAAGTATTTAAATATGGATAATCCACTTGGACATTGGTTTTTACGTTGTGGATTTTTGGCGATGTTGATTTTTGGTTCAGTAGCGAGTTTACCTCAAGTTATTGCTTTAGCTGATTTATCTACAGGGCTTATGACGGTTGTTAATGTCACGGCTTTATTACTCTTGTCTAAAGTTGTGGTGAGTATTACTCAAGACTATCATCAGCAACATAACCAAGGAAAATTGCCGAGCTATAAGCCAAGTGAAAGCGAGCATAATCGTTTTAATTTGACGAAAGGGATCTGGCAAAAATAGTCTGATGAATAATCTTTAAACTATGCTAGAATGCGCGCCTTAATTTTGGGTTTCGTTTTTTTTGATAAGTGGTGATATATGAGTGTTGATGCAATAGGGTTGTCGGCTGAACTATTAAAGGCAGTTAAAGCCTGTGGTTATAAAACGTTGACGCCTGTTCAGCAGCAAGCTATACCGCTTATTCGGTCTGGAGTTGATCTACTGGCAAGTGCGCAAACAGGTACCGGTAAAACAGCCGCTTTTAGTTTACCAATACTAGAGGCTTTAGCTAAAATTCCGAGTGATAATAATTCATCAAAAACCATTCGTGCACTTATTTTAACGCCAACGCGTGAGCTTACTCAACAAGTTGCCCGTAATATAGAAAGCTATAGTGAATTTTTACCATTAAGCTGTGGTGCAGTTTATGGTGGTGTAAATATGCCACCACAAACTAGAATGTTAAAGCAAGGTGTTGATGTACTTGTTGCTACACCTGGGCGTCTACTTGAGCATGTAGTGGCGAGAAATGTAGATTTATCACAAGTTAAATTTCTTGTTTTAGATGAAGCTGACCGTATGCTAGATATGGGTTTTTTAAATGACATTCAGCAATTAATCAGTGTTATTAAGCAAAAACATCAAACATTGATGTTTTCAGCAACATTTTCAAATAAAGTGAAAACGTTAGCTAAACAAGTCTTACATACGCCAAAAACCTTAGAAGTTTCACGTCAAAACTCAACATCAGGCAAGGTTAAACAATCAGTTTATTGGGTATCAGAAACACGTAAATGTGAATTGTTATCAGAATTGATTGGTATTAATAATTGGCAGCAAGTACTTGTTTTTGCAGGTACCAAAGAAAGTGCAAATATACTCGCCAAAGAACTTAAGCTTGACGGAATTAAGTCGGCGTTGTGTCATGGTGATAAAACACAAGGTGCAAGAAACAAAGCCCTTGAACAATTTACACAAGGAAAAGTTCGCGTGCTTGTTGCTACCGATGTTGCAGCCCGAGGATTAGATATTCCTGATTTACCTTACGTTGTTAACTTTCACTTGCCTTATCTTGCCGAAGATTATGTACACCGTATTGGCCGTACAGGCCGAGCAGGAAAGTCTGGTACGGCAATTTCATTAGTTAGCCCTAAAGATGAACAGTTTTTAGAAAATATCGAAGCATTAATTGGTCGAACTTTTGAACGAACAATTGTCCCTGGATATGAACTAGAACGTGCTTTACCAGCACAATATGCTGAAAAAGAAGATAAACCCTTAAAGAAAAGCCGTTACAAAGCGACACAAGAGAAAAACCAATTAATTGCCCGTAAAAAGGCAGACAGTACGCCAGCGGCTAAACGACGTGCAAAAGTGGCAAAAAAAGCCAAACCAGCACCTACCGGTAAACGTAGATAATTTATTGTTGAACAGTACTTATGGCACACACCTTAGTTGATATACCTTTTGAACAACGCCATCAGTGCTGGTTTTGTGGCGAGCCATCTGAATTAACATTTGGCTTTCCGCATCAATACTTTCTAGTTTTTGATTGCTCACACCCGCCATTATCTGTGCCTAGTTGTCGTGAATGTACTTCTTTAGCGAGAAAGGCAAAGCAGCATTCTATTTGGGCTGTTGCTAATAATGTTAAGCACTTTTTAGCACAAACCTATCAAAAAGATTTAGCGATAGGTATCAATTGGACGAAAGAAGAGCTTGCCGATAGTGAGTTTGAAAGCGGAAATTTTGTTGGCTTTCAAAAAAGTGCTTGGATGATGTATGAAATAGCCAAACAACGCTTAAATTATCAAGGCTGGCTATTGTCGCTTGAGGGCGTCGAACTCGATGTTGATTATATTGGCACCGAGTTTACTTTTGATGGGGTAACTTACCCAAGTGTTGATCTTGCTATTGAGCACTTTATTGAAACCTATGACTTGTCGGCTGAAAACTTTAAAAAAGCACTATCAATTGTCGGTATTGACAAATTTGGCAAAGCGGTAAGATTTTGCCGCCTGCTTATTGGCAGAACGCCAGAGCAACAAAAATTAGCGCTTCGCTATTTTGCAGAAGACGAAAAGTTAAGCTAAGTTAACCTCACTAGACTAAACTTAGCTTACGGCCTTTAAATATTTTTCTTTGATATAGCGCTTTGTCGGCGCGTTTAAAAAAACTTGTTTGCGTATCCATCCTGTCCATAAAAGTATGCCCTAAACTACAACTGACCTGATATTTTGATAATAAAGGATCACGAGTCATTGCGCTGTATATTCGCTGTTCAATAACGAGTAAAGAATCTAGCGTGGCATTTTCAACAATGATTGAAAACTCATCACCACCAAATCTGAATAAACTATCAGAATCTCGGACACTTTCTTTAAGCGCCAAAGAAAATTGAATCAAGACTTCATCACCTAAATTGTGGCCATGACTGTCGTTAATTAATTTAAACTTATCAAGATCGCAGACGATTAAACCAACCTTACTATTTTGGCGGTTTGCATGGTGCATAGCACGCTTTAACTGCTCATCAAAACATCGGCGATTATTTAAAGAGGTTAATCCATCTTGCATCGCTAACAGCAAAGCTTCCTGATACTGTAAAGCATTATTTAATGGGTGAATTAAATACTGATGTAACTCGTTAAGTATCTTATAATTAGTAATGCTTATTGGTGAATTAATGGCGTAGGTCAAAATACCAACAAACTTTTGGTTTAGTTTTAATTCAAAGCTACGTTCATTTTTACCTTGTCTACTCCCTCTAATCGAAGCGGTCATATCACCTTTTTTGAAATATAGACCTGAAAAATCGACATACTTAGCTGCTTCCATTGCAAAAATATTGAGTAAACGATCAAGCTCTAGCGATGTTTGGAGTTGTTCCATTAACGCTAATTTTCTATTAGATTTTTCATGGTCAGGACTATCGAACACTTTAAAAGCGTTATATTGAAAAGCCTGATTATCTACTAAATTTAATGTCTGCATATCATCACCTGATTATTTTATCAGATAAGGTTAAGCAATTTTTATACCTAAATTTATTTTAAAATGGTTTTATTTATAGTATTGATATTAAATGAATTTATATTAATAAAAACTTTGACGAATTTTTGACAATTCATTAATGGCAAGGAGTTGCCGCTGTCAAACTACCGATAATTGCTTTAGACTCAGTAGTGTTCACTCTATTTTTATAATTTTAATACCGATGCGAATGATAAAATAAGGATTTTTTGTGACAGGTCATTTTGAACTCTTAGCGATTCTATCTAGTGCTGTACTTATTGTTTGGTTATTTCGCCGTTTACACTTACCGGCAATTTTAGCCTACTTAGTGGCAGGTATGCTGGTTGGCGATCATGGTTTATCTTTGGTTCAGGACCAAGTGGATTACGATCACTTTGCTGAGTTAGGTATCGTCTTTTTACTTTTCACCCTAGGTTTAGAATTTTCATTACCTAAATTAATCGCCATGCGCCATCTGGTCTTAGCGGTTGGTAGTCTTCAAGTGGGTATTTCGCTAGCTTTTTTTATGGGCATTGCTTTGTTGTTTGGTCAGACATTGGCTAGTTCCTTGATTATTGGTGGCATTATAGCGCTTTCTTCAACAGCCATCGTTATTCGGCAATTGAGTGAAACGGGCGCAATGAAAAGAAAATCTGGGCAGCTCTCTGTTGCTATCTTACTTTTTCAGGATGTAGCCGTTGTTCCCTTATTAATTATTATCCCGATGTTTGCCCAAGAGTCTGATAGCTCAATGGTTGTTGAGTTATTGATTGCTCTAGTTAAAGGTGTCTTTGTCGTTACCTTGTTAATGTTTGCCGGTAAATGGTTGCTGCCACGTTTATTTAATTTAGTGGCGCAAGTTAGAACGGATGAATTGTTTGTTTTAACAACCTTACTCGTTACCTTAGTCGCATCATCATTGACTCAATGGTTTGGCTTATCTATGGCTTTAGGGGCTTTTCTAGCAGGTATGATGTTAGGTGAAAGCCAGTATAAGTATCAACTTGAAGCCGATATCCGGCCTTATCGTGATATCTTACTAGGTTTGTTTTTTGTAACGGTCGGTATGAAACTCGACATCGGTATCGTTTATTCTTCACCATTGGTTATTATCGGCGTTATGGTCAGCTTTATGGTGGTTAAAATACTTATCATCGCCTTCTTAGCAAAACGCGCAGGAGAAGCGGCTAAAGATGCTTGGGCTGCAGGTATTATGTTGGCGCAGATGGGTGAATTTGGCTTTGTGCTTATCGCTTTAGCCAATCAGGTTAAATTGTTACCGGTTGAAACGGCTTCTATCTTGTTAGGCGCAGGTGTATTGAGTATGGCGATAACACCTTATATGATTAACAATGCTCGTCGTTGGTCGTTGATGTTGAGTAACGAAAAGCCCATAGATACCGATCATTTAGCTGAACTTCCCGAGCAAACAGAGTTAAGTGACCATGTTATTATTTGTGGTTTTGGTCGAATAGGCCAAACGGTGAGTCGCTTTTTAAAGCAAGAATCGATTAAGTTTGTTGCTATCGATATTGACCCACTTAGGGCAACAAAAGCGCGTGAAGCAGGAGAAAATGTGCTTTTTGGCTCATCAAGACAAACTGAATTATTACAAGCGGCCCACTTGTCGCAAGCTAAGCTTGTTGTTATTGCTTTTGGTGAAGACAAACAATCACTTGAGGTTATTCAAAAAGTCAGATCATTATCACCCGATGTTCCTATCCTTGTACGCACTCGAAATGATGATCAACTGCAAGCATTGCAAGAAGCGGGTGCTAATCAAGTGGTACCAGAGAGTTTAGAGGGCAGCTTAATGCTGGTCTCTCAAGTGTTATCTTTAACCGGTGTGCCTTTCTCTCGTATCATCCGCCGTGTACAAAAAGAACGTAAAGACCACTACAGCCATTTGCATGGCTTTTTCCAAGGTGAGCATACTGACATGAGCCCTGATGCTATGGATCGCATTGAATTCGCTAATGGGATTATATTAACGGAAAATTCTTTTGCTAATGGACATTCTATAGCATCACTTAATTTATCGGCAAAACGGGTCACGGTGGTTGCGCTTCGCCGTAACAATATTGAATCAGAGCAACCCGATGAAGCCACTATTCTTCAAGCTCAGGATACCCTGATTGTACGCGGAAAACCTAGACGAGTAGAACGAGCAGAGCGCTTTGTACAAAAGGGTGTTTAACTTCCCCCTGACTTTATACCGTGTTGTTAGGTCTAGATGAGTGTTGTTAGGCCTAGATCTAGATGCATAGAACTTGCAGGACATTTCATCTAAAAGGGGGTTAACTTTTCCTTTGATTGTACGTAGTGTTGTTAAGCCAGTAAACGCCTTGTTCAACAAGGCGTTTACTTTAGCAATGGATCGCTATTAAAGGGATAAAAATTTTCTAATCGCAGTCTCTTGCTCCATAGCATCTTCAAATCCCAGTTTAATTAACTGCCGACAATAATTTTTTTCAAATAATAAATAACTAACAATACTTGATTCAGAGTCATTAGAGATACCTACGCTGCGTAATAATAAACGTATCGATAGTGGTAGGTCTGAAAAATACTCTACCGCCATGGCATTAAAGTCATGACTGGGATTAAGGAGAAATGATGATATAGGTTTTAAACCATCTTTTTCTTTTCTAAGCTCTGGTGGAATAAGTTTTATCGTTTCATTAATTCGTTCTAGACGTTCAATATCGCTGTGTAATGTATCTGAGAAAATAGTATCAAGTAAATGACCGGCAACAGTAGAGGTTGTCGGTGGATGAGGATTATTCACTTTACTATGAAGTGGTGCTTTAGGTTGATCAACACCAACAATAAACAAATTTTCGCCACCTAAATGTATCGCAGGGCTTAACGGTGAAAGTTGATGTATAGACCCATCACCATAATGCTCTTGGCGAATTTTGATGGAAGGAAACACTAGCGGAATAGCGGCAGAAGCCATTAAATGTTCACTATTAATTTGGCAAGGCTCACCACGACGTTTAGCGCGAAACCAAGGAGAAATAGACTCATCTGATTGATAAAAACTAATCGAATCGCCATTACTGTAACTTGATGCAGTAATAGAAACTGCAGATAAATAACCACGTAAAATATTGGTGTCGATACGTTTAAAGTCGACCACCATATTCAGTAAGTCACGAAGTGGCGCGTTGTTTAGTAAACTACGAGCACTTTTATTGGCATAATCTGCTTGGAAACTTGCCAGCATACCTTTCGCCAAATGTGAAAAAACCCGTACACCATCACTGTGGTATATTCGACTGGTATTAATGTTTTTCCAAACCCACTCTAATTTTTTGACCCCCAAATGAAAGCATGAAGAATAACAGGCTAGCGCTGTGGTATTTATAGCACCAGCAGAGGTGCCACATATAATGGGAAAGGGGATGCCATGATTTCTAGGGACAAATTTTGATATGGCAGAAAGCACACCTACTTGATAAGCCGCTCGAGCGCCACCGCCAGTAAGTACTAAAGCATTCTTACTGTCTTTATAACTTCTTTTATTCAACATGTATATCGCAGTCTTCTTCGTATAACTTAAGTGTAATCAGTTTTTTAACCTGGTGCTAGCTTAACGAGTCAAAAAACAGATTGAAATGACTAAGGCAAAAAAAAGCCTGCAGAAGCAGGCTTTTTAAAATGACATAGAATTATTATCTAGTAAAACTGTACACTTGATTGAACAAATAACATCTACTAAAAAATAAGTTTAGCTGCTAACGCGTTCGTTAGCTGCGTCTATCAATGGTTGCGATCCGGTTTGCAAAATAGCTAAGTTTTCAGAAACAACTTTCTTTGGCAACTTTGAAATCATCAAAGAACCTGTTTTAACTGAACCATTAGACGATGCAAACGCCAACAGATTCTGTCCATTACACTCAATACCATGAAAGATAGTGCGAATTTTTAATCTATTCGTTTTTAAGAACGAACGCATGCGTTTCTTGTCGTCTGCAGCTACATACTGGCAAACGCTTTGAGCGATGTCAGCAGCTTGTGCTTTCGGCGCCGATACAACAGACGTTAATGTTAAAATAGTGATGGTAGAAGCTAGTAATAATTTTTTCATTTTAGTAACCTTGTAATTAATTTAGTTAGTAAAGGAAAAAACCACGGGATGTACCTTGTATAACGAGGTGACTCCGCTGTCATAGAATTTATATATAAAACATAAATCCCTTAGACCGGTGGTTTTGCGTAACACGATTTCACGTGTTTTGCCTTTTCTTTGTCCCTTTTAGTATTGCGAATTGAGCCTTTAAATGCAAGAAAAATGTGTAATACGCTAGTGACACGGGTAAAGCAATTTAATAAGAAAAAATACTTTTATCAATTTTTTTTCAAATAGAACATGGGCTTAATCGAATGGTGACTATCAAGACCGTTAAGTGAACTTTAATATAATGTTAATATATAGGGTAAAAAAAAAGAGCTAGAGCTCTTTTTTTATTCAATCTTATGATTAATATGCCGCTAGGTTATTAAAATTTCATTTCTGGGACATGTTCAGGAACAATTAATTCACCTTCAGTGAGTTTTATTATTTCCTCAATACTTACCCCTGGCGCTCGCTCTAATAAATGAAACTTGCCGTCTTTAATTTCGATAAAGGCTAAATCAGTTAGTACTCTTTTAATACAACCTTTACCTGTTAATGGTAGGGTGCAATGGGATAAAAGTTTTGAAACTCCATGTTTAGAAGCGTGGGTCATAGTAACAATAATATTGTCAGCACCCGCGACTAAATCCATAGCACCGCCCATACCTTTAATAAGCTTACCTGGGATCATATATGAAGCAATGTTACCGTTTACATCGACCTCAAAGGCACCTAGTACGGTTAAGTCGACATGTCCGCCACGTATCATTGCGAATGACTCAGCACTATCAAAGATAGAGGCACCTTTTGCCATCGTTACCGTTTGTTTACCGGCATTAATTAAATCTGCATCAATTTCGTCTTCGGTGGGAAACTGTCCCATGCCAAGTAAACCATTTTCAGATTGAAGCATCACTTCTATTCCCGCAGGAATATAGTTAGCGACTAACGTTGGAATACCTATACCTAAGTTAACGTAATAACCGTCTTGTAATTCTTGTGCTACACGTTGTGCTAGCTGTTCTCTTGTTAAAGCCATTGTTTAATCTCCTGAATTATTTATGACTGAGCAGTACGAACAGTTCGTTGTTCAATGCGTTTTTCAAATGTACCTAAAATCAATCGATTAACATAGATACCTGGTGTATGGATTTGGTCTGGGTCTAGCTCGCCAGGTTCAACTATCTCTTCAACTTCAACGACAGTAATTTTGCCTGCCGTTGCGGCCATAGGATTAAAGTTACGTGCTGTTTTTCTAAAAACCAAATTACCGTAACGATCGGCTTTCCAGGCTTTAACAATGGCAAAGTCGCCTTTAATTGCGGGCTCAAGGATATACATTCTACCGTCTATTTCACGCTCTTCTTTACCTTCTGCTACCGGTGTTCCATAACCTGTTGCCGTAAAGAAAGCGGGGATACCAGCACCACCGGCTCGCATTTTTTCAGCCAAAGTGCCTTGTGGTGTGAGTTCTACTTCTAATTCGCCACTCATCATTTGACGTTCAAATTCAGCGTTTTCACCAACATATGATGCAACAATTTTTTTGATTTGACGGTCTTGCAGTAACACACCTAAACCGAAATCATCGACACCACAGTTATTTGAAACCATCGTTAATGCTTTAGTGCCTTTGCGCTTTATTTCACTAATTAGATTTTCTGGGATACCACATAAACCAAAGCCACCCGAGATAACGGTCATACCGTCTTCAAGTCCTGCCATTGCTTCTTCATAGCTTGCTACTACTTTGTCAAATCCGGCCATTATTCAATCCTCATTACATTTATTTCTATGGAGTATTTATCATACATCGTCATTTATTATTATATTTATTACTGTGCACGGTAAGCATTAGAAACTTTAGATGCCGGGGTTTTACCTAATTTATCACTGATAAACCAACCGGCATGGACTAACTTATCTAAATCAATACCGCTATCAATACCTAAACCATTGAGTAAGTAAACCACATCTTCAGTGGCAACATTACCTGAAGCGCCCTTAGCATAAGGGCAACCACCCGATCCAGCAATGGCACTATCAATAACGGCAATACCATTTTGTAAAGCGGTGTAAATGTTTGTTAACGCCTGACCATAGGTATCATGAAAATGAACCGCTAGTTTAGCCTTAGGTACACGGGCACTAACCGCTTGTAACATCTTCTGTACATTAACAGGTGTGCCTACACCAACCGTATCGCCAAGCGATATTTCATAACAGCCCATTTGGTAAAGTTTTTCAGCCACTTCAGCCACTTTTTCTGGTGATACTTCACCCTCGTAAGGACAACCGACAACACAAGAAACATAGCCTCTTACCGGAATGTTTAATTTTTTGGCTGCGGCCATTATCGGTTCAAATCGCTCAAGGCTTTCAGCAATTGAACAGTTAATATTTTTTTGACTAAACGCTTCAGAAGCCGCGCCGAAAATGGCAACTTCGCTGGCATTCACCGCTACAGCCGCTTCAAAACCTTTCATATTTGGCGTGAGGGCGGCGTAAGTGACCCCTTTTTTACGTGCTATCCCATTGAAAACATCGGTCGATGTTGCCATTTGAGGCACCCATTTCGGAGAAACGAAGCTGCCACTTTCAATGTAAGTGACTCCTGCATCACTGAGCAGATTAATTAAGGCAATTTTATCTTCGGCACTGATTTGTTGTTTTTCATTTTGTAGGCCATCACGCGGGCCAACCTCAACGATTTTTACTTTGTTAGGTAAGGTATTATTAGCAAGGGAGCTCATTATGACTCCTGTGGCGTAAAAGCAAGTAATTCACTGCCGCCATCAACCATGTCACCTTCGGCGTAAAATAAGGTATCAATGGTGCCGTCTTCAGGGGCTCGAATGGTGTGCTCCATTTTCATCGCTTCCATGATCATTAAGGGTTGGTCCTTAGTCACACTATCGCCGGCTTTGACTAACACGCTGACCATAGTACCGTTCATAGGTGCTAATAGGCCGCCATGATTATCATCAGCATTATTGTCACCACAATCAGGTTTAATATGAATAAAGTTAAAAACGCCATTTTGACGATATAAGCTAATTTGATCACCTGAACTGTCAATGTTGTGCGCGATAGTGGCTTGACTGCGATAGCCATCAATACTGACATGGAGTGTGTCACCGGCAATTCGACCTTGGCAGTCAACTGTTCGTCCTGCAACTGAAATTAAATAGTAGCTACGATTTCCTTGACGTTTCTGTTCAACAGTCACCGGATATTCAATATCATTGTGGGCAAGAACTACTCGGTGATTATGCGCTTCGTTAGAGCGCCACGCCGAGGTATTATTCCAAGGAGAAAAAGGATCTTTGGTCGTTGCTGCTTTTTGTTTCGCTTGTTCAGCCAGTGAAAGTACTAAATACAAAGCTGCCATCGGTAATTCGTCGGCTAACGCTTGTTTGTTATCATGAAATATTTCACTGTCGTATTTCTCGATAAAACTAGTATCTATTTCTTCATTAATAAACGGTTTTGATGTCGCTAAGTTATAAAGAAAATCAATATTGGTGGTAACACCTTTAATACGATATTCCGACAAGGCTTTTGTTAAACGTTGCAATGCTTTTTCACGATTTTCATCCCAGACAATTAGCTTAGCTATCATAGGATCGTAAAATACACTCACCTCATCACCTTGACGAACACCGGTATCAACACGAACATGCGCGCTTTCTGCTGGCGGTTGTAAAAAATCTAGCGTGCCTGTTGCAGGTAAAAAATCATTATTTGGGTCTTCAGCGTAAATTCGCGCTTCAAAAGAGTGGCCATTAATGACTAACTGTTCCTGTGTTTTTGGTAAAACTTCACCAGCAGCAACTCTTAATTGCCATTCGACTAGATCTTGGCCACTGATCATTTCAGTCACCGGGTGCTCTACTTGTAAGCGAGTGTTCATTTCCATAAAGTAGAATGAACCGTCAACATCCAGTAAAAATTCTACCGTGCCTGCGCCTTGATAACCAATAGCCTGGGCAGATTTTATCGCAGATTCGCCCATCGCTTTACGTAGCTTTTCACTCATTTTAAAGGCTGGCGCTTCTTCAATAACTTTTTGATGACGACGTTGCACTGAACAATCACGTTCAAATAAGTAAACGGCATGTTGATGATTATCACAAAACACTTGAATTTCAACATGGCGAGGTTGTGTTAGATACTTTTCAACCAGCATTCTATCATCACCAAAGGATGACATTGCTTCACGTTTAGCTGCTGCAAAACCTTCACTAAACTCAGCTTCGCTCCACACTTGTCGCATGCCTTTACCACCACCACCGGCGGTAGCTTTTAATAATACCGGATAGCCCATATCGTCAGCCGCTTTTTTAATGATGGCTTCGGATTGATCATCACCATGATAACCAGGGACTAAGGGGACATTGGCTTTTTCCATAATGTTTTTAGCGGCAGACTTTGAGCCCATCGCTTCAATGGCCGCAACTGGCGGACCAATAAAAACGATGTTTTCATCGCTACATCGACGACAAAAGTCAGCATTTTCTGAGAGAAAACCATAACCTGGGTGAATGGCTTGAGCGCCAGTACGTTTTGCCGCTTCAATCACTTTCTCTGATAATAAATAGCTTTCGCGAGAGGGCGATGGACCAAGGTAAATGGCTTCATCAGCCATGTTGACATGAAGCGAGTCAGCATCAGCATCAGAATATACGGCAACGGTTAAAATACCCATTTTACGAGCGGTTTTAATTACGCGACAGGCGATTTCACCACGGTTGGCAATAAGAATTTTAGTAAACATTTTAGCTGTTTTAGTTGTTAGTTGAGACATGTTTTTATCCTTCACTCGTCGGTTCTTTTTGCCAGCTTGCTGGTCGTTTTTCAAAAAAAGCAGTTAAGCCTTCTTGGCCTTCTGCAGAAACGCGAATTGATGCGATGCGTTCACTGGTCATGCTAAGTAAATCAAGATTAATTTCTTGATAAGCGACATCTAAAGCAAGTTGTTTTGCTTGACGAACGGCTTTCGGGCCGTTGCTCAATACTGTGCTCACCATATCAATAACGGTGCTTTCTAACGCTTCTAACGAAACAATCTCATCAACTAAGCCTAACTGCTGCGCTTTGTCTGCAAAGAAACGTTCTGCCGTTTGAAAGTATCGACGACTGGCTTTTTGGCCAATAGCATTGACGACATAAGGGCTGATGGTCGCAGGAATTAAACCTAATTTAACTTCACTGAGACAAAAACTGGCTTTATTGCTAGCGATAACAATGTCACAACAACTGGCTAAGCCCACTGCGCCGCCAAAAGCAGCACCTTGTATTTGTGCAATAGTGGTTTGCGGTAAAAAATTAAGTGCATGTAACATCTGCGCAAGCGCGTTAGCATCACGTAAGTTTTCTTCATATGAGTAACTGGCCATGCGTTTCATCCACGCTAAGTCAGCCCCAGCAGAAAAACTTTTGCCGGTCGATGCGAGTATCATCAGGTGAATATCGTCGCGTTGGGCTATTTCGATAAATATCACCGTTAATTGAGCGATAATTTTGTCGTCAAAAGCATTGTGCTTGTCAGGATTATTTAAGGTAACTGTTGCTACCCCATAACGGTCTACGTTAAATAATACCTGACCGGTATTGATCTCTTTTAATGGTGTCATCTTGTTCAGCCCTACATTCTAAAGATACCAAATTTGGTATCCTCAATAGGTTTATTCAACGAAGCAGAAATGGCTAAGCCTAATATTTGACGAGTATCGGCAGGGTCAATAATACCATCATCCCATAAGCGAGCTGAAGCATAGTAGGGGTGGCCTTGATGCTCATAAGTATCAATAATCGGTTGTTTAAAGTCAGCTTCTTCTTGCTCGCTCCACGGTTCACCGAGTTTGTCTTTTTGGTCACGTTTAACTTGTGCTAAAACGCCAGCCGCTTGTTCGCCGCCCATCACTGAAATACGGGCATTTGGCCACATAAATAAGAAGCGTGGATCGTAAGCACGACCACACATACCATAGTTACCTGCGCCGAAACTACCACCAATTAGCACGGTAAACTTGGGTACTTGTGCCGTGGCAACGGCGGTGACCATTTTTGCGCCATGCTTAGCAATACCGCCTGCTTCATATTGCTTACCAACCATAAATCCGGTGATGTTTTGTAAGAAGACTAAAGGAATTTTTCGTTGTGCACATAATTCAATAAAATGAGCACCTTTTTGAGCTGATTCGCCAAAGAGAATGCCGTTATTGGCGATAATACCAACGGGGTAGCCAAATATTCGTGCAAAACCACACACTAAAGTCGTGCCATAAAGGGCTTTAAATTCATCAAAATTACTACCATCAACGACACGGGCGATAATTTCACGAATATCAAAAGGTTGGCGTGCATCTTTGGGTACCACACCGTATATTTCTTGTGCGTCGTAAGCGGGCTCAACAATAGGTTGAATATTCATGGTTACCGGTTTAACACGATTTAAATTACCGACGATACTGCGGGCAATTTCTAAAGCGTGATGATCATTTTGTGCGTAATGATCGGCAACACCTGAGGTACGACAATGTATGTCTGCGCCACCTAAGTCTTCAGCACTAACGACTTCGCCTGTCGCGGCTTTAACTAACGGCGGTCCAGCTAAAAATATAGTGCCTTGTTCTTTAACAATAATAGATTCATCGGCCATTGCGGGTACATAAGCGCCACCTGCAGTACAAGAGCCCATAACAACAGCAATTTGCGGTATGGCTTGTGCTGACATATTTGCTTGATTAAAGAATATGCGACCGAAGTGTTCCCTATCAGGGAAAACCTCGTCTTGGTTAGGCAAGTTAGCGCCACCAGAGTCGACTAAATAAATACAGGGTAAGTTGTTTTCTTGGGCAATCGTTTGTGCGCGAAGATGTTTTTTTACCGTTAGCGGAAAATAGGTTCCGCCTTTTACGGTAGCGTCGTTAGCGACAATAACACACTCTTGTCCACCAACTCGGCCAATGCCGGTGATAATACCAGCAGCGGGAACATCTGCGTCATAAACTTCATAAGCGGCTAGTTGAGATAATTCTAAAAATGGTGAGCCAGCATCAAGTAGGGCATTAACGCGATCGCGTGGTAATAATTTACCGCGAGATAAATGACGATCACGGCTGCGCTGTCCGCCACCTAATTTTATTTGCTCAAGCTTTACTTTTAAATCGTCTACTTGAACTTGCATATGAGCAGCGTTTTCAATGAATTCTGGGCTGCGTACATTGATTTTTGAAATTATTTTAGCCACGATATTTGCCTTTATTATGGAATTTTATCAGTAAGAACATTAGCTTTAATGTTACGCGCTAAACAAGAGCAGTGTGGCTCTCATCAGCCTCTCTAAATCGAGAGGCTGTAGCAAGTTATAACCTTATATAGACTCGGCGAATAACTCTCGACCTATTAGCATACGACGAATTTCTGAAGTACCTGCGCCAATTTCATATAATTTAGCATCACGTAACAAACGACCTGCTGGAAATTCATTGATGTAACCATTACCGCCAAGTAATTGAATAGCATCTAAGGCCATTTTTGTCGCAAGTTCTGCAGCAACTAAGATAACACCGGCTGCATCTTTACGTGTGGTTTCACCTCTGTCGGCCGCCTGTGCACATAAATAAGCATAAGATTTAGCTGCGTTCATTTGGGTGTACATATCGGCAACTTTACCTTGGATCAATTGGAACTCACCAATGGATTGACCGAACTGTTTGCGGTCATGAATATAAGGAACAACTAAGTCCATACACGCATCCATAATACCTAAAGGTCCGCCGGTTAAAACGATACGCTCGTAATCAAGGCCAGACATTAAGACTCGAACGCCTTTACCTTCTTCACCTAAAATGTTTTCTGCTGGTACTTCACAGTCTTGGAAAACTAATTCACAGGTATTTGAACCGCGCATACCTAATTTGTCTAATTTTTGATGACGAGAAAAACCTGGGTAATCACGCTCAACGATAAAAGCAGTAATGCCTTTTGAACCCGCTGAAGTATCAGTCTTTGCATAAATAACATAAACGTTGGCATCTGGACCATTGGTGATCCACATTTTGTTGCCATTTAAAATATACTTGTCGCCTTTTTTGTCAGCGCGCAATTTCATGCTGACTACATCAGAGCCTGCATTAGGCTCACTCATCGCTAATGCGCCAATATGTTCACCGCTACAAAGTTTTGGTAAATATTTAGCTTTTTGTTCATGCGAACCGTTTTTGTTTAATTGGTTTAAACAAAGGTTAGACATAGCACCGTAACTTAGACCAACAGAAGCAGACGCACGTGAAATTTCTTGCATTGCCACCATATGTTCTAAATAGCCTAAACCTGAACCGCCATATTCTTCGTCAACGGTCATGCCTAATAAGCCTAAATCACCAAATTTGCGCCATAAATCATTTGGGAATTCGTTATCAATATCTATTTGTGCTGCACGTGGAGCAATTTCGTCACGAGAGAAAGCGTTAACTGACTCGCGGATCATCTCAACGGTTTCGCCTAGATTAAAGTTTAATGATGAAAAGGTAGAAATCATGTTATTTCCTTAGCTTAGTTAGCTACGTAAAGTTATGCGTTAGGTTTTTGTATTGTCGATAGCTGATAAAGTAGCTAAACAGCTTTCTTCTAAATTTGTTAATTCCATCAACACCACTTTTATATCGTCGAGTTGTTGATGTAAGTCTGATTTTTTTTGTTCAATAATATCCATCATCAGTTTTAATTGGCTGGCGCTGGTATTATCTAAATCGTATAACTCAAAGATGCGACCGGTTTCGGCTAATGAAAACCCCAAGCGTTTACCGCGTAGAATTAACTTTAGTCGAACTTTATCTCTTTGGTTATAAATTCGAGTTTGTCCTTTGCGAGTAGGGGCAAGCAAGCCTTGATCTTCGTAAAAACGAATACTGCGAGTCGTTATATCGAACTCTTTAGAAAGATCGCTGATTGAAAAAGTCCGTGCTTTTAATTCTGCCATGAAAAACTCTACATTTATGTTATGCACTTACCTTACAGGAAGTTTACGTTAACGTAAAGCAAGAGCTTTTTTCATCAAGCTGCTAATAAATATCCCGTCAATAATTTACCCGCTCAGTTAAAATCGTTACTATATAAATTGGCTATAATTGTGTCCTTACTATTAAAGTTTACGTTGGCGTAAACGTCAAATATAAGTTATGGTGTTAATCATTAATTTATCCCTTTTTATTTTTATCTCGGAGAGCTTTCATGTCTACTACAGATCCTATTGTTATTGTTTCAGCGTCTAGAACCCCTATGGGTGGTTTTATGGGCGGATTATCTGCTGTAACTTCACCTGACTTAGGCGCAACGGCTATACGCGGCGCACTTGCTGCGGCAAATATTGCTAACGATCAAGTTGATGAAGTAATCATGGGGTGTGTATTGCCTGCAGGTTTAAAACAAGCGCCTGCTCGTCAAGCAGCTTTGGCGGCTGATTTGGCATTATCAACAGTTTGTACCACCATTAATAAAGTCTGTGGCTCTGGAATGAAAGCTGCAATGCAAGCACATGACTCACTAATGGCTGGCTCTATTAATGTTGCTGTTGCCGGTGGTATGGAAAGCATGACTAATGCACCGCACCTTTTACCTAAAGGTCGCAGTGGTATAAAAATGGGGCATGGTCAAATTCTTGATCATATGATGACTGATGGTTTAGAAAATGCGTATGATGGCATAGCTATGGGGTGTTTCGCACAAGAAACTGCCGATGATGCTGGGTTTACTCGTGAAGACATGGATGAATATGCTATTCGCTCATTAGCACGTGCCAATGCAGCGATTGCTGGCGGTGCTTTCGAAAATGAAATATCGCCAGTAACGATTAAATCGCGTCGTGGCGACTCTGTCTTTGCAATAGATGAACAGCCGGGTAATGCCCGCCCTGATAAAATACCTTCATTACGTGCCGCTTTTAAAAGAGACGGGACTATTACGGCTGCGAACTCTAGTTCAATTTCAGATGGTGCTGCGGCATTAGTGATGATGAAACAGTCGGAAGCAGAAAAACGTGGTTTACGCCCTTTATGTAAAATTGTTGCTCATGCAACGCATGCACAAAAACCTGAAGAGTTTACCGTAGCACCCGTTGGCGCAATGAATAAAGTTTTAGCAAAAGCAAACTGGACGGCTGCAGATGTTGATCTATGGGAAATTAATGAAGCATTTGCCATGGTTACCATGTTAGCGATTAAAGAATTAGCCTTAGATGTTGAAAAAGTCAATGTCAATGGTGGCGCTTGTGCACTGGGTCATCCTTTAGGTGCTAGTGGTGCTCGTATTATGGTAACGTTAATTCATGCATTGAAAAACAAAGGTTTATCAAAAGGTTTAGCCTCTCTTTGTATTGGTGGTGGTGAAGCTACAGCGATTGCGGTTGAAATGTTTTAGACCATTAAGTTCGCTGTTATTTTCAGGTAATGCTGATAAAAATTAAATTTGTAAAGCCGCTATGTTAAGTCATAGCGGCTTTTTTATTAATGCTCAATTGATTGCACAGATTTTTTTTGAACAAAGATAAGTGTAGAAGCTAAATAAAGATCGAAACAAATGTGGCAGTAAGTTTTATCTATTAAAAAAGTACCAAAAAACACGCCAAATAAAGTTTGAACCTGACTTCAACTGGCATAAGTGAACCTTAATAATCATTCGAAACACATTATAAAATAACTTTGTTAATGTCTTCTGCGCATCGCTGACGTTATCTGCTGGCTATTCTTTAGGTCAACTCATAGCCCAGCCTGTGTGAAAACGTTTTGATCACTTTTTCGAATAAGCACCGGATACTTATGATCAATCAGTCTCAAAACAAGATAATAAATCACTCTATATTTGCTATAATATTCATTAGGTTAATTGATTATATGTTGGCTGTATGTCACGTCATATTAAAGGTTTATCTCGCTCCCAAGCAACCCTCTTTCCAGAAATCCTTGACGATTTTGTCTCTAAAGAGAATCCTGTTAGAGTAATTGATGTATTTGTCGATGGTTTGGATTTAGAAAACCTTGGTTTCAAAGGTGTTCAATCTAAAGCAACTGGCCGACCTGGATATCATCCCGCCATATTACTCAAAATTTATATCTATGGTTATTTAAACAGAATTCAGTCGTCACGCTGTCTAGAGCGAGAAACACAACGTAATATTGAACTTATGTGGCTCACGGAGCATTTATCACCAGACTTTAAAACAATCGCTGACTTTAGAAAAGATAACCATCGTGGGATTAAAAACACCTGTAAAACCTTCGTTCAAATATGCCATAAATTCAATATGTTTAGTGAAGCGACTGTTGCTATTGATGGTAGTAAGTTTAAGGCATCCAACAACAAAGATAAAAACTACACTCCAAGCAAAATGAAGTCTCATATTGAGCGAGTAGAAAAGCATATTAATAATTATTTTTTGAAGCTTGAACAGTCAGATTCACAAGAGAACACATCACAATACATTGCTAATATTGAATCTAAATTAGATTTCTTAAAACAACACCTCGTTGAACTAAAAGAGATGGAATTAGCCGTCAATAATCATCCTGACAAACAAGTATCAACAGTCGATCCTGATTCTCGCTTGATGAAAACACAGGGCATGACACGAGCTATTTGCTATAATATACAAAGCGCTGTGGATACGAAACATCATTTAATTGTTGCTCACGAAGTCACCAATACAACAGATAGGGGGCAGTTGTGCAATATGACCAAACTGACACTTAAAGCGTTAGGGAAAAGTGTTACAACAATATTGGCAGATAAGGGTTATTACAGCCGACAAGATATTAAAGATACTCAAGATTTAGGTGTATTGACTCTTGTACCAAAAACCGATACATCAGGCTCAGAAAAGAAGGGAATTTTTAACAAATCACTGTTTCAATACAATCAAGATAATGATGTTTATATTTGCCCTGCGGGGAATGAGCTTCAACATCGATTAAATTCGATAGAAAGAGGATTAGATATCAAAATTTACTTCAATGGTATGGCTTGTAAAAATTGTACTATTCGAAGCCAATGTACCCGCTCTAAAAAAGAGCCAAGAAGAATGAGACGTTGGATCCATGAAGCTGATATGGAAAAAATGGAAGCCTTGCTCAAAGCAACGCCTGATGCAATGCTTCAACGAAAACAAACAGTTGAACATCCCTTTGGTACGATTAAGTTGTGGGCAGGAGCCACGCACCTTTTAACAAGAGGGTTTAAAAATGTCAGTACAGAATTGAACCTGCATGTATTAGCGTATAATTTAAAAAGAATGCTCAATATATTTGGAATAGAAAAGTTGATGAAGGAAGTGATGTTGCCGTAAGAGGTAACTCTTTCCTTAAAAGACCCAAATATGTTCCAAATAGGAGCCAACATGAGCAATTTTTAACGAATAAAAAATATAAATCATGGATATTCATAAATATCGGCTTCGCTACGCGAAGCCTTATAAATAGCTGATATAACCCCTCAATAATGAAAACTTACAATAATGAGTTTTCACACAGGCTGAGCCAATTGCGGACATTAGCCTTTGCAAATTCAGGAGCATATTTAGGGCAATATTAGCCAAGATTTTCTGCTCACTTGTGGGGCTGGTTTAAGACTTGCAAAAGACGTTAGACATAACAGTGTTCTAGCTTCCGCTTAGCGTAAAAGAGACATTAGCAATTACAGCTAATGGACAGATTCGATTAGATCTTGTATCGATAATGCCGCGTCCGACTGCATGCGATTTGTTACACATTTTATCTTCAAACAGTCATCATGATTTAGATTTAAGTAAATCACGTATTTCCGTTAGCAACATCTCCTCCTTAGAAGGAGGGCTGGGAGTTTTAGGCGCTTCCTCTTCTTTTTTCTTTAGTTTATTGATTCCTATAACAACCATAAATATTACAAATGCAATGATAGTGAAATCAACAATGGTTTGAATAAATGCTCCGTAACTTATCACCACTGCTGGCGCTTCGCCTACAGCCTCCTTGATGACAATTGCTAAATCAGAAAAGTTTACGCCACCTAATAGCACGCCAATCGGAGGCATAATAACCCCAGAAACCAATGCTGTGATGATTTTCCCGAACGCCACCCCAATAACGATTCCGGCCGCCATGTCGACGACATTTCCCTTCACCGCAAATTTTTTGAAATCCTTAATCATGCTCATAGCCTTGTCTCTCTGGTTCATTGATAGTGGCAGTTATATTAGCGCTTTGTGCTTTCTATTCCCTAACCTTTTTTACTGCTAGCTAAGTCATACCAACGTCGTAAACTGCAAACGCGAAGCGCTCCGCCTTGTTAGGTAATTGTCTCGATTTTCGATGTGCAATTAGGACATATCATCGCTTTTTTATGAATTTCTGAAAAGCACATTGGGCAATCCTTGGTTTTGTTGAATATATCTCTTTCTTCTTTTCTATTGATTCTATTAATTGCTTTTATCAATATAAATGTAATCCAGGAGACAATAAGAAAGCTAAAAACACTGTTAATAAAAAGACCATAGCTAAGGGTTACAGCGCCATCTTTGTTGGCTTGGTCTAGGCTCAAATATGGCGTTCCAACTGCCCCTTCTTTTAAAACGAGAAACAAGTCAACAGTATCCACACCACTTGATAGCAAACCTATAATTGGTGCAATAATATTAGCAACTAAGCTAGAAGCAATCGTAGCAAATGCACCGCCAATAACGATACCAATCGCCATATCCATTACATTGCCTTTAAGCGCAAACTCTTTATATTCATCAAGTATCTTTTTCATGTTTGATCTCTAATTATTGTACCAACGCCCCGCTAAGGAGAAATTTGTAGTTGGGTAAAATGTTGAACGGAGCGAAAACAGCCAACTGCAAATTTTCACTCTTGAGCGACTTATTAAGCCCGTTTAACCAATGCAAATTTACCTTTCCCCCTCTGTCCGCACATAAGGTTACATAAAAAGCTAAACCAACACCTAAGCAAATCTATATAACTATAGCCATAAAGGAAATGAGATTTAGCTGAATTCTAGCTTAATTACTATATTATATTCTTCCTGAATATCCATATGTGACCAATTTTCCATAGGCTTATAAGGCCTAATTGACATGGTCTAATTGATACGACTACCTCAGTTAAGACATAATAGACTTAACTGGAGATACAAATGAAAAACCGTAAAACTTATTCAAAAGAATTCAAACTAGATGCAATTGCTCTCGTTAGAGATCAAAACTACGCTGTAGCAGAAGCCGCTAGAAATTTAGATGTCAGTGCTCAAGTGCTTGGTCGATGGATCAAAGAAGCTGAAAACGATGATGGTCATGCTTTTAGAGGAAACGGAAAGCTAACGCCAGAGCAAGATGAAATCCGTAAACTTAAAGCCCAAGTAAAGCGCCTAGAAATGGAGCGTGAGATATTAAAAAAAGCGACGGTCTTCTTTGCCAAAGAAACGAAGTAAAATACTCGTTCATTGCCCAACATAAGAAGATCTGGCCCGTGATACTGATGTGTCGCGTATTGGGTGTAAAAAGTAACAACTATTACAGTTTTCAAAAAAGAAAGGCTCAAAGGCCTATTGATACAACCCATCAAGAGATGCTGGAATGGGTGAAAGATATTGCAAAGTTTAGCGATAATACTTATGGCGAAAGACGTATTCAAAAAGCGTTAAATGCGCTCAGTTTTCCTGTTAGCCGCAGAAAAACAGCGCGATTAATGAAAGAAGCAAACGTTTGGGTACGTTACAAAAAAAAATATAAAGCAACGACAAACAGCGAACACAACAAGCCCGTTTACGTGAACGAACTTGAGCAAGACTTTGGTATGCAACAACCTAACCAAGCGTGGGTGCAAGATATTACTTACATATGGACTTCAGAAGGCTGGCTATACTTAGCGATAGTAATCGACCTATACTCTCGTAAAGTTGTTGGTTGGAGCATGGGTTCAAGAATGAAAGCTCAACTTGTTTGTGATGCTCTGACAATGGCAATGTGGCAACGAAAACCCAAGGCTGGATTAATAGTGCATTCAGATCAAGGTGTTCAATATGCGAGTCATCAATATAGACGAATACTGAGATTACATGGCTTTGTTGGTAGTATGAGTAAGAAAGGTTGCTGCTGGGATAATACGGTAGCAGAGAGCTTCTTTGGTAGTTTAAAACAAGAACGTGTGCATTGGCGTAACTATCAAACCCGTTATGCCGCTCAACAAGATGTGCTGAACTACATCACGATGTGGTACAACAGCCAAAGGCTGCACTCATATCTTGGTTATCAAAGTCCAAATATATTTGAATGTAAAGAAAGAGAATTGAAAAAGGTAGCTTAACGAACTTAACTAGGTGTCTGAATTTAGTTGACCAGGTCAAATAATGACTTACAGGGAAATCACCTAACCAATCAAAATTAGAATTTAAAGCGAACTTCTGCAAGTTAAACGTTTTATTTTTAGCGCATGTGTAGCATTTTCTATGTATAAATTAATTACTTAAATAATATTACTAAAATGTCGCAAAATGCACAAAACGGTCCTAATTTCGCTTTGAATTCACCACAATAAATAGTCTTCTTTGCCAGTCAGATTATTCGATTAATCGGTAATATTTATAGTCAAACAATGCATATTTATATATGTGGATAACTATATCTTATCCTTTTAATATTGAGTCAGATTGTATTAGAGCCTTCTTCAACTAGCCAAAAACGGAAGTTAGGTTTATACCTGTATTTGAAATTTGTGCGCTTAAAACTGCCACATATAATTTAAAGATGTCTATTAATTTGCACCTAAAACCTTATTCAATAATTTGCGTACAATTATCTACCCAACCTCAATAGCGGACATTAGAATCAACTAAGGCCCACATAAAATTAGAGTGTTAATTCTAAGGCGCTAACGTCCCTATTGCGAGATAGAAAATTATTCAAAGCGATTAACTTTACAAAGTGAACTATCAATCAACATAGGCCAGCGATAAAAAATTGAGTGTCACTCAGGTACTCACAAACGGCACACTGATTGATAATGGCTATTGATGTTGGCAAAATAGACAAAATTAGGTTAAATTTAGTTTCAAGATATGAACCACTTACGAACCTTTTATATGCCTACTCGATTTTTTTTATTGTACTTCTTTTTAGCGTCATATACGGCTTTAGCTGAATCAAATAAAAAGTTGGTTATCTATCATGATGCTGATTATTCATTAAATCAGTTATCGGCTAACGCTATGAAAATGGGCTTGCTTACCGCATTTGATGAAGTTAACAACGAAATACAAGGCTTTAGTTTAGAGCTGAAAGAGAAAAATCATCGAGGTAATATTAAACGTAGTTTGCTAAGCATGAAAGATTTTCTTAAAGATGAAAAAGCATTGTTTATTCTTGGTGGTTTGCACTCTCCTCCGTATATAAAAAATCGTACCTTTATTAATGAAAATCAAATTCCTCTTTTAGTCCCTTGGGCGGCAGGAGGGCCGATAACGCGTTATCCAAGCGCGAATAACTGGGTATTTCGCCTATCTGTTGATGATACCAAAGCAGGTATTCGCATCAGTGAATTTGCACTTAATAAACTCACCTGTAAAAATCCTCATTTGTTATTAGAAGATACCCCTTGGGGCAAATCGAATCAAAGCACTATGTCGTCTTATTTAAAAGATAAAGTACCTTTTGGTGTAAGCTTATTCGGTTGGAACATTAAAGAAAATTCAGCGCGTATAATGATCAGAAATATAATTTCAGACGATTATGACTGTGTCTTTCTAGTGGGTAACTTTAATGAAACTCATCAATTTGTCAATGCGATGGCGGCGATGGAAAAAGAACAAAGAATTCCTATCATCAGTCACTGGGGAGCCACGGGAGGTGATGTCGATATGATATTTAATAAACAAGTTAAAGAAGCCATATCTTTTCACTTTATTCAGAGTTGTTATTCTCTTGCTTCGTCAAAGCAATCTTCATTTCAACGTTCAGTCATGGCAAGGGCAAAAAAGCTATTTCCAGAAGAGTTTAGCTCTCCAGAAACAGTTAAAGCGCCAGCTGGTTTTACACACGCCTATGATATTGGTCGACTGGCTATTTCGGCTTTACAACAAATAGAATTAACTGGAAATATGAAACAGGACCGTTCTTTATTCAAACAAGCCTTGGAGTCATTGCAACAACCCGTTCAAGGACTTATTAAAGAATATAACAAGCCGTTTTCTACTTGGAGTGAGCATCAACAAGATGCGCACGAAGCATTAAGGCTTGAAAACTTCTGCATGGCGAATTTTGGTGAGTCTAATCAGATTGACGTAATAGCAAATTAACGAGACGGTAAATTAAGCATTATGAATTTTGTAGCTAAACTCAAAAGCAAAGCGGGACTTGCTTATTTAGTATTATTACTGGGATTTTTGTTTTCACTGATAATAAATATTAATTTTGTTTCAGATCGTGCCGTTTCTTCTTTAACACAACTGCAAGAAAGTCATACCAAACTTCAAGCACAGTCTACTTTTAACAATATTGAGAATTTTATTGAAAACCGAGTCAAGCTGCTAGCTGAACTCGGTGAATCGACCATGGTAACTTCGAGTGTTATGGGTGTTGATCTCGCTTCGGAAAACTTGACCGACTTGCTTAATGACCGAAAGGTTTTGGGTTCGAAAGAAAATATTTATATCACCGATTTTACTGGTGAATTAATTTATCCAAAAGACTCAACAAAGTTTTCACCTGCTACGTTATTTGAAAACAAAATGGAAAAGAGAATTGAAAAAGCTATTGAAAAGATAATTGGCCAAGAGTCACCGCTTGTTTTAACGATATTTAAAGACGCTGAGCAGCATTATTTTAGCCTCATCATGCCGGTTAAATATAATAACTATGTCGAAGGCATCATTAGCTTTGAGATAGTGAGTCAGTCAATTGAAACACTTTTGACGCAATTAACAAAAAATAATCATTATGCGGTTAGCTTTGTAAATAAAGGCGAGGTGGTTTTCCAAACGGCTCCATTAAATGATTACTCCTTAGTATCAAAGTTCTCTATCGGTAATACGGTAATGGAATTAAATTTTTATACCTCAACAAGTCAACTGAAAGAAGAGAAAAATCAGTATGTTTGGCAAATAGGTACCACGTTAACAATAACCACCCTATGTTCTTTTGTGCTTTTAGCTTTTTTAATTCGTACATTGTTGATTAATCCATTAAAAAAATTGGCAATTTCTGAAATAAAAGTAAAAAAAAGTGAAGCAAGATATCAACTCGCGATACAGGGTAGTAATGATGGGATTTGGGACTGGAATATTGAGGAAAACAATCTGTATTTGTCACCTCGACTATCTAGCATGATGGGCTATGGAGATGCCTCAGAACAGAAGTTAGAGAATGCGGATAAATTATTTATGAAATATATTCATCCTGACGACGAAGTCAAAGCCAAGCATACCTTACAAGAACACTTTAAGAAAAATATTCCTTTAGATTTTGATTTTAGGATGCGAGTCGCTGATGGTAATTATCGATATTTTAGAATAAGAGGCATTGCACAAAAAGGACTTGATGGCAGAGCGATACGCATGGCTGGTTCTTTGTCTGATATTTCTGAATTAAAAGAACAAAGTTTAGCGCTTGAAAAAGCACTTGAGGACGCGGAAGGGGCAAACATTGCAAAAAGTGACTTTTTAGCCAATATGAGTCATGAAATACGTACGCCAATGAATGGTGTATTAGGCTCATTGCAAATATTGAAACGAGATAACTTGTCTGAGTCTTCAAAAGAAATGGTTGAAATGGGTATTACCTCTTCAAAAAATCTACTTTCAATTATTAATGATATTTTAGATTTGTCTAAAATAGAATCCAATAACATTAGCTTAGAGTCACTACCTACCAACATAATTGAACTGTTTAAGTCTATAATTGCCGAACTTTCCTTTTTAGGGGAGCAAAAAAAAATTGGCTTAGTATTTAATCTGAAAAAAGAGATGCATGCCTATTGGTTAGCTGATCCGGTAAGGTTGAGGCAAATTATTTTAAATTTAATTTCTAATGCAATTAAATTTACCCCTAAAGGGGAAGTAAATATTACCCTTAGAGAGCAAAATGAAACAGTAGTCTTTGAGGTAAAAGACACAGGTATTGGTATCTCTGAAGCTCAAATTAATAAGTTATTTAATCGCTTTGAACAAGCTGATGCTACAACCACTAGAAATTTTGGTGGCACAGGCCTAGGTTTACCTATTGCTAAACAATTGGCAAACCTAATGGGGGGCGAAATTACCGTAACCAGTGAAGAAAATATAGGCTCTACTTTTAGTGTGGTATTGCCGTTAAAGAAAACTGAACTGGAAAGTCATGACACGTTAGAATCGACGCAAGTACAAGCACCACATGCAGAGTCACTAAATATTATTCTAGCGGAAGACAATAGGATAAATCAGAAAGTTTTTAGTGCTGTGCTTCGTCCGACCAAAGCAACCATCCGTATTACCAATGACGGTATAGAGGCAATAGATGAGGTGGGTAAGTTATTACCTGATTTGATTTTTATGGATATTCAGATGCCAAATATGGATGGTGTTCAGGCTTGTGAAATTATTAAACAAAGTAATCCCGATATTCCTATAATTGCTTTAACCGCTAATGTTATGACAGGCGATGTTAAAAAATATAAGCTGGCAGGATTTGATCATTGTTTAGGTAAACCGATTGATGTAAATGAAATTTATACGCTATTAGAAAAATATTCTGCTACATGCGATGGCGAATAAAAATTAGGCGATATAAAAATTTAATACCTAAAATCATATTAATCTAATGTCCGCTTTGCTATTTTCTAATCAAATTAGAATTTTTGTCTTTATAGATTCCTGATGGAGTTTAGAACCATTCTCTTATCTAACGCATGGCTGATTTTCATCGGTTCAAATGTCGCTAGATAAGCCAAGGCTAAAGTCTTCTTTCGTATCAAAGTGAACATAACACAGGGTTGTTTTGACCAGTGAATTAGGTCAGGTTTGTGGCTACTGCCCTTAGAGGTATATTTTAGAAGTTAGCTATTTCAACGTTTAATTAAATTTTTTGAAAGGCATTTTCGGCGCTTAAACGTAATAATTCCAGTTTCCGATTTTATTTAACGGTTTGCATCTTTATCTTACTTCTACAGTTATTCATATATTCCCTTACAAGCGTGAGATTATTTAGCTTTATATACTTTAACTAAAAAAGTCCCAACATAAAAATGCTGGGACTTTATTTAATATTATTATTTCTATCTTTATTTGTTAGTTTACAACTTTATTGAGAACCGACAATAAGCGTGTTAGCTAGTGTAGTAGTGCGATAATTTTTTCACCATAAAGCTCAAGTTTTGTTTTACCTATACCATTAACGTTTAATAGTTGCGCTGAGTTTTTGGGATTAGCTCTGGCTATATCCATTAAGGTAGCGTCATGAAAAATAACGAATGATGGTACATTTCTCTCTTTTGCCCATAATGCTCTTTGTTGCTTCAGCTTTTCAAATACGGTTTCTTCTTGTGCTGATAAATTGCTGGCATTAGGTTGTTTTGATTTTCGCGCAAGCTTTGCCTTACCGTATTCTTTTACCTTGAGTTGTATGGTCAGTTCGCCTTTTAATAAAGGTCGAGATTTTTCAGTAAGTTTTAAAGCGCCATATTCCATTTCTACGGCTAAATATCCCATTGAAATGAGTTGCCTAAACACCGTTTGCCATTCCTCTGCTTTGTGCTCTTTACCAATACCATAGGTGGACAGTTGTTGGTGATTGACCTGGATAACTTTAGGGGTTTGCTTACCTAGCAAGACATCAATTTGATGGCCTACGCCAAATCTTTGGCCCGTTCGATAAACGGTTGAAAGTGCTTTTCTAGCGGCAGCAGTGCCATCCCATGTTATGGGTGGATTCAAACAGTTATCACAATTTCCGCAAGGCTCAGCTAACGTTTCACCAAAATAATTGAGTAATACTTGCCGGCGGCAAGAGCACACTTCGCAATAACCAAGCAGGGCATCAATTTTACGTTGAGTTATAAACTTGAACTGTTCATTTCCACTACTTTGACTTGTCATTTGTTTTAGCTTAATGACATCTTGCATGCCATACGCTAACCAAGTATTGGCGGGCATACCATCACGGCCTGCTCGGCCAGTTTCTTGGTAGTAGGCCTCAATACTTTTAGGCAAATTTAAATGGGCGACAAACCTAACATCGGGCTTATCAATACCCATACCAAAGGCAATGGTGGCAACGATTATTATGCCGTCTTCTCTGAGAAAACGTTGTTGATTGCTATCTTTAATATTATTGGCCAAACCTGCATGATAAGGCAAAGCAACTTTTCCTTGTTCACTCAGCCATTGAGCTGTGGCCTCAACAGATTTTCTTGAAAGACAATAAACGATACCGGCATCATTGTTATGTTCGGTATTGATAAATTTAAGGAGCTGTTCTTTGTTATTTTTTTGTTCACTGATCCGATACTGAATATTGGGTCTGTCAAAACTATGAACAAAGATTTTAGCGGCCGTTAAATTTAATACTTGAACAATTTCATCTCGCGTTTTCATATCCGCTGTCGCTGTTAAGGCAATTTTAGGCGTGTGGGGATATCGCTGGCTGATAATGGACAGTTGTTGGTATTCAGGTCTGAAATCGTGACCCCATTGTGAAACACAATGTGCTTCATCAAAGGCAAAGAGTGCAATGGTAATATTATCAATAAGGTTTAGAAAATAATCACTCAATAGTCGCTCTGGCGCAACGTACAATAAGTCGACATTGCCTGATCTTATTAGCTGCTCGACACGATTTTGTTCTTCATGGTCCTGCGACGAATTTAAAAACTCTGCTTTTACGCCTTGTAGTTTTAGCGCATCAACTTGATCTTTCATTAACGCTATTAGAGGCGACACCACTATGCCTACGCCATCACGAACTATCGCCGGTATTTGATAGCATAATGACTTTCCACCACCGGTTGGCATAAGCGTAAAAACATCTGCGCCACTGATTAATTCACTAATTATTTTCGCTTGTTGATGTCGAAAGTCAGCGTAACCAAAGGTATTTTGTAAAACTGATTTTGCCGTATTGATATCCATATTGATTTCCTTTTAACGCTAAACAAGTCAGTGAAATTAAATAGCATAGATTAAGTGACATTAAGTTAAGTGGTGAGCATTAAATAGCGGGTTAAAAGTTAAGTATCGCTAATGTTATCGCGTAACCTTGAGTATAGCAGCCAATGATTATTTACTTTTAACGAGCAAACCTATGATAAAGGTATCATCAACGTCGTTATAAATGAAGACGAGGAAAATGAGTCAACTATAAATTACGTTTGGCTAATATGGTCAACAGTTAGCTATTGGCTAAATACATTGCTAACACTCGTACTTCTATTGATGTTTTTAAGCACTGTGACGAGAGTCACGATATTGCTTTGGTGACATTCCTAGCGACTTTTTAAATAGGCGAGAAAAATAGTAAGGGTCGCTATATCCCAAGCCCTCACTAATATCTTTAATAGTCTGTGAGCTATTATCAAGCTCAGAGCAGGCGCGTTGAATTTTCATATTAATAAAGTGCTGTATTGGTGATGTATCAGTGAGTTCTTTAAACTTCTTTGAAAAATGAAATTTAGACAGCTGACTGTAATGCGCTAATGTATCCAAACTCAACTCTTGATGAAGATTATTGCGCATTAAACGTTCGACCGCATCAATATCAAAAGTAGAACTTTTATTAAAGTCAGTTAAACGCAACTGTAATGCCAAAAAGCTTAAGGTTTGCTGTAAAATATGAACCGCGTGAATAACATTAGTAGCGGTATAGCCGCGGCGACCTAGCGCTAATAAATTGTCAAAATCTCGGATCACTTCATCTACATTCCCGACGTGTGCTAGGCCATCATCCATTTTCATTAATAAACGTTCGGCAAAATTACTGGCGAGATCGCCTTTAAAATTTAACCAATAGACTTTCCCTGACTTGTTTTTAATTTCACTGTTATTTTCTCTATGAACGGCGGTAAATTTAAAACTCGCATTGGCTGGTATAATAACAAGATCGCCCGATTTAACTTCTCTGACTTTGTTTTTATAGTCTAGAGTTGCACTAGTCGATTGACAATAAAGTAAGCTGTGATGGTCACTGTTTTTTTTATTTATTTGATAGGCAATATCTGAATGCTTTCCAAGCGATAACGGATAAAGACTGGAGGTTAGCGGATGAACTTGTAATTTTTTCAATAAAAAAACGGGAATAAGTAAACGAATATCATCAATGATAGTTGCTGTTTTTATCGGCTTTGCTGACTTTGATTGTTGAAGCATAATTAATAAGCTACGCGTTTTTATTCTATAACAAGATAGTCCATCAAATTAGCAATAAAATCAATGTTAATACCATTTTCTTTATGATTTAATATTATTAATAAAAAATATAAATAGCAATTCAGCACCAAAAATTACACCTACAAATATTACACCTATAATGGTGAGTAAGTTAATAAAAGAGAATTCAAAATGACAACTGAAAGATACCAACTCAAGAATAAAATTAGAATTGTCACTGCCGCATCACTTTTTGATGGGCACGATGCTGCGATTAATATTATGCGCCGAATTTTACAATCAAGTGGTGCTGAAGTTATTCATTTGGGCCATGACCGCAGTGTTGAGGAAGTGGTTAATACCGCGATTCAAGAAGATGCTAATGCTATTGCGATGACTTCTTATCAAGGCGGACATAACGAATATTTTAAATATATGTACGACCTACTTAAAGAACGAGGTTGTGAACATATTCGTATCGTTGGTGGCGGTGGCGGTGTTATTTTACCTGACGAAATTAAAATGCTACAAGATTACGGTATTACCCGTATTTATTCTCCTGATGACGGTCGTGCACTGGGTTTATTAGGCATGATTGATGACATGTTAGAGCGCTGTGATTTTAAAACTGGCGTCAATGTTAAAAAAGATGATGTTGCTAATTTAAAGAAAAATGACAAACAAGCGATTGCGCGTTTAATTTCAGCGGCTGAAAATGCGCCAAAAGAAAATAAAGCCGACTTAGAGAAAATTCGTAAAATTGCCTCAGCAAGTAAAACACCTGTATTAGGTATTACTGGTACCGGTGGTGCGGGTAAATCTTCGCTGGTTGATGAATTAATCCGTCGCTTTTTAATGGCGACAGCAGACAGCAAAATTGCCATTGTTTCGGTTGACCCGTCTAAGCGTAAAACCGGTGGTGCATTACTCGGTGACAGAATTCGTATGAATGCGGTAAACAATGATCGCGTTTACATGCGTTCGTTAGCCACACGTCAGTCAAACTTGGCGTTGTCTGTTTATGTTAATGACACCTTAGAAATTTTAAAAGCGACCGATTTCGACTTAATTATTCTAGAAACTTCGGGTATTGGTCAATCAGATACCGAAATTGAAGAACATTCAGATGTTTCTTTATATGTAATGACGCCAGAGTATGGCGCGGCAACACAATTAGAAAAAATCGATATGCTCGATTTTGCTGATATTATTGCGCTCAATAAGTTTGATAAACGGGGCGCTTTAGATGCCCTGCGTGACGTGAAAAAACAATATAAACGTAACCGTGGCATGTTTGAAGCCGGTGATGATGAAGTACCCGTTTACGGCACGATAGCTTCACAATTTAACGACCGTGGTATGACCGAATTATATAATGCGGTGATCACAGCATTAAACACGAAAGCGGGCTTAATTGTTGGCGACATTCTCTCTACTGAAGGCACATTAGCCAATAAAAGTAGCGTGATCCCAGGTAATCGTATTCGTTATTTATCTGAAATATCAGAAAGTAATCGCGGTTATGATGCTTGGGTTGAAAAACAAACAACGGTTGCACAAAAGCTTTATGGTATTCATCAGGCGATTGAAACAGCAAAAGACAGTGAAACTGTAGTTTCTGCTGATTTAGTGACGCAACTTGAAGCGCTTTATACTCAAGTCGAATTAGACTTAGACCCTAAAAACAAATTATTACTCGAGCAATGGGCGACTAAAGTTCAGCGTTATAAAGACCCTGAATTTAAATTTAAAGTACGAGACAAAGAACTGTCGATAGCCACTCATTCAAAATCACTTTCTGGTAGCGATATCCCTAAAATTAGTATGCCTAAATATCAGGGATGGGGCGATATCTTAAAGTGGAACTTACAAGAAAATGTACCGGGTGAATTTCCATATACTGCCGGTTTATTCCCCTTCAAGCGTGAAGGTGAAGACCCAACACGTATGTTCGCGGGTGAAGGCGGCCCAGAAAGAACCAACCGTCGTTTTCATTATGTTTCAAAAGGCATGCCGGCTAAACGCTTATCAACAGCATTTGATTCAGTGACCCTATACGGTAACGATCCGGCTATTCGTCCTGATATTTATGGAAAAATAGGTAATGCCGGCGTTTCTATTTGTTGTTTAGATGATGCCAAGAAACTTTATTCTGGTTTTGACTTAGCTCATGCGATGACGTCAGTTTCCATGACCATTAATGGCCCTGCGCCGATGTTGTTAGGTTTTTTCTTGAATACAGCTATCGATCAACAATGTGAGCGCTTTATTACCGAAAATGGTTTGGAAAAAGAAGTTGCCGCAACCATAGCTAAAATTTATAAAGACAAAGGCTGTGAACGTCCAAGCTATCAAGGTGAATTACCCGATGGCAACGACGGTTTAGGTTTAATGTTAATTGGTGTTACTGGCGATCAAGTTCTACCTCCAGCGGTATATCAAGCGATAAAAGCTAAAACCTTAACGCTAGTGCGTGGCACGGTACAAGCCGATATTTTAAAAGAAGATCAAGCGCAAAATACCTGTATTTTCTCCACTGAATTTGCCCTACGTTTAATGGGGGATGTGCAAGAGTACTTTATTGAAAAAGGTGTGCGTAATTTCTATTCAGTGTCTATTTCTGGCTATCATATAGCAGAAGCTGGCGCGAACCCGATTACTCAATTGGCGTTAACGTTGGCAAACGGTTTTACTTTTGTTGAATATTACCTAAGCCGCGGTATGGACATTAATGAATTTGGTCCTAACTTATCGTTTTTCTTCTCAAACGGTATCGACCCAGAATACGCTGTCATTGGCCGAGTGGCTCGTCGTATTTGGTCAAAAGCGATGAAGAATAAATATGGTGCCAATGCTCGCGCGCAAATGTTGAAATATCATATTCAAACATCGGGTCGTTCATTGCATGCTCAAGAAATTGATTTCAATGATATTCGTACCACATTACAAGCACTTTATGCGATAAACGATAACTGTAACTCTTTGCATACTAATGCTTATGATGAAGCTATTACCACGCCTACCGAAGACAGTGTTCGTCGTGCGATGGCGATTCAATTAATCATTAACCGTGAATTAGGACTTTCTAAAAATGAAAATCCTATTCAAGGCGCGTTCATTATTGAAGAGTTAACGGATTTAGTTGAAGATGCCGTATTAACTGAATTTGATCGTATTAACGAACGTGGTGGTGTACTTGGTGCCATGGAAACTATGTATCAGCGTGGTAAAATTCAAGAAGAAAGTATGTATTACGAGCATTTAAAACACTCAGGTGAATATCCTATTATAGGTGTAAATACTTTCCTTAGTTCTACGGGCTCGCCAACGATTGTGCCTGAAGAAGTTATTCGCGCTACCGAAGAAGAAAAAACTTATCAAATTGATATGTTAGCGAGTTTAAACAAAGCCAATGCAGCAGAAGTAGAAGTCTTACTTAAGCGTTTACAAACAGCCGCCATTAATCATGAAAATATTTTTGAATTAATGATGGATGCTTGTAAGGTTTGTTCTTTAGGGCAAATTGTCAGTTCGTTATTTGAAGCAGGCGGTCAATATCGTCGCAATATGTAACACGAGTAAATAGTCAGTTTATTAGATTAGAGTAAAGTAGTGTCTGTGCACTACTTATACTTTGATGTTAATTCTTCATACACCTTTATTTAGATAATTGAATAGGAATAATTATGTCAACGTTGATCACGGAGTTAAGGCAAGTACCAGATAAATTTACGGCTTTTCGTATTCATCAAATACAAGAGGGTGATAAGAAAAAAATCACCAGTGGGTTTGAGCAAGTTGGTATTGATGATCTAACCGCAGGTGAAGTGGTTATTAAAGTCGCCTATTCAGACATTAATTATAAAGATGCTCTAGCTGCCACAGGAAAAGGAAGAATCTTACGTACTTATCCCTTAGTAGGCGGTATTGATTTATCGGGTGTTGTGGTTAGCTCTGTTGATGATAGGTTTGAAGCTGGTGATAAAGTGCTGGTTTGCGGCGCGCAATTATCTGAACTCTATGATGGTGGTTACAGTGAGTATGCGCGGGTAAAAGCAGATTCAGTCGTGGCATTGCCAACAGGCGTGAGTTTACGTGATGCGATGGCACTCGGTACCGCAGGATATACTGCCGCTCTTGCTATTCAGCGTATGGAAGATAATGGTCAAATTCCAGAGCGAGGTCCGATTGTTGTCACCGGCGCTACCGGTGGTGTTGGTAGTTTTGCTATTAACATGCTGTCAAATATTGGTTATGAAGTGATCGCTTTTACGGGTAAAACAGAACAAGAAGATTATTTAAAAACGCTCGGTGCGACTAAGCTTATTAGTCGTCATGATATTGAAATGGGTAGCAAACCACTAGAAAATGCACAGTGGGGTGGGGCGGTCGATAGTGTTGGCGGTGAAACGTTAGCTTGGCTAACACGCACCACCCATGTTTGGGGAAATATTGCTTCAATTGGTTTAGCTGGTGGCTTCAAATTAGAAACCACTGTTATGCCCTTTATATTAAGAGGCGTGAGCCTACTTGGTATTAACTCAGTCGAAATGCCACTTTCAGTGCGCACACAAGCCTGGAAGCGATTAGCAACAGATTTAAAACCAACAAAACTTGAGCTGATTTCTCCTACGACCATTGAATTTCGAGACTTAGGGAATGCATTTGACGCTTATGTCGATGGCACGGTTACCGGACGAACTGTCGTAGCGATTGATACCAGTCTTTAAATAGCTATCAAAGAGAACATTAAACCGTAAAGAATCGGAGCTAAATTAAATGACAGATGTGATATTTAAAGAGTTAAGCAGCAATAATAATAAACTAATAGCTATAGCAGAACTTAATGCGCCTAAATCGCTTAATGCATTAAATCTTTCGATGATTAAGCTGTTAACCAAAAAACTGCTGTCTTGGCAGCAAGATGACAATATAGCGATGGTTATTTTACAAGGCGCCGGTGAAAAAGCGTTTTGTGCTGGTGGAGATGTTGTTAGCCTGTATAAATATTTACACGCACTAGAGACACCAATAGATGATAACGTCATTACATCAGGCTTCGCTAATGAATTTTTTAGTGAAGAATATGTACTTGACCAATTAATTCATAATTTTAGTAAACCCATTATGATCTGGGGAGATGGTTATATCATGGGCGGCGGCATAGGTTTATTTGCTGGTGCCAGTCATCGTGTAACCACAGAGCGGACTTTGATGGCAATGCCAGAAGTATCAATAGGGCTATTTCCTGATGTAGGGTCAAGTTGGTTTTTTAATAAAACACCTCAAGACCTCGGTTTGTTCTTAGGGATCACCGGTGCTGTGTTTAATGCCGTAGATGCTAACTATCTTGGCTTGTCAGATTATATTATTGATAGTTCATCTAAAAATGGTGTTTTTGATCACTTACTAACAGTCGACTGGCAAGACAATAATCGAAATCACTCACTGCTAAAGCAAGCATTGACCGATTTTTCGAACCGCTTTGAACACCATTTACCCAATGAGGTAAAAAACAATGAAGCGACTATAGCAAAATTATTAGCTTTCGATAATATTGCTGATATACACACAGCGATTTTAAATGTACAAACAGACAATAAATGGCTAAATAAAGCAAAAAACAAATTACTGGCAGGTAGCCCATTGAGTGCTTGTATTATATATAGGCAGCTACAAACGACTAAAACGCTAAGTTTGAGTGAATGTTTTACTTCAGAGTTAAATTTAATCCTTCGTTTTTGTCAGTATGCTGAAGCTTGCGAAGGTATTAGGGCATTATTAGTCGATAAAGACAAAAATCCCAATTGGGCTTTTTCAAATATTAATGATGTTGACCATAAATTAGTTGATTGGTTTTTTAGCCCTATCAACAAAAAAATATAACAGAGATAAAGGAAAAACAATGGATTTGAATGATAAAGTTATCGTCATCACCGGTGGTGGACAAGGCCTAGGACGTTCTATGGCAATTAGCTTAGCAACGAATGGTGCCAAATTAGCGTTAATCGATTTAAATGAATCGTTATTACAAGAAACTGTAAAACTTATTGAAGCAGCAGGTTCTTCGGCAAAGTATTATTTAGCCAACGTGACCAATGAAAGTGAAGTAGAAGCGATTTTTAGCCAGATCAATAATGACTTTTCGGGGATCGACGGCTTAATTAACAATGCCGGAATTTTACGTGACGGTATGTTTGTTAAAGCTAAAGATGGAGTCGTTGCTAAGAAAATGTCATTGGATCAGTTTCAATCCGTCATCGATGTTAATTTAACGGGTGTTTTCCTATGTGGTCGCGAAGCTGCTGTTCACATGATTGAAGGTAAACGTAAAGGTGTCATTATTAATATGTCGTCTATCGCAAGAGCGGGTAATATGGGACAAACCAATTATGCTGCATCTAAAGCGGGTGTTGTCGCTATGACCGTAACTTGGGCGCGCGAGTTAGGACGTCATGGTATTCGCGTTGGCGCTATTGCCCCAGGTGTTATTCGCACAGCAATGACTGATGCGATGAAACCAGAAATGCGTGACCGTTTAGAAAAAATGAAACCCGTTGGCCGCTTAGGTGAAGCAGATGAAATTGCTCACACCGTAAAGTATATTTTTGAAAATGAGTTTTTTACCGGCCGTGTCGTAGAAATTGATGGCGGTCTTTGCATGTAACAAATGTCTTCTGTTTATTAAGAGCAGATATTGAGCAAAATGTCGTTCTTAGATATCTATGCTGCAAAGCATTTGTTAATTCGTGCAGCAAAATATTTAAGAACGATGGCTTAATTAATTAATCTATCAAAAAACCTATCATTAGCCGCTGAGTCAAAAGAAATTAACTATGAAAAAAGCACTGTTTTTAGACAGGGACGGCATTATCAATGTTGACCATGGTTACGTTTATAAAAAAGAAGCATTTGAATTTGTCGAAGATATCTTTACTGTTTGTTTGGATGCGCACCATAAAGGTTATGAAATATTTGTCATTACTAACCAATCGGGTATTGCTAGAGGCAAATATACTGTTGAGCAATTTAATCAACTGACTCTGTGGATGGTAAAGCAATTTAAATCGAAAGGGATCGTAATTGCAGATGTCTATCATTGCCCTCATCATCCAGATAAAGGCGTTGGTGAATACAAGGTGGCCTGTGATTGTAGAAAACCAGAACCTGGTATGATTTTATCAGCTGCTAAAAAGCATGACATTGATTTGGCAAAGAGTATTTTTATTGGTGATAAAGTATCAGATATGCAGGCTGCTGAGCGTGCTGGTATAAAGAGTAGGATATTGCTTGTTGATCAATATAGCGATAATGAGGTGATTAAAGCAGACCGTATCCATAAAATTAGCGAAGCTAGCGCGTATATTAGCTAAATTGTTCGATAAATAAGCGAACAAACGTTTATTTCAAAGTTATTACAAAAAAGGGTTGACGCCCAGCGAGAAATGTCTAGAATGCGCTCCAGTTCCAAGGGGTTCAGTCAAAACGAACCACGAAAGAGCTGTTTTGATAAGTTATCTACATCACTTTAGAGTAAAGTAGTTAACTTAACGTTTATCGATAAGGTTTGAATCTTCGAAAAGAACTTCAAATTAAATTAAATAAAACGTTGACATCGAAACTAGAGTGCGTAGAATACGCATCTCGCTTCAGGTAAGGCCTGCAGCAACGAAGCAAAGCGAATGAGATTTTGTTTCGGTTAACTCTTAGAGTTAACGTTCTTTAACAATTAGTTATCATGCAATTTGTGTGGACACTCACATTACATTGATTTTACATAGTCGGTTCTTAATTCTCTAACGAGAGGCAAGGAAAGACGTAAAACAGTTTAATAATGATGTCACACAGATTAAGTATTAATTATTAATTTAATTAGTACGTTTTATGTAGTTACTACTTCTCTTTTAAGAGTTGTTGGTAACACGACAGAATTCATTGAGCAGATGTCTTAGCTTAGGTTAAGCATCACAAACGATTTTTTAATTGAAGAGTTTGATCATGGCTCAGATTGAACGCTGGCGGCAGGCTTAACACATGCAAGTCGAGCGGTAACAGAGAGTAGCTTGCTACTTTGCTGACGAGCGGCGGACGGGTGAGTAATGCTTGGGAATATGCCATATGGTGGGGGACAACAGTTGGAAACGACTGCTAATACCGCATAACGTCTACGGACCAAAGAGGGGGATTCTTCGGAACCTCTTGCCATTTGATTAGCCCAAGTGAGATTAGCTAGTTGGTGAGGTAATGGCTCACCAAGGCGACGATCTCTAGCTGGTTTGAGAGGATGATCAGCCACACTGGGACTGAGACACGGCCCAGACTCCTACGGGAGGCAGCAGTGGGGAATATTGCACAATGGGCGAAAGCCTGATGCAGCCATGCCGCGTGTGTGAAGAAGGCCTTCGGGTTGTAAAGCACTTTCAGTTGTGAGGAAAGGTGGGTAGTTAATAGCTGCTCGCTGTGACGTTAGCAACAGAAGAAGCACCGGCTAACTCCGTGCCAGCAGCCGCGGTAATACGGAGGGTGCGAGCGTTAATCGGAATTACTGGGCGTAAAGCGTGCGTAGGCGGTTTGTTAAGCAAGATGTGAAAGCCCAGGGCTCAACCTTGGAACTGCATTTTGAACTGGCAAACTAGAGTACTGTAGAGGGTGGTGGAATTTCCAGTGTAGCGGTGAAATGCGTAGAGATTGGAAGGAACATCAGTGGCGAAGGCGGCCACCTGGACAGATACTGACGCTGAGGCACGAAAGCGTGGGGAGCAAACAGGATTAGATACCCTGGTAGTCCACGCCGTAAACGATGTCAACTAGCTGTCTGTGGACTTGATCCGTGGGTAGCGGAGCTAACGCATTAAGTTGACCGCCTGGGGAGTACGGCCGCAAGGTTAAAACTCAAATGAATTGACGGGGGCCCGCACAAGCGGTGGAGCATGTGGTTTAATTCGATGCAACGCGAAGAACCTTACCATCCCTTGACATCCACAGAAGAGACTAGAGATAGACTTGTGCCTTCGGGAACTGTGAGACAGGTGCTGCATGGCTGTCGTCAGCTCGTGTTGTGAAATGTTGGGTTAAGTCCCGCAACGAGCGCAACCCCTATCCTTATTTGCCAGCGCGTTATGGCGGGAACTCTAAGGAGACTGCCGGTGATAAACCGGAGGAAGGTGGGGACGACGTCAAGTCATCATGGCCCTTACGGGATGGGCTACACACGTGCTACAATGGCAAGTACAGAGGGCAGCAATACCGCGAGGTGGAGCGAATCCCACAAAGCTTGTCGTAGTCCGGATTGGAGTCTGCAACTCGACTCCATGAAGTCGGAATCGCTAGTAATCGTAGATCAGAATGCTACGGTGAATACGTTCCCGGGCCTTGTACACACCGCCCGTCACACCATGGGAGTGGGATGCAAAAGAAGTGGCTAGTTTAACCTTCGGGAGGACGGTCACCACTTTGTGTTTCATGACTGGGGTGAAGTCGTAACAAGGTAACCCTAGGGGAACCTGGGGTTGGATCACCTCCTTATCTTGAAGTAAAAACAGTTTAATGGTACATTGATGTTTCTAGGTCGAATTTATACCATCCGTGGTAATTCGACACAGGTATATCTTATACAAGAGTGTCTACACAAATTACATGATAACAAATTAGAAGAAGAAAGCCCTTGGGCTTGCTAATAAGATAGGTCTGTAGCTCAGCTGGTTAGAGCGCACCCCTGATAAGGGTGAGGTCGGCAGTTCAAGTCTGCCCAGACCTACCAATTCATACGCTGAATTGATTAATCTTCTTCATTAAAGAAAAGACCAAATTAAGGTTTACTTTCGTCATACTGAATGTTTTTCAGTATCTGGTGAGTGAATATTAATTTGGTTTTTTAAACCACGTTTTTAACCGAATGCGCGTTAAGAATGAGTTCTTTAACAATCTGGAAAGCTGATATAAATAAGATATTTATAAAGCAACTAACATTAGTAAGGGGTGTCGCGCTCATTACTTCTAAATAGTTTGCATATTTTATAAATATCTACAAAAGCGATTAATAGTGAAAGCTATTAATCAACATTTGTTTGCTCTTACTCAGAGTAAACATCTTATTCAAGACACATTTATTTGTGCGTGAAAATGTCAGACTTTACAATTGCTTGGATTAGTCTCCAGGTGTACTTCGTGTCGAAAGACTACTTAGGGTTGTATGGTTAAGTGACTAAGCGTATGTGGTGGATGCCTTGGCAGTTAGAGGCGATGAAGGACGTGTTAATCTGCGATAAGCATTGGTGAGGTGATAAAAACCGTTATAGCCAATGATTTCCGAATGGGGAAACCCACTGACATAAGTCAGTATCATTAAGTGAATACATAGCTTAATGAAGCGAACCAGGAGAACTGAAACATCTAAGTACCCTGAGGAAAAGAAATCAACCGAGATTTCGTTAGTAGCGGCGAGCGAACGCGAATCAGCCCTTAAGCTTATTGGGCGCTAGTGGAATGTACTGGAAAGTACAACGATACAGGGTGATAGTCCCGTACACAAAAGCAACCTTTGAGTGAAATCGAGTAGGACGGAGCACGTGAAACTTTGTCTGAATATGGGGGGACCATCCTCCAAGGCTAAATACTACTAACTGACCGATAGTGAACCAGTACCGTGAGGGAAAGGCGAAAAGAACCCCTGTGAGGGGAGTGAAATAGAACCTGAAACCGCATACGTACAAGCAGTGGAAGCCGGATTTAGTCCGGTGACTGCGTACCTTTTGTATAATGGGTCAGCGACTTATATTCTGTAGCAAGGTTAACCGATTAGGGGAGCCGTAGCGAAAGCGAGTGTTAACTGCGCGTTTAGTTGCAGGGTATAGACCCGAAACCCGGCGATCTACCCATGGGCAGGTTGAAGGTTGAGTAACATCAACTGGAGGACCGAACACACGTATGTTGAAAAATGCGGTGATGACTTGTGGGTCGGAGTGAAAGGCTAATCAAGCCGGGAGATAGCTGGTTCTCCCCGAAATCTATTTAGGTAGAGCCTCGCACGAACACCATTGGGGGTAGAGCACTGTTAAGGCTAGGGGGTCATCCCGACTTACCAACCCTTTGCAAACTCCGAATACCAATGAGTGATATGCGGGAGACACACTGCGGGTGCTAACGTCCGTTGTGAAGAGGGAAACAACCCAGACCGCCAGCTAAGGTCCCAAAGTACTAGTTAAGTGGGAAACGATGTGGAAAGGCATAGACAGCTAGGAGGTTGGCTTAGAAGCAGCCATCCTTTAAAGAAAGCGTAATAGCTCACTAGTCGAGTCGGTCTGCGCGGAAGATGTAACGGGGCTAAACTAGTCACCGAAGCTGCGGATTCATAGTTTATTATGAGTGGTAGGGGAGCGTTCTGTAAGCCGTTGAAGGTGAGTTGTAAAGCTTGCTGGAGGTATCAGAAGTGCGAATGCTGACATGAGTAACGATAAGGGGAGTGAAAAACTCCCCCGCCGAAAGACCAAGGTTTCCTGTCCCATGTTAATCAGGGCAGGGTAAGTCGGCCCCTAAGGCGAGGCGGAAACGCGTAGTCGATGGGAAACAGATTAATATTTCTGTACTTCTATATATTGCGAAGGAGGGACGGAGTAGGCTAAACAGGCACGGCGTTGGTAGTCCGTGTGAAAGTACGTAGGTGGTTGACTTAGGTAAATCCGGGTCTTCATTCAACACTGAGATACGAGACGAGACTCTACGGAGTTGAAGCTGTTGATGCCATGCTTCCAGGAAAAGCTTCTAAGCTTCAGATATATAGGAACCGTACCCCAAACCGACACAGGTGGTTAGGTAGAGAATACTAAGGCGCTTGAGAGAACTCGGGTGAAGGAACTAGGCAAAATAGTACCGTAACTTCGGGAGAAGGTACGCTACTCTCGGTTAAACCCTTGCGGTGTAAGCTAAGAGTAGTCGAAGTAACCAGGTGGCTGGAACTGTTTATTAAAAACACAGCACTGTGCAAAATCGAAAGATGACGTATACGGTGTGACGCCTGCCCGGTGCCGGAAGGTTAATTGATTCGGTTAGCGCAAGCGAAGCTGATGATCGAAGCCCCGGTAAACGGCGGCCGTAACTATAACGGTCCTAAGGTAGCGAAATTCCTTGTCGGGTAAGTTCCGACCTGCACGAATGGCGTAATCATGGCCACACTGTCTCCACCCGAGACTCAGTGAAATTGAATTTGCGGTTAAGATGCCGTATACCCGCGGCTAGACGGAAAGACCCCGTGAACCTTTACTATAGCTTGACAGTGAACATTGCTCCTACATGTGTAGGATAGGTGGGAGACTATGAAACTTTGTCGCCAGATGAAGTGGAGTCTACCTTGAAATACCACCCTTGTATGCGTGATGTTCTAACCTAGGGCCCTTATCGGGCTTGGGGACACTGTCTGGTGGGTAGTTTGACTGGGGCGGTCTCCTCCCAAAGAGTAACGGAGGAGCACGAAGGTTGGCTAAGTATGGTCGGACATCATACGGTTAGTGCAATGGCATAAGCCAGCTTAACTGCGAGACAGACACGTCGAGCAGGTACGAAAGTAGGTCATAGTGATCCGGTGGTTCTGTATGGAAGGGCCATCGCTCAACGGATAAAAGGTACTCCGGGGATAACAGGCTGATACCGCCCAAGAGTTCATATCGACGGCGGTGTTTGGCACCTCGATGTCGGCTCATCACATCCTGGGGCTGAAGTCGGTCCCAAGGGTATGGCTGTTCGCCATTTAAAGTGGTACGCGAGCTGGGTTTAGAACGTCGTGAGACAGTTCGGTCCCTATCTGCCGTGGGCGTTTGAGAATTGAAGAGGGCTGCTCCTAGTACGAGAGGACCGGAGTGGACGAACCGCTGGTGTTCGGGTTGTTATGCCAATAGCATTGCCCGGTAGCTACGTTCGGAACTGATAACCGCTGAAAGCATCTAAGCGGGAAGCAGGCTTTGAGATGAGTTCTCACTGGAGCTTTAAGCTCCCTAAAGGGTCGTTGGAGACTACAACGTTGATAGGTCAGGTGTGTAAGGACTGCGAGGTCTTGAGCTAACTGATACTAATTGCCCGTGAGGCTTAACCATACAACACCCAAGTAGTTTTACTGCGAAGTGTTTGTAAAAGACTGACATATAAAGAATAACTTCACGCACTGTAATGAATTGAATAAGAAAACGCTTTTATATTTATGGCTCTAGCGAGCAACAGCTTTCAAGATTGTAACCTTTTTGTCTAGCGACAATAGCACTGTGGCACCACCTGATCCCATTCCGAACTCAGAAGTGAAACGCAGTAGCGCCGATGGTAGTGTGGGAGTTCCCATGTGAGAGTAGGACATTGCTAGGCTTCTAATTAAGAAAAACCCGTTACTAACGTAACGGGTTTTTTGCTTTCTGGCGTCTGAAAATATACCATTTATAATTAATTAAGTAGTAGTGCCAACGGTAGTGTGATTTATGTCCGACATGCCCATGTGAGAGTAGGACATTCTCCGCTCCTATTTAGGTCGCTCTTTGCCATCCTTGGCAACGCGACATTAGTATATCCCTACACGTCAGAAACCCGATTCGAAAGAGTCGGGTTTTTTGCTTTGTGGCGTTTAAAAATAAATCATTTATACCTGTAGAGTAGTAGCACCAACGGTAGTGTGACTTATGTTCGACTTGCCCATGTGAGAGTAGGACATTGCTAAGCTCCTATTTAGAGAAACCCGTTACTAACGTAACGGGTTTTTTGCTTTCTGGTGTTTAAAAATACAGGATTTATACCGTAGAGCAGTAGCACCAACGGTAGTGTGACTTATGTTCGATATGGCCATATCAGAGTAATACATTCTCAGCTCTAATAAAGATAACGTAATGGGCTGTTTGATTGCTAGCACTTTAAAAATTACTAGTTTAAATTTTCATGATACTAATAATATAATAATTAAACTCTTAGCAACAATAGGATTTTTTTAGCTAGGTAACTCAGAGGTTAGTACCCAATAGTAATTTAGCTCTTTCATTTTATTAACGAAATCATCAAACTGTAAAGGCTTAGTAATATAGCCACTAGCACCTAAGCTATAACATTCCTCTATTTCGGGTGCTGTGCTTGACGTACTTATCATTACCACAGGAATAACACACAGAGTTGGATCGGCTTTGATTATTTTTAACGTTTCTATACCGCCTTGTCTTGGCATTCTAATATCGAGAAAGATAATATCTGGACGCGTAAATTGACTACTATCTTCAAAGGGGGCTTCATTTCTCAAGTAAGCAACCGCTTGCTCACCATCCATAACATGCGCAATTGTATTTTTAATATTAAAATCACTAAAAGCATCCATCATCAGTTCAGCATGATCAATATTGTCTTCAACCATTAAGGCTGAAATTGCTTTAAGATTATCCATAATTTTTCCCTGTCTGTTTAGCGATACTAAAACGATTTAACCAGTTTGTTTAGCTATTACTTTGACTTTCTTAAATTTTACGGTAAATAGACTTCCTACACCTAATTCAGATTTCGCTTCGATACTACCACTATGATGTTCAATAATACGCTTAACAATACTTAAGCCTAAGCCTGAGCCTGAGAATTTTTTACCATTAACTAGTCGATTAAACGGCGAGAATATTTTATCAACATGTATTGGATCGAAACCGATACCATTGTCTTGCAATAACACTTTAATATAATTACCGGTATCATCCATGACTATGTCGATAATTGGTAAGCTATTATTAAATTTTATGCTGTTAGCAATTAGATTTTGGAACAATAGTTGTAACAAAGCAATGTTACCTGAGATATTAGCCAGCTCATCCGGTATATTCACTTTAAAATCCGTTTGTATTGTGTCTTTAAGTGATCTAACCGCTTTAGTAATAACCTGCTTTAAGTTAACTGTTTCGAATACTTGATTTGTATAGCCTACAGATAAGTAACTTTGTAAGTCTGATACTAAGCTATGTACATCCGTGGTACTTTTCTCAAGGTAGTCAAACCATTTTAATTCATTGGGTGTACAGTCTATTCTTGAGGTTAAATCAGCTTTTAATGCCTTAGACACCCCCATAATACGACTAATATGACCATTGAAATCATGAGACAAGCTAGCACAAAATGCTTGCATGTCTTGATTATATCCAGCAAATTCTTGTTGGTGCCTAAATCTCTCTATAGCATAACAACATGTTTTATATAATAACTGTGGTGTTAATTCGTCTTTAGATAAATAATCTTGAACACCTTTGTTGAGCAATGTTTGCGCAATTTCAATACTGTTTACTGAGGTCAATATCACCATTGGCAAGGGATTCGTTTGTAGACTTAACCACAGTACAGTTTCCCTTATAGTGGAATCAGGCAGTTGTAAGTCACACAGGCATATATCAAAGTGTTCAGAGGAAAGTCTTGCAGCACCTGCAGATAAAGTTTCTGACCTTACGACATGAACATGTATTTCTGTAATAGATGCAAAAGCATCTTCAATAATCTCAAAATGATCAGGGTTGTCCTCTATTACCATTACTTTCATGATATGTGTTTTCCTATGTCATTAATGAAATGCGAATATATCGATGAAAATTAGACATTATCAACTTAGGTTGCTAATGTAAATGTGTATCAATTGTATTGTTGATTTTCAGAACAGGTTATGGATGTCCTTGTGTTTGTGTGTAAAAGCAGATGTTCATACCAGGATGGGTACTAAATGAGAATTTTGATTGTTGATGACGATGAAATTGATAGTGCGCTGGTAAAAAGAGCGTTGAGTACATCTTTACAAAATAGCTACGAAGTGAAAGAGGCTGACTCTGTCGCCAAAGGGCTTGCCCTAATTGAAGCAGAAACCTTTGATGTTATTTTACTTGATTATCATATGCCTGAAGTTAACGGTATTGAAATGATTATCGACATTCGTTCTCGCCCAAATCTTGGTAATACCGCTATTATTGTTATTAGTGCCGCACAAGACAGTTCAATTGCGTTGAACTGTATTGAAGCTGGAGCACAAGACTTTATCCCTAAAATTGACATCTCGCATGTCAAACTCCATCAAGCGATTATACATTCTAAGAAACGCTTTGAAATGGAGCAGCAAATGCATGAAAGCTACTTAGCTTTAAAAAACATGGCTGAAACAGATCAATTAACGGGTCTACATAATCGCTATTATTTTGATGAAACCCTCAAGTTTATGATTGCTAATAGCGACCGTTCAAAGCTATCTGTCGGTATGCTAGCCTTGGATTTAGACGACTTTAAACATGTTAATGACTCACTGGGCCATCATGCAGGAGATCAATTACTGGTCGATTTGGTTGGCAGAGTTAAAGAATGCTTAAGGATCAATGATGGTTTCGCTCGACTAGGTGGTGACGAATTTGCTATCACCTTAGCCAATGTCCATTCTGTCGAAGAAGTTAATATGATCGCCAATCGTATTTTAACATCATTTCAAAAGCCATTTTTAATCGATGGTCATCGTATTAAATGTACTATTAGCATGGGAGCTGCCTTATACCCAAATGATGCGGATAGCCGAGTACAATTGGTCAAGTGCGCTGATATAGCGATGTACAGAGCAAAACAAAATGGTAAAAACGCTTTAAGATTCTATGAATCGCATTATCAAAATGAATTTAATCGCCGTTTTTTGATTCAAAGTGAAATGAGTGAAATCCTACGTAAATCATCGTTTAGACTATTTTATCAACCGGTATTTTGTGCAGACAACGATCAAATTACCGGGGTTGAAGCCCTTATTAGATGGCCTGAATCACCGAAGTCATATACGCCTGATGAATTTATTCCTGTTGCTGAAGAAACACGATTGATTCATGATCTCGGTCAATGGGTACTTACCACCGCACTAACTGACTTAGCATCATGGCAAAGACGATTTGCCGATGATTTCTCCATGGCCATCAATATCTCAGCCTTACAATTGCAAGATCCCCAATTAACTAAAAAAATAAAAGACGAAACGACACGGCACGGAGTTCTACCTAGTACCATTATCTTAGAAATCACTGAAACAGCACTTTTAGAAGACGATGAAGTAACGCGAGAAACACTTCATTCATTATCATCTCAAGGTTTCCAAATAGCATTAGATGATTTTGGTATGGGATTTTCTTCTATTGCTCATTTAAATAACTTCCCTATTGATATCGTTAAACTCGACAAGTCTTTACAAAACAAGGAGCCAAACGTTAATAAGAAAAAAAGCTTGCTTGAAGCCGTTACAATTATGCTTAAGCTTCTTGATTTCATTGTTGTTGCTGAAGGTATAGAAACAGAGAGTCAGTTATTAGTTTGTCATGAGCTTAAAATAGATAAGATACAAGGTTATTTACTGGGTAAGCCTATGCCAGCACATATGTTAGAAGAAAAGTTGCTTGCACAGAGCGCATAATTTAATGGTTTTATATATCACTAATCCTAACGTATAACTTGATATAAGTGGAGTGAGCAATCGATGATATCAGCTTTAATACCCGACAATGAACTCGCTCGTTTAGCAGCATTAGATGAGTATAATATTTTAGATACGCCATCTGAGCTAGCCTATGATCAGCTCACCGAGCTTGTCTCCAGTGTCTGTGGTACTCCTATTGTGCTAATTTCTTTTATCGACGAAAAGCGACAATGGTTTAAGTCTCATTACGGGCTTGAAGTAGGAGAGACTCCGCGTGATATTGCCTTTTGTGCGCATGCTATTCATCATGATGACGTCTTTGAAATACAGGACAGTCGTAAAGATAAACGTTTTCATGACAACCCTTTAGTAACCGGACCCGCTCAAGTTATTTTTTATGCAGGTGCTCCATTGATAACACCTGAAGGTCTAAGGTTGGGGACTTTATGTGCCATCGACAACAAACCGTCACAATTTACCGATATTCAAAAAAAACAGTTAACCATTATTGCTCAGCAAGTTGTTGCCCATTTAGAGCTCAATAAAGTTGCCCGTATCAAAGATAGCCTTGTTTCGAAGTCGTTGTCATTAACGAGTACATTAGTGGCAAAAAATAAGGAACTTGAACAGTTTGTTTTTGCGGTATCACATGACTTGAAATCACCTTTGGTCACTATTAACGGTTTTACGTCCACGTTAGCAAAAGAATTATTGTCTCAAACTACCGAAAAGCAGCAGCACCGTTTTAGCAGAATACTTAAAAATGTTCAGCATATGGGGGATCTGCTGACTAATTTACTTGAGCTTTCTAGAGTCATGAAAGGGGATATCACTAAAGAACCTCATGATGTAACTAGTCTTATTGAAAAAAATTGGCAGAGATTGTTAACTAAAAACAGAATATTGAACGCTGAGCTTATCTTAACTAGACCCTTACACTCCATTTTGACTCATCAGCCACTTTTTTCACAATGTATCGATAACTTATTAAAAAATGCCTTGCAATATCGGAGCGTTGAGCGGGATCTACAAGTAAAAATTCATACTGAAGTATCAGATACATCGATATCTTTATTTATCCGTGACAATGGCTTGGGTATCGAAAATAATGATCACGCACGTGCTTTTCATATTTTTGAGCAGATTGTTGAAGGTGAAGGGACTGGAATTGGCTTGACTATTGTTAAGGCAGTAATGGAAAAACACAGCGGTTTAGTGACTCTAACCTCTGAAATAGATCAAGGATGTTGCTTTGAATTGCTTTTTCCAAAAATATAAATATAAATATAAATATAAAAATAATCCATATTAGGAATACCTATGAACGAATGGTTACAGCAATTTGCTAACCCCAATTTTATGCCACACGGACATTGCTACCTTTGGCGACCCGATATTTTATGGACCCATGTTATCTCTGATATCACTATAGGTGTAGCCTATTATCTGATCACTATTATTTTGGGTATATTACTCTACAAGAGAAAAGAAAGTGTGCCATATAAAGATATATTTGCCTTATTTATGGCGTTTATTTTCTTTTGTGGTACCACCCATTTTGTCGCTATTTATGTTACTTGGTATCCTGCGTATGAGTACCAAGGCTGGATAAAAGCCTTAACCGCTTTTACTTCTATTTTGACTGCCATTGTTTTAGCACCAAGATTACCCGATCTTATTCAATTACCGGGTGTCGAAATTAAATATCATGATGCACTAAAGGAAGTTGAGGCGTTAAAACATAAAAATGCCCAAATGAGTTCAGTTTATTCTGCAACACTCGACCGAGAAGAACGCGTCATCGAATTAAAAAAAGAAGTTAATGCCTTGATGATCGAACTTAAGCGAGAGCACGTCTACGATGTTTAACTTCGCCGCGTTGTCTATATTAAATTTTTATTGCACATTCGCTTTTATTTGGAATATTGATGAATTCTAAGAATTCGGTGTTAACTGCGCTATTATTATTCTTTATCACACTAGAAGTCCTTATTGCACTCGATTACGTATCGAAACAAAAAGACATGCGTGAGCAACGCGTTTCGGTGTATTCGGTTATTATCAAACTGCAAAGTCAGATTGGTTATGTTGGTTTAATACATAATTTTAAAAATGCGATCTTACGGCCCAATGAACCGCACTATCGGGCGGATGCTTTTGAAAACTACCGTAAGGCAAACATCCAATTAGATAAACTAGAAGCACAAGGTGCGTTAATTCTTGGGCAACTTAACATGTTAGCGGTAAGAGACATGCTGATGGCTTATAAGGAAAGGTTATCCTTGTTACCAGCCTTGACAGAGAAAAATATGAGCATAAGTGAAGTCGATAATTATTTGCGTTACGACGATGAGCCTTCTCATATTGAAATAAAAGTTGTCGCTGATAAAATTGCGATTTTACTTGAAGAGCAGATGTCTGGCTTACTTCATAATAGCCTTAAATTTGGCTTTATTGTGCTAGTTGCTTTGTTATTGACCTTAGTCGCCATCATCCGTTTTTTCTTTAAAGATCAGCAGAATGCACTTGCGCAAAGTACTATGTTAAACATTAAGATGGAAAGGCATAAAGCTGAGATGGCTCGTTCACAAGCCATCTTATTGAGTATGATGGAAGATGTTGAAAAAGAAAGACGTCAAGCGATTAAACTCAACAAGCAATTAGTTAATAAGAACAAAGAAATGGAACAGTTTATCTATACCGTTTCACACGATCTTAAATCGCCATTAGTCACCATTTCCGCTTTTAGTCATAAATTACAATTAGAACTTGTTGATAAGTTGACCGAAAAGCAAACATATCGCATGAGTCGCATCATCGAAAATGTTGATAATATGGAGAGGGTATTAACCGATTTACTCGATTTATCTCGTATTGTTCAACAAGCTATAGAAACCTCTGCGATTAATGTTAAGCAAGTCGTCGAACAACAAAGTGCCGCATTAGAAGAGGGACTTCTCAAAGCCAATGCTACTATTAACCTAGCTGACAATTTACATACCGTAAATGCCAATCAACGCTTGGTGTCTGAGGGGATACTGAATTTACTCAGCAACGCCATACGCTATCGAGATCCAGTGACTCCTTTGCTTATTGACATTTTTACCAGCCAAACAAAATTATCGACAACAATTCATGTAAGAGACAACGGTATAGGCATTGACTCAAAATACCATAGCTTAATTTTTGGTATCTTTGAAAAGCTTTCCGCAACAAAAGGTACTGGCGTTGGCTTAACGATTGTTAAAACAATAATGGATAAGCATAACGGCAAGGTGCTACTTACTTCAGCACTGGGCGAAGGGTGTTGTTTTTCTCTTGAATTTCCGAACGATGTCAAAGGTAATAATAAAACAGTGACTTAACATTGATAACGGATTCAAGATATTGCTCACACTAATTTTAATGGGTTATTATTTATCTAATATCATTTATTTTTTTTACTAAAAAGCCGCGTTTACTTATCAAGTAAACGCGGCTTTATTTTTGGGCAGATAATATTACTTTTTCTTTTTACCAAATGGTTGCTTTGGCTTTCTATCATCAAACTGGTTTTCAGAGAAACGTGTTAAGCCTTGCTTACTTTTCTCAGCAGCTGAACTTGTCGACGGCTTCTTGCCATAAGCCGGCTTAGTTGTTACTGGCTTTTTGCCAAAGGTGGTTTTATTTCCTTTAGCGTTATTTTTTCCTTTACCGTTATTCTTATAGTGTTGCTGTTCTTTCTCGCCACGGGTTTCGTTGGGTACCAGACAGCCCGGTTTAGAACCAATTAGCGTCTTTCCTAAGCCCATTTTAGTAAAAGCTTGGCGAAGCATCGGCCAGTTAGCGGGATCATGATAACGTAATATAGCTTTATGTAAGCGACGCTGAATAGTGCCTTTAGGTACGGCAACACTCTTGCTGTTTTTATTAACGTTTCGCAGTGAATCTATTTCAGTGTGGTACAAAGTGGTGGCATTGGCTAAAGGTGATGGATAAAAGTTTTGAACTTGGTCTAATTTAAAATCATTACTTTTTAACCAAAGTGCTAAGTTAACCATATCACGATCTGTTGTGCCTGGATGTGCAGAAATAAAGTATGGAATTAAATATTGTTTTTTACCGGCTAACTTAGAGTAATGATCAAACATTTCTTTAAATTTATCATAGCTGCCCATACCTGGCTTCATCATGCTATTTAAAGGACCTTCCTCAGTATGCTCTGGGGCTATTTTTAAGTAACCTCCAACATGATGTGTCGCTAGTTCTTTGACATATTCCGGATCTTGAATCGCTAAATCGTACCTAACGCCTGATGCGATTAATACTTTCTTGATACCAGGTATTTTTCTTGCAGCACGATATAGCTCAATAGTAGGCGTATGATCTGTATCTAAATGACCACATATTGTTGGCCATACACAAGAGGGTTTACGACAGGTTGCCTCAGCTTTTTCACTTTTACAATTTAGCTGATACATATTGGCGGTAGGACCACCTAAGTCAGATATTACACCGGTAAATCCTGGTACTTTTAGTTGAATATCTTTTATTTCATTGAGTATTGATTCTTGTGAACGACTCTGAATAATTCTGCCTTCATGCTCTGTTATCGAACAAAAAGTACAACCACCAAAACAACCACGCATGATGTTAACCGAAGTTTTTATCATGTCATAGGCAGGGATTTTTGCATCACCGTAACTTGGGTGCGGTACTCGGGCATAAGGTAAGCCAAATACACCATCCATTTCACTTTCTGTTAAGGGGGTTGCAGGTGGATTTAACCAAATAAGTCTGCTGCCATGACGCTGTACTAAAGGTTTAGCAGAAGTAGGGTTAACTTCCTGGTGAAAAATACGCGAAGCATGGGCATACAATACTTTATTATCACGTACTTGTTCGAAAGTAGGTAAGTTAATATAAGTTGTTTCCCAAGGCTTCTTTTTATCGGCCCAAGATTTATTTTTATGTTGCTCTGCCCGATGCGGTGTCAGTTCAATCACTTGTGCTGTTTTGGTTATATCAGTGTCGGTGTTTTTAGCCGCAGCATCTGCTTCTGCACTGTTCTCAGAACAATCAGTAGAGGTGATTTCTTGATAAGGACTGATTATTGGGTCTATTTTACCGGGTTTATCTATCGAACGAGAGTCGATACCTTTCCAGTTGGGTAATACTTGGTTAGCAAGAAAAGCACTACCGCGAACATCAGTGATATTTTTAACTTCCTCACCATTTGCAATACGGTGGGCAATTTCAATTAAGGGGCGTTCGGCATTACCGTAGACGAGGATATCTGCTTTTGAATCAAATAATACCGATTGACGTACTTTGTCTGTCCAGTAATCGTAGTGGGCAATGCGACGTAAACTTGCTTCGATGCCGCCAATAATTACCGGCACACCTTTATAAGCTTCTTTACAGCGCTGAGTATATGCAGTTACTGCTCTGTCTGGACGTTTGCCGCCTTCATCGTTTGGCGTGTAGGCATCGTCATGACGCATTCGACGTTCAGCAGTATAACGATTGATCATTGAATCCATATTTCCGGCTGTAACGCCAAAAAATAGATTAGGCTGACCTAACTCCATAAAGGCATCTTTGGTATGCCATGCAGGTTGAGCGATAATACCAACACGAAACCCTTGCGACTCTAACATCCGACCAATAATTGCCATTCCAAAACTTGGATGGTCAACATAAGCATCGCCAGTTACTAAAATAATATCACAAGAATCCCAACCAAGCGTGTCCATCTCACTTCGAGACATAGGTAAAAACGGCGCTGTTCCATAGCATTCAGCCCAGTATTTTGGGTATTCGAACAATGAGGTTTTTACTTGTGTGAGCATAATTTGGCCTAGGATTGTGTTAATAAGATTTTATTGTCGCTGGTCAATACAAAAAACAATAATTTGTTGTATAGAACAAGGCGCGCGATTATAGCAAATTATCATTTTAATTGTATCCTTTATTGATGCATGGGCATGATTTAAAAAGCCTCCTTACATTATGACGCAACTTTATTGCGGTTGGTCGCATAAGATTACACTTTGCCGCCAGTTAAATTTACTATTTGATTGTATAAATTTATCGGGTTGAGTATAACTAACTATCTGATGTCCATTCTCAAAATTCACGATTAAAATAAGTCTCTTACCTATGAAAATAAAAATATTAACCGCTGCTATAAGTTTATCTTTAGTTGCCTGTGTAACAACAACGGCTGATCAATCGGCTGAAAATATTTTAGATGATAACTACAGCAATAATAAATCTGTGGCGGCCGCTAAAGAAGTAAAGACAATCGCTATTGCTAAAGCCGTTACCCCAAAAGAGTCTTTGTTAGCAAATAACGACTTATTAATCACCTTAGAACAAATTATGTCTGACCCAGATTGGATGGGGCGTTCACCACAAAGTTGGTATTGGGGCGATGATAATCAAACTATTTTTTACAAACAAAAGCGTGCTGGTAGTCCACTAAGTGATTTATACCGCCAAGCGACGTTGGACAAGGAAGCAGAAAAAGTTAAATTAGCGCAAATGCATGTGGTCAGTGATATAAATGCACAGCGAAATAAAGCCAATACGCATGAAGTTTACACTTTTGAAGGCAATGTTTTTGTCAAAGAGCTGGCGAGTTTAGATGTTCAACAACTGACTTATACGTCAGCTTATGAATATTCAACGATGTTTTTAAATAATGGTAATGTCGCTTACCGAGTTGGCAACAAATTTTTTGAACATGACTTATCCAGTAACAAAATTATTGAATTAGCTAATTTACAATTAAAAAAAGATCCTAAAGACAGTGAGGAGAGTCAGAGCTATATTGCCAGTGAACAACATGACTTAATCGCTTATGTTGCCTTGCAAAAAAGAAATAGCGAACTGCGAAATAATCAACAAGAAAAACTCAAAGCGCAAAACGCTACACTGACTAAGAGTGATTTCTATTTAGGTGATAATAAACGTATCAATCACGCGAGTCTATCGCCCAACGGTGATAAGCTTATTGTCAGTATTAGTAGCGGTGAATCAAGCCAAGCTGATAGTGATATTATGCCTAACTATATTGCCGATGATGGTCATATAAAAGCGGAAAAGGTCCGTCAGCGTGTTGCTGATAATCGTCAATATAATGATGAGCTTTTTTTACTTGATTTAAAGTCAGGTCAACAATTCCCACTTTCTTACGACGTTTTACCCGGTGCTGATGAAGATGTACTTGCCAATGTGAAAACTGAGAACTATCAACGAGAAGGTAAGGTTTATCAGTCGCAAAAATCACCCCGTAATATTCATGTTATGCAAGCTAATTCCCCTATTCAATGGCACGAAAACGGTAAACAAGTTGCAGTATTGCTAGAAGCATGGGACAACAAAGACCGTTGGTTAACAACGGTTAATTTAATGGAGAATAAGCTAGAGAGCCAACATCGCTTACATGATGATGCTTGGATCAACTGGAGCTTTAATGAGTTTGGTTGGTTAAAAGGTGACAATACCTTGTACTACCTCTCAGAAGAAACTGGCTATTCTCATCTTTACAGTAAAAACTTAGCAGGTAAAGCCAAACAACTCACCCGTGGTCAATTTGAAATCAGTGATGTGAGCCTAACGCAAGATAAGTCACGTTTCGTCTTTAAAGCGAATAAGAAACACCCTGGTATTTATGAAATCTATCAAGTAGATATAAAATCTGGTCAGTTCAGTGCTTTAACTGATTTAGGTGGTATGAATGACTATGCATTAAGCCCAGATGATTCAACCTTATTAATTGAACATTCAACAGTAGCTATGCCTCCAGAGCTTTATGTTAAAGCACTTAAAGATGATGCTACGGCGATACGCTTAACTCATACGGTCTCTGAAAAATTCTTAAGTATGCCTTGGACTGCGCCAAGTGTGGTTGCTGTGCCTTCTTCGTATCAAGATGAACCTGTTTATTCTCGTGTTTATTTACCAAAAGACTATGATAAAACGGCTGATAAAAATCGCGCGGTAATGTTTAGCCATGGCGCTGGCTATCTACAAAACTCTCATTTAGGTTGGTCTGGGTATTTTAGAGAATACATGTTCCATAGTATGTTAGTGCAACAAGGTTATGTCGTTATTGATATGGATTATCGTGCTTCTGCAGGATACGGCCGTGATTGGCGAACAGCTATCTATCGCCACATGGGTAAACCTGAAGTACAAGATATGCGTGATGGCGTAAACTGGTTAGTTGATAATGCTAATGTCGACCGTCAACGTATTGGTACTTATGGCGGTTCGTATGGCGGCTTTCTAACCTTAATGTCTATGTTCACTCAGCCTGATTTATTTCAGTCAGGTTCGGCACTGCGCTTAGTTTCTGACTGGGCCTATTATAATCATGGTTATACCTCAAATATTTTGAACACCCCTGGCGATGACGCAATTGCTTATGAGAGAAGTTCACCTATTTATTTTGCTGAGGGCTTAGAAAAACCCTTATTAATTAATGCGCCAATGGTCGACGACAATGTCTTTTTTCAAGATACCGTACGTTTGGTGCAACGCTTGATTGAGTTAGAAAAGCAAAACTTCGAAACGGCTATTTATCCAGTCGAACCTCATGGTTTTGTCCAGCCAAGTTCTTGGTTAAATGAATATCGACGCATCTATAAGTTATTTGAAAATACCTTGTAACTTATGTAAAACTTGCAAGACTAAAGGGTTACCTTTCTTATGAATTAAGAGCGGTAACCTTTTTTTTTGACGAAGAAAAGAACGACACTCTACTCATTGAAATAAAATGGTTAAAGGAAGATGAAACTAATATTTTTGATGTTATTTTATCTCGATTTTATTGTAAATGCTCAGGCTAAAGCGGTATGTAAAGTCAGTTTTGGGGAGGATAACTATTTCCCTTATGCCATTATCGTAAAGGGAAGGTCAGTGTCAGGTACCATAAAAGATATTAATGATGCTATTACTGAGAAATTGAGCAGCTGGAGTAATATAAAATTCCAAGCTCAGTGATAAGTGAGCATAATATCCTTAGCGCACTTTCAGCTAATTCTAATATATCGATAAAACAATATAATAAGACATTAATCGCGTTGAAAAAAGCAGGTGTTATCGACGATTTTTTAAGAAAAATCAGTCTTTACCTTAATGTTTTTTTTAGTGAAAATGATTTGATAGCCATTAAAAATAATATGGCAAGCACACCACCTAATGCCCCCCATAAATGAGCATTTATTGCTACGTTAGCGCCAATCAAGTCAGCGACGTCTTCACTTGCGCCATAATATTGTTCGTGAGCTATCTTTAAAATTACTCCAATAAGTAATAAGTAACCGGTGCGCTCTTTTGCTTTGATATCCTCAATAGCGCCCCAAATAAACAAGCCATGTAAAATACCGGATAAACCCACGTATTGTTCAATGTTTGGCGAAAACCAATGGATGCCAGCAGCACAAATAACAGCACTTATCATAAACACAATCAGATAACTTTTAATGGTGTAGAAATGACCATGTAAAGCCCACAACATAATAACCGCTGCACTATTCAACAGGAAATGGGCACCATTGGTGTGAAAAAAATGCCCGGTAAATACCCGCCAAACTTCGCCTTGTGTGACTAAACTGCGTTGATAAACAAAAAAACCACTGAAACTACTATCAAATATAAAAGCAACCAGTGAAATAATCAGAACTATGGCGGGAACCGTTACTTGTTGAACAGAAATTGGAAAAGCAGAAAGTGACAATCGCATGAAAATAGGCTTATAAACAAAGAGTAAAATATATTTTACTGCATTTTAGATGTTTTTTATATTGAAAATATTCTTAACGTTTAATGGTGAACAGCGTAGACTCATCGTTAATAATTATCTGTTAAGCCCAAATTAATGACCCGAGCATACTGCTTACAATGCGAACGTCCTGAAAAATCTTGTCTATGTCATTTAGTCACATCGGTTGATAATGATATTCATATCGTGATTTTACAACATCCATTAGAAGTTAAACAAAGTAAAGGCAGTGTCACCTTATTACATCAGTCATTAAAAAATAGCCAAGTTATTGTGGGTGAAAATTTTACTGACAACATTGAAGTACAAAGACTATTAGAGCATTATCATCAGCAATGTGCCGTTTTATATCCGGCTAATGATGCCGTTGTTTTAAGTGTCAATAATAGTAATATAACAAGACCTAAGTGTTTGTTTATCTTAGACGGCACTTGGAAAAAAGCGTATAAAATGTTTATGAGCAACACTTGGCTGCAACAACTGCCGCATTTTACCTTGGAGAATGATATTGTTGGACAATATCAAATTCGAAAAACAACTAAAAAGCACGCTCTGTCATCGCTAGAGGCTTGTTGCTATGCGCTTAGTGTTTTAGAACACCAACGCGATGGAGAAAATAAGTATCAAGCAGTATTGGCAAGCTTTGTAGAATTTAATCATTTTCAGTTATCGTTTAACCCAAACTAGTTTATGTATTTTTAAGGAAAACTATGTCTCGAATCCCACTATTTCAGCGTTTAAGTATGGTAACGCTATCACTGGTACTTACCTTTACTAGTCAAGCCGAAATAATAAAACAGCAAGAAGACCGTGAACCCGAAGCCGCTACGGGTGTTATCCATAAACAAGCAGTTACCAGCAAAGACTTTATGATCGCGGCAGCTAATCCTTATGCTAGCCAAGTTGGTTTCAACATCCTAAAAAAAGGTGGCAGTGCCATCGATGCGGCGATTGCTGTGCAACTGGTATTGACCTTAGTTGAACCACAATCATCGGGGATCGGTGGTGGTGCTTTTATTTTGCATTGGGATAAAAAGGAACAATTCTTAACGACTTTTGATGGTCGCGAAACTGCCCCGAAATTGGCAACGGCTGAGCTGTTTTTAGATGATAAAGGTAAAGCAATTTCTTGGATTAAAGCCGTTGTTGGTGGTCGTTCTGTTGGTGTTCCTGGTGTGTTGTCAGCACTAAAACAAGCGCATCAACAATATGGGGTGCTTGCTTGGTCAGAATTGTTTGTCGAAGCCATTGAGCTTGCCGAGCAAGGTTTTATTGTTTCTCCGCGGCTCGAAAAACTAGTATCAATGCAGTTTAATCCAGGCATTAGCCAGTTGCCTGAAATAAAGAATTATTTCTTCCCTAATAATATTGCCATAGAAGCCGGTGATCGTTTAAAAAACAAAAAACTTGCTGCTGTTTATAGAAGTATTGCTAAAGATGGACTTAAACCTTTTTATCATGGTTGGATAGCGGAAAAAATTGTTGATGCGGTGCAAAACTCTATCATAGCGCCAGGTAGACTTACTCTGCAAGATATGGCTAATTATCAGCCTAAACAAGTGCCTGCTGTTTGTGGTCGTTATCGCGACTTTAATATTTGTGGTATGGCGCCTCCTAGTTCTGGTGGTGTTGCTGTTATTCAACTGCTGGCCCAACTTCAACCTTACGACTTTGCGAAAGAAAGCCCTAACAGTTTAACGGCCGTGCATTTACTTACACAAAGTTCACGTTTAGCCTTTGCCGATCGAGAACGATATATTGCCGACAACGACTTTGTTAATGTACCTGTTGCGGGACTAATATCTCCAAACTATTTAGCAAAACGCTCGAAATTAATTAATATCGATAAGGATATGGGAACAGCGCAAGCTGGTTTCCCGCAGGGCGCTTTAGCACAAGCAGACGATCTTGCTTTAGAGTTACCATCAACCAGTCATATTTCAATTGTTGATAAGCAAGGAAATGCGATATCAATGACGACCAGTGTTGAAATGGCTTTTGGTTCAGCGGTGATGGTGGAAGGCTTTATTTTAAACAATCAATTAACCGATTTTTCATTGGCGCCAAAAGTAAATGGGCAATGGGTAGCAAATCGCTTAGAGCCGCTAAAGCGACCTAGAAGCTCTATGGCTCCTACGATGGTATTTAACCAAGATAATTCATTAAAACTTGTTGTGGGTTCACCTGGCGGTAGTCGGATTATAAACTATGTTGCGCAAGCCATTGTTGGTGTAATTGATTGGCAGTTAGACCCTCAAACGGCAATAAATTTACCAAAAGTAACCAATCGTAATAAGGTGACCACCTTAGAAAAAGGCACAAATATTGTGTTATTAAAGCCAGCTTTAGAAGCCAAGGGTCATAAAGTTATCGTTAGAGATTTAAATAGTGGTCTTCATGCGATTGAAGTGACAGAGCAGGGATTAATTGGCGGTGCAGATCCGCGCAGAGAAGGTGTTGTCTTAGGTTTATAAATCATTTTTTGACCTATCTTTTTTAGGATAGGTCAAAAGTGTATTTTAAAGCAAAGATTAATTTAGAAAGGGTCTTTTAATATTTTATCAATAACCCAATCGCCATCTATCTGAATAAGAGATAAACGCTTAACGTCTTTCAAACGATTATTATCGTAAATACCATCAAAATAAACAGTAATTACCGCGGCGTCTTTGAACTGCTCACGAACTTTTACACCGCTGTCATCTGGCGATGCAACCACTGAATCGTAAGACATATTAAATAAATGGCGGCCAACAGCTTTGGGTGACTTGTAATGTAAGATAATTCGAGACAATTGCGGGCTACATACTTTGGCTGCTTTTTTAACATTCTTTTCGTTATATAAGGCATCAAAAAAAGCGATAGCGACAACCTCTGGACTTTCAGACGTTTTAATTTCGCCATTATCATCTTCTGTGCAAGCAGTAAGCAATAGGCTCAATGAGATTAGTATTAGTTTTAGGTAGTTCATAAATAGGTGACATTAGCAGTATAAGTATCACTATATACTACCTGAAATTTTTCGCTGGTTAAGAATAAATATTCTAAATACTGTAAATATTGATGAAATTAATGATCGCAGCATCATCATTTATTATATTCGTCCCCGATAAAGCAACAACAATGCCAGACGAATGCGTACAGGCATCGCCATTAAGTATATTTATTAGTCGGCTTTGATATAATCTTTCAGTGGCTTTATCGCATTGAAGAACGATATTTTCTTAAAATAATTCATTATTAATAACTTACATCGATGATTTATCTAATAATGTCAAAATTGTCTCTTTGTCTTTTAATGTTTTTATATCGTTAAATAATTGTTCTGCCTCGGGGTATTGTAATCTTAAGTAACGTAGCCACTGTTTCAATCGACTAGAAAAATAAAAGCTTTTATCGCCAATTAATTCAAGTTCACCGTATTGTTTTAGTAGAGTACATAATTGGTGCCAAGGCATAGCTTGTTGATTGTTTTTTATCACCGCTTCCAGGTTTGGTAGAGCAAGCGCGCCACGGCCAAGCATTAAGTTAGCCGTATGGCTTTCCTCGATGCAACGGTGGGCATCTGCTAAGTTCCAAATCTCCCCGTTAGCGAAAATTTCTATTGGATATCTTTTGACAATACCAGCAATAAAATGCCAGTAAGCAGGAGGACGATAGCCATCGGCTTTAGTTCTCGCGTGAATGGTGAGTTGATCGGCCTTGGCAGAAGTTATTGCGCTTACTATCTCATCTAACAACGAGGCATCATCAAAGCCTAAGCGAATTTTTGCCGAAAGTACCACATCTTTGCCAACCGCTTCTTTTACCGCTAGCACTATTTTGTAAATATCTTCAGGGGTTTTTAGTAATGCGGCACCGCCACGATTTTTATTAACGGTTTTAGCTGGACAGCCAAAATTAAGATCAACACCATGTGAGCCTAGTGCTATTGCTCGAACAGCATTTTCTGCCATCCAGTTGGGTTCTTGACCCAGTAACTGCATTCTCAATGGTGTGCCTGACTGCGTATAACCTTGTTGTTCTAATTCAGGGCAAACTTTGTAGAAACATCGCTCAGGTAAAAGCTGGTCCACAATACGTAGAAATTCAGTAATACAAAAATCGTAATTATTTAATGAGGTGAGTAGACGGCGCATTAATGCATCAGCAACACCTTCCATTGGTGCTAAAACAACTTTCTTTACTTGAGTATTCATAGATCAGCGAGTAACCTCAAAAGTGAGTGATAAGATTTATCTAAGAGTGAATAAATATTTTCAACCTCATTGAAATTTATTTATTCGGTGAAGGGTCTTTGTTAGTAGCTTACATATGTAGTGCCAAAATTATAATATTAAAGGAAAATATCATGAAAATTTTAAAAAAATCATCATTGACAGCTTTATTAGGTTTATTTGCCTTAACACTTGCCATTTCAGCTCCTGTAAAAGCAGAAATTAACCCTTTTGAAACTAAAAGCATTGTAACGATTACCACGGCAGATGCTAGTGGAAAATGTGGTGAAGGAAAAGCTGACGAAAAAGCTAAATGTGGCGAAGGTAAAGCAGATAAAAAAGGTAAGTGCGGCGAAGGTAAATGTGGTGAAGGTAAAGCAGACAAAAAAGGTAAATGCGGCGAAGGAAAATGTGGTGAAGGTAAAGCAGACAAAAAAGGTAAATGTGGCGAAACCAAAACTGACGCTAAGAAATGCGGCGGTTAATTCTTAATCATTTATTCAACGTTATCACAAATATTAAAAAAGCTATTTAACCCTTTGTTAAATAGCTTTTTTATTTATAGCTTATCTGACGGTCAGTTTACATAGTTATTGTCGTTTACTGTTGCGCGAGGCATGATAAAAAGTGAACCACTACCTTGAGTGTATTATTGTTTTATCACACTTTACCTAGCTATTTTAATGTCCCTGTAAAATCAAATTCCTGGTTACACCGCACTATTTTATTTAAAACAGTGTCTTTCTTAATTAATGTCTTTTTTTCCAAGACTAATGTCTCGAAAAAACAGATAATACCGACCATTAATTACATCTTGCCAATTGGCAGTCGCTAAAACTAAGCAAATCACTGAGCTTTTAGTGCAAAACTTCGGAAATTATTCAATGGAAATCAAAGTTAATTATCTCGACAACCTTAGAATTGAAGCTAAATTTGATGATTTTTCTGTCATCGCTGATCAACCTATTCGCTATAAAGGTGATGGTTCTGCTCCAGGGCCTTTTGATTATTTTTTAGCTTCATCAGCGCTTTGTGCCGCTTATTTTGTTAAAGTTTATTGTAATTCGCGTGATATACCCACTGAAAATATTCGTTTGTCACAAAACAATATCGTAGATCCTGAAGATCGTTATAATCAAATTTTTCAAATTCAGGTTGAGTTACCTGAAAGCATTTCTGAGAAAGACCGTAAAGGTATTGTCCGCTCCATTGATCGCTGTACCGTTAAAAAAGTCGTTCAAAGTGGCCCAGAGTTTAAAGTAGAAATAGTCGATAGTCTTGAAAACGACGCCCAAGCAATGCTTATGGGACAGTCAGCAAGTGATTCCAGCACCTACATCTTAGGTAAAGACTTACCACTTGAACAAACTATTGCCGATATGACCGGCCTGTTGGCTGATTTAGGTATGAAGATTGAAATATCTTCTTGGCGAAATATTGTGCCTAATGTTTGGTCATTGCACATCCGTGATGCTGCATCACCGATGTGCTTTACTAACGGTAAAGGCGCAACGAAAGAAAGTGCGCTTTGCTCTGCACTTGGTGAATTTATTGAGCGTCTTAACTGTAATTTCTTTTATAACGATCAGTTTTTTGGTGTTGATATTGCCAACAGTGATTTTGTTCATTATCCCAATGAAAAATGGTTTAAACCTGGCGCCAATGATGAGTTGCCCAGCGACATACTTGATGAATATTGTTTAGCGATATATAACCCTGACGATGAACTACGGGGTTCGAACCTAATAGATACCAACTCTGGCTTAGCGGAGCGAGGTATTTGCTCTATTCCTTATGTACGCCATTCTGATGGTGAAACCGTCTATTTTCCTTCAAATTTAATTGAAAATTTATTCTTAAGTAATGGTATGAGTGCAGGTAATAATTTACCCGAAGCACAAGTACAATGCTTGTCAGAAATTTTTGAACGTGCGGTAAAAAAACAAATTATTGCACAAGAAATTATTTTACCCGATGTGCCCAAAGACGTAATCGCAAAATACCCAAGTATTTTAGCTGGCATTGAAGGCTTAGAAGCGCAGGGCTTTCCTATTGTCGTTAAAGATGCATCGTTAGGTGGTCAATTCCCGGTCATGTGTGTCACGCTTATGAACCCTAAAACGGGGGGGGTCTTTGCTTCCTTTGGTGCTCATCCAAGTTTTGAAGTTGCGCTAGAAAGGAGTTTAACTGAGTTGTTACAAGGAAGAAGTTTTGAAGGCTTAAACGATGTACCCAAGCCAACGTTTAATAGCATGGCGGTTACTGAACCTGAAAACTTTGTTGACCACTTTATTGACTCAACAGGTGTTGTTTCTTGGCGTTTCTTTAGCAGTAAAGCTGATTACGAATTTTGCGAGTGGGATTTTTCTGGCACCAACGAAGAAGAAAATGCTGTGTTAATGGCGATTTTGAAAGACTTGGGCAAAGAAGTCTATATTGCAGAGTTCAATCAATTGGGTGCTACTGCTTGTCGTATGCTAGTGCCAGACTATTCAGAAGTGTATCCGGTTGAAGACCTAATTTGGGACAACACCAATAAATCTCTTGAATACCGCGAAGATATTTTAAATCTTCACATTTTAAGTGAAGAACAATTAGTCGCTTTAGTTGAGCGTTTAGAAGATAGCCAACAAGATAACTACATTGATATAAAAACATTAATTGGTATTGAATTTGATGAAAATACCGTTTGGGGACAACTCACTATCCTTGAATTAAAAATCCTCATCTATCTTGCCTTAGGCGCTTTAGAAGAGGCTATTGAATTAGTTGGAGAGTTTTTACAATACAACGACAATACGGTTGAACGTGGCTTATTTTATCAAGCGGTTCATGCGGTATTAGAAGTTACCCTAGATGAAGATATGGAACTTGAAGACTATATCGGTAACTTTAATCGAATGTTTGGTGAAGAGACTATGGAACAGGTGGTTGGTTCAGTCTTTGGTGAAGTCAGATTTTATGGTTTAACACCAACAAGTATCAAACTTGAAGGTTTAGATAAGCACCTGAGGTTGATTGAAAGCTACAAAAAATTACACCAAGCGCGTAAAATAGCGGCTGAAAAATAGTAAAACATATCATGTAAAAAGCCAATATCTACTATAGATATTGGCTTTTTATTAAACGTTGCGCATTTAAATTTTAAATCTTAAGTTTAACGAGCATTAATCAACTTTATACACCTCGGTTCTATTTCTACCAAGTTCTTTTGCTTTATATACAGCATTATCAGCCTGAGCATAGAAGTCAGTAAATGATATTTTATCTTCACAAATACTGGCACCAATACTTACCGTTAATGGTTTATTATCAACCTTAACGTTAGCGATTAATTGATGTAATCTTTCACAAAATAATAAAACATTCACTTTGTCTGTGTCAGGCAGCATGATCAAGAACTCTTCACCACCAAAGCGAGCAACGAGGTCAGTTTGTCGACAAAAGGCTTTCAACTTTTGACCCAGCTCTTTTAATACTCGGTCTCCTTCTAAATGGCCAAAGCTATCATTTATTTTCTTAAAGTGATCAATGTCGAGCATTAATAAACCAACCGATTGATGAGATCTTGCTGCCTGCTCAAGGACTAAAACACTTCGATATTTCATTTCTCTTCTATTTAATAACTCGGTTAACTCGTCAGTAGAAGCAAGTAATTTCAATGCTTCTGCTTGCTCTTCTAATGTTTCGCGGGTTTTTAATAATTCATTATAAAGTTGGTCTCTTTTCGAGGCATTAAAAAAGCTCCAATAAATACAGCCATCATCACCTAAATGCGCGTTAACGGTTACTGGAATTCGACCCCCTTGAGCATTAAATATAATCAACTGCATTTCTTCACACGTTTTTTCATGTAAAAGTGTTGGAATGAGATAACTTTGAAAAAATATTTTTGACGATTTTGTGAAAATCACATCGGTACTTTTACCGATAAGCGCTGCTGGTTGCCATAATAGTTCAGTGGTAAAATACGTATTAACATAAGTGATGATTCTTGCCGAATTAGTGACTAAAGCGCCGCAGGGAAAACTATCCAGCGAATAATTTTGCATGTTACTTTGTGCTTTATTTTTGCGTGTTGTGGTCATGGTTTGCATATTCTATTATTAGGTCGACAATTTCGTTCGGATGCGTCATATGTAAACAATGACCGTCAGCCAGAACCACTTCCAGATGACTATTCTTTATTTGGCTATGAATAAACTCACCAACAGTCGTCGCGGCCAAGGCATCATTCTTACTTTGAAAAATTAATGAAGGTTGCTGTATATTTTTTAAAATATGGCGATAATCAGATAAAAATGTTGCTTCAGCAAAATTCTTCGCTATAACAGGGTCTGTAGAGCAAAAACTTCCCGCTAACTCTCCTACTAAATCTGTTGAATGATCATTTCCTATCACTAATGGCGCTAAATAATCAGCCCAACCAATATAATTTTTATCCATCAGGCTTAATAGCTCGATTAAATCTTCTTTTTCAAAGCCACCCAAGTATTCAGGAGGAAAGTTTAAAAAACAAGGAGAAGGGCATATCATGATAAGCTTAGAAAAAAAATCAGGCCTTGCAGTGGCGGCAATTGCACCGATGATACTGCTTACTGAGTGCCCGACAAAGATTGCATTTGATAGCTCTAGCACTTCAGCTATTTCAATAATATCTTCGGCATACCCTTCAAGTTGGCTATAACGTTTTTTGTTGTATTGTGATATATCTGAACCACCAGAGCCGACATAATCAAAGAGTACGATGGTAAACTTGTTCAATAGCTTTGGTGTTAAAAAGCGCCACATGTTTTGATCGCAACCAAAACCGTGCGCAAGAAAAAGTGTTTTATCACCTTTACCAACAATTTTAACATTATTTCTAATCAACACCTCTTTTGACAAAAGCATAATATTTCCTACTCAAACGTATCGTTAATTCAAGGTCACTAACCTTGTTTATACTACTAGCTAATAACCTTGTTTATATTACCACAGAAGGAAACAGTTGCAGTGTTTGCTCAATTATATCAGTTTTCTGACTTTTAGCTAAATAAGCAGCATATATATCTCTTGAATATACCGGCGCTTCTTCAACCAGGTATAATTTATTTTTCTCGATATACTCAAAAGTCATTTGTCTGGGTAAATAAGCACTTCCGCCGGCGTCTAAGAGAAAATTTAATGCAATTCTTGGTTGGCTCATATAGTGTCTTGCGGGAGGAGCATCTTGAAACTCTCGAAGGTGTTGCGCATTCACTGATTCACCATAGTCGACCATTATGTGGTTATCTAATGCTAACTTTTCCCTAGTATCGTTTGGCTCTGTGGTCACTAAATGTAGTGGCACCGTGGCGACTTTTTCAGTGATTAAATCTTTAACAAAAGGCGGCTCGAAGAAAAAGGCAACATCAACCACACGACTCAGTAAACTCTTTCTAAGCTCTAAAGGCGAGTAAGTGTTGGTTAATAAACTTACATCATCAAGATTGCGGTGTATCTTTTTTAACCAATCTTGTAAGACAATATCCCAAATAGACATCATTGAGCCAACAACTAATTGATAAGTATCACTGTCTGCCACACCAACATCTTGTTTAGTTTTTTGCCACATAAACAATAACTCATTAGCATGTTTTATTAACCGATTACCTTCAGGGGTTAATTTTAAATGCTTTTGGCTTCGGTCAAACAACAGTACACCTAAATCACCTTCTAATAACTTAATCCTTGCGCTTACCGCAGATTGAGTAATGAATAAGTTCTCAGATGCTATTCTAAAGTGCAATGTACGGCTCACTTCAAGAAATGTTTTTAATAGTTCGATTCTCATATAAACCTCGATAATCAATGCAATCATTTTTTTTGATTAAACTCATCAAAATATAGCGCTATATTATTTAATAAGCTGACTATACACTCCACAGCACTTATTACCTCACTTTTTATCATTAAATAAAAGTGAATATCAAAAGACTGACTTATGAAAATTGCTATCTTATCTAGAAATAAAAAACTTTACTCTACCCGTCGTTTAAAAGAAGCGGGTGAAGCTATGGGCCATGAAGTTGATATTATCGATACTTTGCATTGCTATATGGACATTACGAGTAGCCGTTCATCGGTGCGTTATCACGGTAAAGAACTACCAAAGTATGATGCAATTATTCCTCGTATTGGCGCCTCTGTGACTTTTTATGGCACAGCTGTGGCAAGACAATTTGAAATGATGGGTACCTTCAACATTAATGAGTCTGTCGCTATCAGCCGCTCACGCGATAAATTACGGTCATTACAGTTGTTATCGCGTAAAGGTCTAGGGCTACCGCGAACAGGCTTTGCCAGCAAACCTGATAATGCTAAAGATTTAATTAAAAATGTTGGTGGCGCGCCAGTGGTTATTAAGTTACTCGAAGGTACGCAGGGCATAGGTGTCGTATTAGCCGATACCGCTAAATCAGCTGAAGCCATTATCGAAGCTTTTATGGGCTTAAACGCGAATATTTTGGTACAAGAGTTTATTAAAGAAGCCGGTGGTGCAGATATTCGCTGTTTAGTGATTGGCGGTAAAGTGGTTGCGGCGATGAAACGTCAAGGCGCTGAAGGTGAGTTTCGTTCTAATTTACATCGCGGCGGCTCTGCTGAAGTGGTTAAATTATCTAAGGCTGAGCGTGATACTGCTGTCAGTGCTGCAAAAGCGATGGGCTTGAACATGTGTGGCGTCGATTTACTGCGTTCACAAAATGGTCCTATGGTCATGGAAGTTAATTCATCTCCTGGCCTTGAAGGTATTGAAAAAGCGACGGGCAAAAATGTTGCAGGTATGGTGTTTGAGTTTTTAGAAAAAAATGCAAAACCTCATGACACCAAAACACGTGGCAAAGGATAATGAAAGTGAGTTCTACAGACATATTACGTATTGGTGAATTTGAAATTTTACCTGGAGAGCAGCGCAAAATAGATTTACCGGTTGCTAAGTTATATACCGATGCCGACGTTTCTTTACCCGTTCATATAATTCGCGCTAAAAAACCCGGGCCCACTATTTTTTTGAGTGCAGCGGTACATGGCGACGAATTAAATGGTATTGAAATTATTCGACGCTTGATCCACGAAAAGAAACTTAAAATAACGCGAGGCACAGTTATTGCTGTTCCTATGGTTAACGTTTATGGCGTGGTTAATCAAAGTCGTTATATGCCTGACCGTCGTGATCTAAATCGTTGTTTTCCTGGCTCTGCGAAAGGCTCTTTAGCGGGGCGTGTTGCACATATTTTTCTCAATGAAATCGTAAAACATTGTGATTACGGTATCGATTTACATACTGGGGCCATTCATCGCTCAAACCTGCCACAAATTAGGGCGGATATGTCTGATCCCGATACCAAAGCCTTGGCGGAAGTGTTTGGCGTACCGGTTGTGTTGAATTCTACTTTAGTTGACGGCTCGTTAAGAGAATCAGCCGTTAAAAACGAAACTAAAATACTCTTATATGAAGCGGGTGAAGCGCTGCGTTTTGATGAGTTTTCAATTCGAGCGGGCATGAAAGGTATCTTAAATGTTTTACAGTATTTAGGCATGACCAGAAAAGTTGTCCGCACTAAGAAGAAAAAACTTGTGCCCTTTATTGCTAATGGTAGTCAATGGGTGCGCGCAAATGCCAGTGGTATTGTCCATAATATTGTTAATTTGGGCGATCAAATCACTAAAGGTCAAGTGTTAGCCGAAATTGGTAGCCCATATGGTGCTATATACGATTCGGTTAAAGCAACACGCTCAGGCATTTTAATCGGTAAGCAAAATATACCGCTAGTACAAGATGGAGAAGCTATGTTTCATGTCGCGTATTTCAGTGAAGACGATGAAGAAATCGCTGAACACATTGAAAACGTACAAGAGCAGCTTTTACCTGAAAATGACGACACCTAGGGAAGCGTATGAAAAAAGCGAATAAAGTTGTTATCGGCCGTTTAGAGTCAATAGCTTTGCCAGATTTAGCTATTGACGAGTTACAAGTGCGAGTTGATACCGGCGCAAAAACGTCGTCGTTACACGTTGATAATATTACAAAAGTTATTAAAAATGGCAAACCTTCTGTTATTTTTGATATTCATCCCGATGCGCATAATGTTGATACTATTGTTAAATGTAGTGCGCCAATTAGTGACATCAGGAAAATAAAGTCATCCAATGGCACCGTAGAGCAACGTTACGTTATTGAAACATTAATCGTACTTGGCGAAGAAAAGTGGTCAATTGAAATAACCTTAACCGATCGCTCTGATATGAGTTATTTAATGCTGTTAGGAAGAGAAGCCCTAGGCAAACGTTTTCTTGTTGACCCCTCAAAAGTCTTTTTAGGATCAAAATAGAAAGTGAGCTAGGTTAAGCCTTACCTATACGTTTTTTTATATAAACAGCGATTCATTGTCTGCGGTAAATACCACAAAAGATGAATCGCTGTTCGACACTCAACGTTAAAAATAGCGAATTATCTACCGTCAAATGATCTCACAATATGCAAAATATATTACCGCAACTTTGTTGTCACTAAAAGTTTCCTATTGCTCTCTGTCTGCCAAGTCCTCGCTTTTTAAAGTGCACATTAAGAGAGACTGCTGAATTATTGTTACCACTTTTTTTACTAATATAGTTCACGCTTTAACAAGCTCGTCATAAAAAAATCTATTGATTAGTGGCTATGTACTTAATTGAAAACACGTATTATAGTTATTAAAAATACTTAGAATAGGCTTCATTGACTTGTAATAATTTGGCGCATTCCTTTAGAATAAGCTTTATAAGCAGTGGCTGTAGCCGCTAAATAATTAAATTAACTTGGTACTACTTTTGAATATTCCTGACTTACCTAATAATCATGCATTAGCGGTATTACTGATTACCGTCTTTGCCTTATATCTCTTTCGTCGAGACGATATCCCTTTAGAAACCTCTTCTTTGGCTGTTATCGCTATATTGTGTTTGGCGTTTGCATTCTTCCCTTTTTATATAGATGGCACACATTTCGAACCTAGCTCATTATTTTTTGGCTTTGGTCATGAAGCCTTAGTGACGGTTTGTTCGTTAATGATCATTGGTCACGGCATTGTGCGTACAGGTGCATTGGAGCCCATTGGGCGATACTTGGCTAAATTATGGAAAATAAGTCCAACATTATCTTTGTTGCTAACACTTGTTTTAGCTGGAGGCTTAAGTGCTTTTATTAATAACACCCCGGTTGTGGTGCTGTTACTGCCTATCTTGATCAGTGTATCACTGCGCACTAAAACAGATTCTTCGCCAATGCTACTGCCGATGGGATTAGCAACCTTAGTGGGGGGAATGGCGACAACGATAGGTACATCGACCAATTTATTAGTGGTTAGTATTGCAAAAAATATGGGGGCAGTTGAATTTGGGCTCTTTGATTTTATACAACCAGCACTTATTGCTTCTGTTGTTGCCGTACTCTACTTATGGTTAATTGCGCCTAAACTTCTCCCAAGCAGAACACCATCAATGCCTGATACATCGCCACGTCTATTTAGCGCTTATCTTAATATAAATGAAGAAAGTTTGGCTAACGAGAAAACAATTACCGAGATAATTGCTTTGACTGATGGCCAACTAAAAATTGAGAGTATTCAGCGAGGCGCCAACTATCGTAATATAATGCCTTTGCCCGATACCGTGCTTATTGTCGGTGACCGCTTAAAAGTTCATGACTATCCAGACCGTTTAAAAGAATATGAATCAGTACTAGGAGCCACTTTATTCTCCGGACTGCATAAAGTTGATGACGAACACCCCCTAAAAGCCGAGAAACAAACGTTGGCAGAGATTGTTATTATTGCTGGTTCAGGGGTTGAAGGACACACCTTACAACAAGTCAATTTTATACAAAAACACAGCATATCAGTGATCGCTTTGCATCGAGCAGGTAAAGCGATGGAAATTGGTCGCAGCAGTATCGGCAATACCCGCCTGAAAATTGGCGATGTCTTACTGGTACAAGGAGAGCAAGAGCAAATTGATTTATTAAAAGCTAAACAAGGGCTACTCATTATTGATGGCGCGGAGTCATTACCTCAAACAAGTAAAGCACCCATTGCTTTAGGTACCTTATTGGCAGTGGTTGTATCGTCAGCGTTAGGCATTTTACCTATTGAAATTAGTGCGGTTTGTGGTGTACTCGTCTTGTTATTAACAAAATGTTTAAATTGGCAAGAAGCTTCATCAGCACTTAGTACGCAAGTTATTTTAATTGTTGCCGCGTCTTTAGCGTTAGGCTCTGCAATGATGACAACCGGTGGCGCTGAGTACATAGCCCAAGTGTTTGTCGCCTTATCATTTGGTTTACCACCAGGAGGTGTCTTATCAGCCTTAATGCTGTTACTGGCGATATTAACTAATATTGTTTCTAACAATGCTGCTGCTGTTATTGGTACGCCTATTGCTATTTCTGTTGCTAGCCAACTCAACCTACCAGCAGAACCCTTTATATTGGCAGTACTCTTTGGTGCTAACTTAAGTTATGCAACCCCTATGGCTTACAAAACTAACCTATTGGTAATGAACGCTGGTGGTTATCGTTTTTCTGATTTTATGCGTGTTGGTATTCCCTTGATTATTCTAATGTGGGTAACGTTATCCTTACTGTTAAATTGGTTATATTTGTAAGATAAACAAAGCAGTCTTTTGTTTTAGGCTGCGCTTATCTTCGTTAATATACTAAAGATGAAAGGTGCATTGGTAAGCAAAAAGCCTCATTAATAATGAGGCTTTTTGTAACGTTGAAGTCCGGTGATGTTTGTTGTGGGGCTTGTAAATAAAGAACAACTCAGCTGTTGTGCTTATGGTTCAGCTACAAAAACTAAGACCCATTACAAAACGATGTTTATTTATTAATATTTTTTAAAGCTTTATTCTCAAACCATAGTTTCATAAAGTCAGACGTTAATTTTTGTTCTATTTCCATCGCACTTTCAGTGGGGCAAAAAATAGTAAAAAACACCTGAGTGTCACCCAGCTCAGAGGTAGCTACTTGAATGTGCGGTTTTGGACCTGCAATTTTTATATCTAAGCGGTTTTCAATAAGGTGATTATAACGAACTGCCACATCTTTAAAGTCATGACAGTATAAGTTCGCTTTCTCATACAAGGTATCGATAAAGTCAAAGGGGTTAGCACTGTCATCACGTACTATAGTGAAATGATGTACCGCATAGCGCTTGAGGAAATTAAGATTTTTAATTACCGACGTAATTAACTGGCTATTAGGCAAATATAACGTTTTGCCGGTATATTCATAATCATCTTTATTGACCTCTAGTAAAGTAAGTTTAGCCCAATCGGTAGAATGCACCTCACCAACATAGTTACCTACTTGTATCCAGTCACCAATACGAAAAGGTCGACTCGATAATATATAGATAAAACCAATAAAACACTGAATAAACTCTCGAGTCGCTAATACAATTGCCACAACAAAAGCGGCAATAGAAAAAGCAAACTTTTGGATTTCTTCGGACCATAGATTAAAAAGTAAAATAATGATCGATATGGTAAAAATATTATTTACCATATTGATTTTTAATCTTTTGGTTTGTTTCGATTTTAGCTTTATAACTTTTATGATTAAATTTTTAATCAAAAATGAAGTCATCAGCAGTAAAAAAGTAACAATAAATTTATATTCAAACAATAACTCGGTAAAACTGTTTAAGTTGAATATTTTGTCTAACCATTCCATTATAAATATTTAACCTGTTTATTTTATATTAGGAAGCATGCCTTTAAGTAGTAAACCAAAAATGTCTGCGCCAGTAATAATACGTTTGGTTTCTCCCCAAATAAGCAATACATCATGTTCTATTACACCATCAAAGTTTTTGTCAGTAGACGTATTCACTTTCATTTTCAGCATAGCTTCATTTAATGGTGTCGTTTCATCCGTTATCACAACAGGACGATGACAATAATTGTAAGGGTCAAAATCGCCTGGTTGATATAATGCTGCTCGTGAATAACCGTCTGCATCAAGCACGAGTAATGGATAGCCAGCTTCATTGGTCAGTATTACCCAACTATGGTTAGTTTCATTTACCAGCATTAAAAATGGGTCGTCTGGACTTTGTGTCGTTACCGGAATAATAGGTAAGTCTAGCTTTGTCGGTAGGGCAATAATTGATTTAGGATCAATTATTTCACCTTCTTCAGTGACCTGTATTTCATCTAAAGCAAAAAAGTTTAACGCGCCAATACCTTCAACATGATTAAGGTCGGCTTCTTCTGCGGTAATGTGCTGGCGAATAATACTTCTAAGTTCACTTTCTTCAAGGTAAGTAATACCTTCTTTGCCGAGCCAAGCATCTAAAATAAGTGCGGTTGGTTTGGCTACTGGGTAAAAGAGGAACTGATAAAAGCGAATAATAGGGGCGAGCATACTGCCCATTTTTAAGGCATTTCTTGAGAAATAAGCTTGCGGGGTAATTTCACCAATAATCGTAATGGCAATAGTTGAAAACAGAAAAGCACTGACACCAGTAAGTACAGAATCAGAGAGCATTGTTAACAACACATTAATTCCAACATTACCCCACAATATCGTTGTTAATAAAAAGTTTGAGTCATCTCTTAGACGTAAAATGGTTTGTGCTGCTTTACTACCCTTTTTAGCTTCAACTTCTAAATGCAGCCGACTTATAGAAAAAAATGCGAGATTTAATCCTGAGAAAATGGCTGATTGAGTTATACAAAAGGCGATGGCACACCAAGTAATAATGTCAGTTGACATGTAATAATCCTAATAGGAATGTTAATAGCTTTAATTGGGTGAATTATTAACTTTACTTGCTGAGATAACAACTAATTATTTGACCTTTACTTTAAAATATTGCTTATAATGGGAAAGTTTATAACGTTTACTATCAGTTATTATTTTTAATGCTGATATCAGCATTATTTTGTAATTATACTTAAGGATTTATCATGATTAAATGTATGTTAATTTCACCCTCTGCGCCTGTTAAAATTGGTGGCGAAGAATTAGTCAGTGAATGGCAACAAGATGAAAGCACCGTGCTATGGATTGATCTTGATAAAGTGGAAAAATCTCAAGAAAAAAAAATATTAACTCAATTTGGCTGTCACCCTTTAGCTATTTTAGATGCTCAAAGAGAAAGACACCCTCCGAAAGTTGAGCTGTTTGATGATTTCATCTTTCTGCTTTACCGTGGTTTTGTTGCCAAAGAAAACAATTTAACCTTTGAACATGTACAAATCAGTATGTTTATCGGTCAACGGGTGTTAATTACCGGTCATCCTGAAAGTTCGATAGCGATAAATACCTTATTTACTGCCAGCAGTGAAAAGTATTTAGCGAGAAGTCCAGTACACTTAGCATTGAAAATATTTCACAGTAGTTGTGGTAATTATCTACAGCAATTATTTGACTTTGAACAAAACTTAGAAAAAATTGAAGATCAATTTCAAGTCAGTGGTAACGATAAAATGATGCGAGAAATTACTTCACATCGTTCGAGATTGGTTAAAATTAGAAGAACTTTTAATTACCATGTAACTGTTGGTAATACCCTAAACAGTTATCTTGAAGATGACGAAACATCACTTATTACAGAACAAGAAATACATACAGTAAATGACTTAAGAGAGCGACTTGATCGATTGTTGAGCCTCTCTCAAATGTATTATGATATTTGTGGTGACTTAATTAACGGTTATATGTCGGTTACTTCACATCAGCTAAACGCAACAATGAGAGTATTAACGGTTATCACCGCTTTGTTCGTCCCTTTAACTTTCCTCGCGGGAATATATGGGATGAATTTTGAATACATACCCGAGCTTAAATTTGAACACGGTTACTTTACTTTGCTTGGGGTGATGTCGGTTATCTCTGTTGGTCTTATTGTTTGGTTTAAGAAAAAACGCTGGTTGTAATAACCACTAATTTAATTAAAAAAAGAAGACAGATATTGAGCGATTCAAAAACACTTTATGAAGCACAAGTCATTAACATCAGAAAAAGACAACCGATAATGGCTTGGTTACTTTCTTTAACCCTGATTATTATGGGCTATTATTTGTCAAAAACTCAGTTTTTAGGGCTAGAGTGGCTTACTAGAAGTGGTTGTTTAATTGTTATCATTGGTGTTTGGTCAAGTATTGGCGGCATTATTGCTGAACGTATTCTCATCAGTAAACTTAATATTCAACATCGCTTGGTATTGTCACGAGCCAAAATGAAACTCAGAAAAGTTAATGTGCCAACAGAGTACATCGACAAAGAAATTGAAACGATTGAAGATAATTTTGACGATAAAATTGATGTTGTTAAAGACAATGTTAGATACCAGCTCGGTATTTTAGAAGTTTCATTGTTGATAACAGGGACCTTTATCTGGGGATTTGGCGATTTATTATTTAAAGTTAATTTTTAATGAGTAAACTATGAGTAACAACATCTGGTGGGGCGAGTTTACCTTTGATGACAGTCATGAAAAAAAATGTTGGAGCGTTGGTCAACGCGCGATACTCATAAAGCGCAAGGCAACTGAGTGGAACATTTGGAATATTGAAAATAAAGAAGAAGACCAAGACATTGTGGTTTCTGCGGGCGAAAACTTTGCACTAGAAAGCGATGCTGATATCGGTCGTTTTTTAGAGAAAGCCAGTTCTGATAAAATAAAAGTATTTCCAAAATTAGCCGATCGTTCGGTTATTGCACGTCCTTCATCACCGCTAACTATTTTAGCAGGTGAAAAAGTTCAGCTGTTTATTAGTACACCTATTTGGTTTTATGCTGAAACATTCCCAAGTGCTAAATGCTTAGTTGATTTACCCTTTTGGCGTCCGTCAGATTCATGGTTTGGTAGCTCAACCATCGACGGGCAATTGTGCTATGCAAAATATACCTCTGCAAAAACTAAACTTGAAGAGCTTGATTTACATCCCCACCGAGCAACAACGTCAATTACGGTGATTAATAGCCATAACAAAGAACTTATCATCAACAGGATTAATGTTCCTGTTAATTATTTACATTTATACAGTGATGATAAAAACCAACTGTGGACATCTGGCATAACCATTGAAAGAAATAATGAATCAGCCGATATTGAATTAATTATAGAAAGAAGTGTTTCAGTTGAATTTCAACCCCTTACCGCGATAAGTTCTCCGCGAGAAACCTCTGAACACGGTAAATTAATTCGCAGAATCAGTAACTTATTTGGGTAAACTTTAGTTAGGTAAATATTATATGGAAGTCATTAATGAGTTTTTTAATATGCTCAAAGCATCTCATTTATACACCTTAACACAGGCACTTATTTTATTTGTGGTCGGCTACTTTATTGCTAAAGCGCTCAGTAGTGCGATGGAAAGAATTGTTAGCAAGAAAATGACGACACACGGAGTGTTTTTGTTAAAAAGAACGGTGTTTTATACCTTACTGGGCTTATTTGTCTTGTCGGCTTTAAAGCATATTGGTATCGACTTAACAATATTACTTGGCGCAGCGGGAATTTTTACTGTCGCGATTGGCTTTGCTTCACAAACATCAGCATCAAATTTAATCAGTGGCATATTTTTGATGATAGAAAGACCTTTCTCAATCGGCGATGTGATTAAAGTGAATGACATCTTAGGGGAAGTTATTTCAATTGATTTATTGTCTGTTAAATTAAGAACCTTTGATAATTTATTTGTTCGAATACCCAATGAAAGCATGATAAAAAGTGCGGTCACCACCATGACAAAGTATCCCATTAGAAGAGCAGACTTAAAACTAGGTATTGCTTATAAAGAAGATATTGAAAAAGTGCGTGATTTATTATTAAAAATTGCCGAAAAAAATGTTATTTGTTTGGAAGAGCCAGCCCCTTTGTTTATTTTGACCGGGTTTGGTTCATCGTCAGTTGATATTCAGTTTTCAGTGTGGTCAAGAAGAGAAAATTTTCTTGCGCTTAAAAATGAAATGTATCAGAACATTAAGAAAACATTTGATGAGCAGGGCATTGAGATCCCATTCCCGCATATCAGCCTTTATGCCGGGAGTGCAAGTAAACCTTTTAAAGTTGCTATGAATGAGAACCCGAGAAGTACGGCAGATGTTGTATCCAAAGAAGAGTAGTGACTGAATCAACGTTGAGCATTAACCTTGCTGGTTAATGCTCATTATTTATTTTACTGTTTAATAAGCAATAAATCACATGGCGGCTCATATAAAAAATTTGAGGTAGTACTTCCCACCCAAAACTTATCCAGCATGTTTCTATTCACTAGACCGATAAATAAAATATCAATATGGTTTTTGTTAATATATGACTTTAAAGCCTCTTCAGGTAAACCTTCTAGTAATTTGTATTGATCGCTCTTAATGCGGAACTGATCAGCGAACTCTTTTAAACCATCTTGGTGCATCGACAATACTTTGTTTTTGTATTGGTATAAAACCGATGAAATATAACAACAGTGGATAAGTTTCCATTTTACTGAAAGTGAATCTTCCCAGTTTTTTAAATGCTGAACAATATTTTCATCAATTTTTGCTGGGCGATCATTTTCGTGTAATGGGTCAACGGCGCCAATGGCATTGATTTTTTCTTTCCATACCTTGTCAGTTAATAATAACACGGGTGCGTTTATTTCAGTGAGTGTTTGAAAGATGGGATGTCTTTGTTTAGGTGGTGTGTCTTCTATAATTAGCAGGCCATTATTTGTTTTTGCTAATTCAGTATTGATTGTTTTTATGTGATCTGCAGACTCTGAAACAATAATTTCAGCTTTAATTGCACTCATTTCTAATGCTTTAAGCAAGGTCTGTTTTTTCTTGTTAATCGCCACTAAATCTTCATTAGCCGTTGATGAATCGCCAACCATGGCATGCCAATACCACCGTTGGGTAGATTTTACTTTAGCATCGATGATTATTTTAACGCGCATTTTATGAGTATTGGCGAGGTGAATAACTTTATCTAAAGTGATGCTTTTATAAAAATAACGTCCATCTATAAACCAAATTAATTGCTCAGTTATCATTTTATTCCCTCATTTTGGATGTTAGTTCCCGGGTGGGATTGACCTAATTTTGTTAAAACGGTCTGGCGACTTTGCTGAAGAAGTCAATATTGTGTAAATTTATCGTAAGGTTGAAAGTATAGATAGTTATTTTTACCTTAAAAATTTTCTATCGGCAAAACCAGATAAACTGTTATGCTATGCTTTTATTTAATTACTGCAAATTTCACGGATAATCTAGCATAATGTATAGTCGTTTTTTTTTGTTCATCTTGTTTTTTTTAATCTCACCATTTGCAACCTCGAACACACTTCTCGTTCAACTATCAGATAACTTATCCAGTGCAGCAAAACAAAATATTTATGCTTATCTAGGCAGTTTGCCAGAGAATGACACCGAGCGAACAGCATTTGTTTTTACAGCGAAAAAACAGGTCTTAAATGCGCTTAAGGCACTGGGTTATTACCGTGCTGAGGTAACAAGTTCAATTGACAAAAATCTAGATAAAAATATTTGGACGCTTGGTCTTGTCGTGATACTCAATCAGCCAACGAGAATAAAACACGTGCGTATTAACCTAAGTGGTGACGCTTTAGGGGATAGTGCTTTTTCAGACATTATCAGAAAGGTGCCGATTGTCAGCGGAGATATATTACATCATGGTATTTATGAGCAATTTAAAACAGACTTGGTTTCTCTTGGCTTAGAACGAGGTTACTTTGATAGTAAGTTCATTAAAACTAATATCGCTATAAACAAAAGTTTGGATACCGCAGAGATTATTGTTCACTTTGACAGTGGACCTCGTTATCGTTTTGGTGAAATAAAGTTTAATGATTTTGATATCAATACAGATATTTTGAAACCTTTGATTTCTTTTAAGCCAGGTGATTTTTATCAACAAACCTCACTACAAAACTTACAAAATGAACTCGATGAAACTCAATATTTTAGCAATGTTGTTGTTCGTCCTGAAACTGAGAATAGCGCGAATAACATCTTGCCAATTGATGTATCGCTGGAAAAAGCGAAACGCCATCAATTTAATTTAGGACTAGGCTACGCGACTGACACCAAAGAAAGGTTTTCCTTCGGCTGGAAAACACCGCTAGTCAACCGTTATGGGCATCGTCAAGAAACAAGGTTATCCTATTCAACCATTAATCCGACCGGGCATTTTATTTACAGTATTCCTTTGTCACACCCCAACAATGATGTGTTGCAATTACAAACTGAACTAGAAAAAAATGACTATGGAGGCTTAACCAGTCGATTTTTTTCTTTTCAAGTAGGACGCGTTTATCTAAAAGATGATATTTTACGCCAACCTTATTTAAGACACTTAGACGAAGAGTGGGAGACTGATAATGTTTATGATGATGCCAGTTATTTTATTCCCGGGTTTACTTGGTCTGATATTGATCGTGATGGTCCTTTACTCGATCCATCTAAGGGATTTAGACAATACTATAATCTAGAAGGCAGCTATGAAGGTTTATCTTCAGAAACCTCATTTTTACGCTTTAATGCGCGTTGGAAATATATTTCGCTGTTTGCTCCTAAGCACCGTATTGTCGCACGAGTAGAGCTTGGCTATGTTATTGTCGACAAAGACTTTGAAGAGGAACTGTCTCCTTCATTACGGTTTTATGCCGGAGGTGATCAAAGTATTCGAGGATTCGACTATCAATCAATTGGCCCTAAGGTAACACTTTCAGAAGGTATTAACCCAGTGAAAGAAATCGTTATTGGTGGCACTAATATGGTCGTTGCTAGTTTGGAGTACCAGTACTACTTTTCAAATACATGGCGCGGCGCACTATTTATTGATGCTGGAAGTGTTAATGATAATGACAAACTTGAACCGGTATACTCTATTGGTCCCGGTCTTCATTATATTTCTCCCATTGGGCCGATCAGGTTTGCTTTAGGGTATCCATTGAGTGAAGAAAACCCTTCATGGCGTCTTCATTTTAGTATTGGTGCTGAACTATGACTTATAAACGTGCCAGCTTCACACTTATGGGCGTGTTAACCGGTTTACTGTGTTTCTTTGCCATACTACTTTCAACGCCTTGGGGAGCTCAGTTATCACTTTATTTTGTCGGTAAGGTTTCCTCGCTGCAAGTTGAATACAAAAGTGGTGCACTTTTAGATGACTTAGCGTTACGTAAACTAAAAATTGAAAACGATAGTGCACTAATTAATGCCAGTAACATTCGTTTAAGATTGCATTTGCGCTGCCTATGGAAAAACCAGATTTGTATTGATGAACTCAGTATAGGTGCACTACAAGTCAACATAAAAGAAGCACAGCCAGCGGAATCATCTGAGCAACTTGCCGAACAAGCGATTAACTCAACCAATTTCACCTTACCCTTTAGCGTTAAACTAAAGAAGTTTTCTTTAGCACGCGCCCAAATAACAACTCAGGGGCTAGCAATAAACTTAACCGAGTTTTCTAGTGCTTTATCGGTCAATAAGAATGTTGTGAGTAATATCGCTATTAATATAGATAATGCTCGGTTGCTTAAAGCACATATTAATTTATCTGCGGCGAAGACCTCATCACCACCGCAACCCGTTACCCCTTGGCCACTGGCATCGCTGCCTAAGATGTATTTACCGGTTAAGTTAGCGCTAAAGTCGTTGGTGGTAAAAACGCTAATTATTAACGAATTAGACAATACGGGTAGTGAAAAAACGCTAATTAATACCACAAATAATGTGGCACGTTTATCATGGTTTAAAACGCAATTATCCATTGAAGAATTGTCATCAAAAGTAGCGGCAGTAGGAGAGTTTTCATTAAAAGGAAAAGTTGACTTTGTACCCCCTTATCTTGTTAATTTAGCCTTAAGTAGTTCCATTGATAACTTTGAGTTATTGCCACAACTTAGTCATTCTGAACAAAAAGTTTCACTAAAAGGTGATTTAGCTGATTTAGTAACAACGATTAGCAACGTGGGTGAATTAACACTAACCGCTAAAATGTCAGTGGATGTTACTGACGCAAACTTACCTTATAAATTGCAAGCTGATGTCAGCCAGTTTATTTTACCTGATGATATCGCTAATGTTATTACTCCATCAACCCTGTTACTAAACAGCGAAGGCGACCTTAACCGGCATGTTATTGATTTAAAAAGTAACATTAGTGGCTTTGGTTACCAAGACGCCGCGTTGGAATTACAAGCAACTTACAGCGAACAAACCTTTAAAATAAAGACCTTGTATTTTGAAGAACTCAAAGAAAATAGTCGCTTGGATATAACCGGGGAGTTGCAGATAGGCAATCGATTGTTATGGGATGTTAAGGTGAACTCTTCGGGCATTAGCTTACCTAATATTGATCAGCGTTTATCGGGTCGTCTACAGGGAAATATTTACAGTAAAGGGTTTTGGCAGGATAATGAATGGGCGTTTACGCTAACTGACTCTATGGTTAAAGGTGAAATTAATAAAATAGCTTTTAACGCAGACGGTAATGTTGATATTAACCATAAAGGTCAATTAGCGCCAAGTAAGATTAAGCTCAATTATGGTGATATAGCGCTTAACATAAAAGGGCATAGCGATACCCATTGGAATGTCGATGGCACGGTCAATGTTGGAGATAGCAGTTTATGGTTAAAGGATATTGAAAGTGGAATAACGGCCAATATCTCAATATCTGGTCCAATTGAGCAGCCAGAACTCAATCTACAAGGTGAATTGAAAAAGTTGTTAGTGGCTAATCTTGCCAGTGATGCGATTAAGGTCGAGGTCAAATATCGACCGCTGGATAATCATCAACATCAGGTAGCGTTGAGCAGTGCGCGTATCAATTGGAACGATCACACCATCAATGGTGTTAATTTATCGAGTAGTGGCGATTTAAATCAACAAAAAGTAAAGCTAGCCTGGCTTGGCGATTCAGCGATTGACTTGTTAATTAATAGTGACTATTCACCTGTGGGGGAAGAGTGGCAAGTACAAACTGATCAGGTAAAATTTTCTATAGGTGACGATGTTTTTAAATCAAGTCAGCCACTTAATATACTTTATAACAATAGCCTTAAAACGCTTGCTGTTAACAAACATTGCTGGCTTGGTGACAGCGCTCAGCTCTGTCTAAAAGACGATGCCACCTTAAAAGTAGCTCAAGACGAGTTAACGTTAGCCATTCAATTAGATACAGACCTTTTAACGCCCTTTATTCCTAAAGATATAACTGTGCGGAGCACACTAGCGGGGAATGTTGCTGTCGGTTGGCAACAAAACAAAATGCCAACCGTTAATGCTAAATTACTTATTAGTGATGGCGATATAAAGACAACTAAAGAAGGCGAATTACATCAATTACTTGAGTGGCAAAAGGGTGAATTAACGTTAAAAGTTGATAACAGCAGTGTTGCAGGAAAACTTGCTTTTTTTGCGCAAGACAGTGCTGAAATAGTCAACCTTAGCAGTTCGCTTGTCTTTGCCGATAGTCGCACAATAAATAGTCAGCTTAATATTAATGAGTTTAACCTTTCACCCTTGCAAGTTTTTTTGCCAGAGTTAACCTCACTGGAAGGCCTATTAAATAGCCGTTTAACTGTGAGTGGTGATTTAGATAAACCAATAATAACCGGTGACATTACGTTAACTAAAGGTGAAGCTAAAATTTTAGGAAATATTAATACCTTAACTGATCTTAATATGGCTTTAAAATTTAAAGGTCAGCAAGCGATTATTTCTGGTGGGGTAAATATTAATAATGCCTTAGCTAATCTTAAAGGGGACGTCGATTGGCAAGATGAATTGAAAGGTAATTTTGATTTTGATGGGGAATCATTAAAATTATCAGTCCCCCCGGATCTTACCATAACCGTTTCTCCTCACCTTAACGCCCAAATAAAAGCATCAGAACTGAAAATATCGGGCCGTATAGAAGTGCTCGAAGGTAAATTACTGGTTAATAAATTGCCGCAAGGAAGTGTTAGTTTAAGCAAAGATGTCATTATGGTTAATGATGCAGGCGAACAAGTTGCTAATGAAAAACCATTTGAATTATTTACCAATGTTCGTGTGGTTATTGCCGATGCATTTAAAGTTGAAGGGCAAGGATTTATAGGTCGTCTAGGCGGCGAATTACAAGTGAGTCAGCAGGCAAATCAACCCTTGCAGCTCTTTGGCAGCTTAAAGATACCAGAGGGTCGCTATCGCGCTTATGGGCAAGATTTGTCGTTAACTAAAGGTATTATTTCTTTTAATGGCACAGCAAATAATCCTTATGTCTCAATGCAAGCGACACGTAGCATTGAAAAAGAAAATATTATTGTTGGTATTGATGCAACTGGATTAGCCAACAGTTTGAATATTAAGTTGTTTTCAAAGCCAACCATGCAACAATCTGAAACTTTATCATACCTGGTGAGAGGGCGTGGTTTAGATGCAGAAACCAGCGACAGTAATACCGCTATAGGTGTGGCTTTAGGTTCAGCGTTAACAAACTTTTCTGGTGTACTCACTCAAATAGAAAAGTTACCTTTGATCAATAGAATCGAAATAGATGGAGACGATGAGCAAGCCTCCATCGCTGGCTATTTAGGTGAGCAGGTTTATATTAAATATGGGCTTGGTATAAAGGATCCTATCAATGAATTAACCGTGAGGTTTTATTTATTAAGCAGGCTATGGGTTGAAACAGTTTCTGGGCTAGAAAACTCTGCCGATATTTATTACTCATTCGACATAAAGTAAGCTGGTGACAGGTAATCGTTATTTCCTAATACGCTCGAGAAGTTAATAAACGCTAACCTCCGTTAATCAGCATCTATTGGATTTAAACTAGGAAATAGCAGTACTTTATTACGGCCTTTGTCTTTAGCCGAGTAAAGTGCAATGTCGGCTTGTTTGTATAGTTCGTCGTAATTAGGGTTTTTCATATTACCAAACGTAACACCGATGCTTGCTGTGACTTTAGACTGAAAAGGGTGGGACATTTTTTCAATACTACTTCTGACTCTTTCTGCAAATAAGCAGGCAGACACTTCATTACTATTCATTAATAAAATAACAAATTCTTCTCCACCAATACGTGCAAATAAATCATCTTTTCGACAAAGTCTTTTAATTTTATCTGCAATCGCCACCAACACTTCGTCACCAGCGTCATGACCAAAGTTGTCGTTAATATCTTTAAAATAATCCACATCAAGCAGCAAAAAAGCCATTTCTATATCTTGCCCTCTAAAGCTATCAATTTGATGCTCAAGAAAACGACGGTTACCAATACTTGTTAAATGGTCGGTTTCAGAGGCTTTTTTTAATGTTTTGTTTGTGGCTTCCAAACGAGAAATCACCTGTTTTCTTAGCATTAATACTAGAAATAGCACTAAACTAATTAGTGAAATAACAATGACAGCAAATAGGTACATTGAAGCGTGGCGAGACTCTCGTTCGCTGATCAGTAATTCATCTTGTAGTTTTATGTAATCTCGTTCCAAGAGTAGTTGACTCTCCAATTTTTCTACTAGACCCTTTTGTGTCAACGGTTGAACTTGATTTCTTCTGTTAATGTATTCTGTTTGAATAATCGCCGCTGCTTCAAAATTTTCTTGGCTTAATTCTAATTTTGCTAAATTTTCATAAAGCGCCATTTCACTTTCCACCGATATTTTATTTTTTACCTCAACAATGCCTTTATGATATAAATCGATGGCGGCTTTTATTTGGTTTGTTTGGACATAAATATCAGCGAGGCCTAAGTATGCTGATGCGACAGCAGGTGGATAAACACTACCTTTCTCATCGTTAATAACAAACTTATAAAGAGGTTTAGCCGCCGTAAAGTTTTTTAAATATTTATATACATCAGCTAAGTTGGCTGATGCTTCACTAAAACTAAAGTCATTGATGTAAGCTCTATTTCTTAGCACTTCTTCAAGTAATTCTTGTGCTTTAAGGGGGTTACCGGATCTTAAGTAAGAGACACTTAATCCAACAGAAGCATTCATCTGCATTGCAATGTCATTGAGTTCAGTGTTTATTACGATTGATTTTTTAAAATATTTAGCAGCATTAGTATAATCATTTTGAGAATTAAGCACATTCCCTAAGTTATTATAAACCATCGCTAAATCTTCTTTTTGATCGCTTAATTTAGCAAATTTTAATGCTTCTATATAGTATTTTATTGCATTTTTGTGATCGATAATGAGCTCGTGAAATACTCCCATTGCCCTATTAGAGACTGAGATTAAATGCACGTCCTCACTCTTATTGGCACTATTTATCGCTTGAGTGAGATGTGTGAAAGCTTTAAGGTTTAAACCTTGGTACATCTGTGATTGTCCAAGCAAGCGTAATAGTTTAGCTTTATTGAAATCATTATCTTCAATACTAGTAAAGGCTAGGGCTTGTGTTGCATAAGTGCTTGTTTCTTTTGGAGAGATATAAAGGTAAAAGCTTGCCAGCTCAATTAATGCCGCTAAGCGCGCTTTATCATCTAGAGGAAGTGCTGTTAATGTTGCTTTTAATGAATCAACATTTACCTCGTTTGCTAAAGTTGGTGAGGTGACAATCAGTGACAGTATCAATGCTATTAACCCTTTTATCACTTTAACTCCTAGCGCTGATGTTGTTCTAAGGTTACTTTCTCATATTTTAATCAATAGATAAAACAAAAAAAAGCTAAATAACGGCTGGAAACTCATTAGTTAACGTAAACTCTCTTTATAGCCAAGCACTCAATAACGACCTTAGTGTTAATTACTGCGGGCCATTTAATTTTCAATAAAGACGGTTAACTTAACAATTATGATGCTTAACCTATTTGCTTTAATTCTTTCCTATATTGATGATTGCTTTGAACATAATGCGCTGCGCCTGCTGCGATCATCTCTTGGGTTTTTTCATCGAGTTGTTTAATTACTTTTGCGGGTGAGCCTAAGACTAAACTCCCATCAGGAATAACCATGTTTTCAGTCACTAAAGCATTAGCACCGATCAAGCAGTTTTTACCAATCTTAGCGCCATTTAATACCACCGCATTGATACCAATTAAGCTTCCTTCGCCTATCGTACAACCATGAAGCATTACTTTATGACCAATAGTTACATTTTCAGCAATATTAATGGGGAAGCCTTCATCAACATGCAAAATAGAGCCGTCTTGAATATTAGAATTTTTCGCTATCTTCACTTGTGCTAAATCGGCCCTGATCACAACATTAAACCAAATACTGACATTTTCGCTTAAGTCTACATTTCCTATTACAGTGGCGTTTGGTGCTATAAAACAGCTTTTTGAAATACGAGGAGAAAGTTCACCTAATTGATAGATCATATCTTGATACCTTAATATTAATGTATTGATTTAATATAACTAATTAGAGATTAACAATCATTAACTTTGTAACGTTATAATATTAGTGGTGAAAGAAGTCGTCGTAAATTTATGTAAAGTATATCGCCAAGTCTTTAGCCAAGTAATTATTTAGCACAAGGTAATGAGAGACATTTAAGTTTATTGAATATAAATCTCTGAAACTAATTATTCATCCTATGCCAACATTACTGTATAATCCTGCGCATTAAATAACGACCTAGGTAAAGCACCAGCTTTACACTAAAGGCTGTTAAATCACTATTAACGACGCTGCTCTTTATCTTTATTAAACGATGAGTAAAAGCACCAGTAGCAACACCGTAATAAAATATAGAGCAAGTTGAGGCACAGTATGACCGTAGAACAATTCGACCCACAAGCAACTAAAAAAAGCAGTAATTCAGCCGAGAGCCAGACAACCACATTAGACATTCCGTCCAAGATGATTGAAGAGCAAAAGAATAGTCAACAGCCCTCTAAAGCGGCTAAAATCGGATTTGTTTCATTGGGCTGCCCAAAAAATCTTGTTGATAGCGAGCGCATCCTTACTCAGCTTCGCACTGAAGGTTACGATGTCACCAATAGCTACGATGATGCTGAATTAGTGATTGTAAATACCTGTGGTTTCATTGATTCAGCCGTTCAAGAATCTTTAGATACAATTGGTGAAGCACTTGCTGCCAACGGTAAAGTATTGGTGACTGGCTGTTTAGGCGTTAAGAAAGACGAAATCATCGAATTACATCCTAATGTTTTAGGTGTTACGGGACCTCATGCTTACGATGAAGTGTTAACACAAGTACACAAACATGTAGCCAAGCCTGTTCATAACCCTTTTATTGATTTAGTACCGCCACAAGGCGTTAAACTTACCCCTAAGCATTACGCGTATTTAAAAATATCAGAAGGGTGTAACCACCGTTGTACGTTCTGTATTATTCCTTCAATGCGAGGCGACTTAGACTCTCGTCCTATTGGCGATGTCTTAGGTGAAGCCAAACGTTTAGTTGATGCTGGCGTTAAAGAATTGTTAGTTATATCTCAAGATACTTCGGCTTACGGTGTTGATGTTAAACACAAAACTGATTTTTGGGATGGTATGCCGGTTAAGACTCACATGCAGCAGTTATGTGAAGAATTAGCCAAGCGGGGCGTTTGGATACGTCTCCATTATGTTTACCCGTATCCGCATGTTGATAAAATAATTCCTCTTATGGCAGAAGGTAAAATACTACCGTATTTAGATATTCCTTTTCAGCATGCCAATAAACGTATCTTAAAATTAATGAAGCGTCCTGGTAGCTCTGACCGTGTATTAGAGCGTATAGCTAAATGGCGTGAGATTTGCCCTGAATTAGTTATTCGTTCAACCTTTATTGTTGGCTTCCCCGGTGAAACAGAAGAAGAATTTGAAGAATTATTAGAATTTTTAGAAGAAGCACAATTAGACCGCGTCGGTTGTTTTAAATACTCACCTGTTGAAGGTGCTACGGCTAATGCTTTACCTGATCATAATTCAGACGAAGTTATGGAAGATCGTTTACAACGTTTTATGGCAGTACAAGCGAGAATAAGCGCGGAAAAACTACAAGCACGTATTGGTCAAGAATATTTAATTCTTGTTGATGAAGTGAGTGCCCTTGGTATTGTCGGGCGTTCTTATATGGATGCGCCAGAAGTTGACGGTAAAGTGTATTTGTCTGATGATTATGACGCTAAGCCAGGCGACCTAATGTGGGTCCAAATTATTCATGCCGACGAGCATGATGTTTGGGGCGTTAGAGTTGACGACGAAGCTGAAGATTAATTTTCTTCACAAAGCTTCTACTTTGCTTTATTAAGCTTGATTTAATTTAACATTAGTTATGTTTTATCGCATATAAAAAAGCCCAACTTTAATTAAGCTGGGCTTTTTTGTATTTGAAAAATTAAACGTTAACAGCGTCTTTTAATGCTTTACCTGCTTTAAATTTAGGTACTTTTTCCGTAGCAGTTTGATTTCACCACATGTTAAGGATTGCGACCAAATCCTGATGGTTCAGGAGCGTAAGTTGTACGCAATTATCGCTCCTATTAATATTGTAGGGAACTATTACATAACAGATTCAGCTTTATCTAGAACCTTGTCATTGAACGTTTTAGCTCCCTTATACCCAAGAAACATTGATACTAACCATATGATGAAAGCTAAGGGGGAAGCAATAATGGTTATTGCAAATATAATAACAAGGATTAGGTTAACAACTCCCCACATTATGCTACCTGAATACATTTGAGCTGCTCCAGGAATAAAAAAACCTAAAGCTAATGCTACAATTGGATTTTTCATTTTGTTTTCTAATCTCGCTTGCTGAATTGTGTCGCTCATTTGACTTTCCTTATGAATTTTTAAATGGTTGTTATAAAATTTATTTTAATAATTTACGAGAGGCTATTCCGAATATGCCTAAAGCGAAAATAGCTAAAGTGGATGGCTCTGGAACAGATGTTACCGATGAGTTTTTTATTAATAACGTGCTGTATGAAGATGAGGTACTTGTTGCTTTGCTATCGTAATTTGTATAATCCATAATAAATGCATCATCATTAACAGCCAAGTCATAATAACTACCTGTCATTCTGTGCATTTCAATTCGGCTTAAGCCATGTGTGCCTGCGAATAGTCCAAATGAATATTGAAATTCGCTGTTTAAACCCGAGTTAAGTTCTCGGTTATATCCCATAATGTCGGTTAAATGATATAAAACTGAACCAACGATACCCTCACCATCATTGACATATACGCTACCAGGCAGATGATTGTTTGCATTCTCATATCGTGCCCCTAGTCCTAAAAACGCATTCGCCATCATGCTGTATACATCATCTTTTGTAGCTAATCGCCATCCTTCATATTCATCACCCGAATCTAACTGTGAAGATACATATTCGTAGGTATCTTTATTATTAATACCAAAATCCATCCATTCTAAACCCGTGGTTTCATCAATAAAGCTACCGTTTGTGGTATCTGTAATCAATCCAGCAGATGCTGTAAATGAAAATGCTAAAAACCCAATAACAGCTAATATTTTCTTGAACATATATTTTCCCTTTATTTTATATAGCGTTTTGATGAGGTACCACCAAAGCTCATTCCTGTAACTTTAAAATCAATTATTTATTATCGTTTTGGTTTGTATTAAAAAATGCAGCCATAACGCGTTAAATAGTTATTTTTTAGAACTGGGTATAGGATATAGATAAGGTGAATTCGAGGTAGGTACGTGTTTTTTTATTAAAAATGCAATGTAATGAAATAAAAAACTAACTCAAATAATGTATTGAATATTATAGCTTTTTGCTTGATTATATATTGATAGGTTTATATGGAAATTACTCTAAATTATTTAAGTTGATACATGATGTACACTATTGATGAAGAAGCACCAATCACAGCGTTAATTGTTGAATGGAAAAAGGGCAGTAACGCTTCATTCAATGAACTGTTCAAACACTGTTATCAGCATTTCAAGCATGAAGTTAGAAAACAAAAGTTAAAACATGACAACAAAGTTAAGCCAGTAGATTTTTGTATTCAAACAACAACATCAATCGTTCACGACGCTTACCTAAAACTATCCCCTCATAGAGAACAAGCAGTCTGTAATCGTAAAGACTTGTATGTATTAATTACTCAAGTAGTAAAATCTATTCTTTATGATGAGTACCGAAAAGCCACTTCACTAAAAAGAAATCCAAGTAACAACCTAATTCCTGAAAGTTTTGAGGGAGAGTCTTCAGAATTACTGGCAAAATTACTTTTGGCAGATAAGTCATTAAAGCAAGAGAAATCACGTTGTACTGAAGTTTTGAACTTAAACGTTTTTGCCGGATTACCAGCAGAAAAAATAGCAACTTTATTGAGTATCTCTGTTCGTACTGTTCATAATGATTTGAACTTTGCGAAAGCCTGGTATCTAGATGAATTGAGCGCTTAGGTTATTATGAACGATTTATATGAATTATTTCAAAAGCTTGCCATTATTGATAAACCTTTACAGTCAACCTGCTTTAGTCAACTCCAGAACGAATCTCCTAAAAAAGCAAAAAAGTTAGCACAATTATTAAAGCACCATGGTGTATCAACAGACGTCCTGATTGAAAAAATATTTTCTCCTTTAACCACTGTAGACAAACCCGAACTGAGATTAGGGAGGATCATTGATAATAAATACAAAATCGTTGAACTACTAGGTCAAGGTGGTATGAGTGATGTGTATAAAGCAATTAGATGTGACGGGTTAATAGAACATACAGTTGCAGTTAAATATTTTTCTTTAGCGGACACCTTTGAAACAGCCTTACAAATGATAAAAAAAGAAGCACAAATATTGGCTCAATTAGACCATCATTATATCGCTAGCTTCATAGATATTGGTCATGACGATAATAACGAACCTAATATCATGATGGAATATGTACAAGGTCAAACGCTTTTTACATTTTTAAAAACAGTACCTGATGAGACGGTTTTATCTCAGGTTTATGCCACATTAGATGAGGCGAAGGGCTACGTAGAAAAACAGGGGGTTACCCATGGTGATATCAGTTTGAACAATGTATTGGTCGATAAGAATGGTAATGCAAATATTATTGATTTTGATATAGCTCAGTATAAAATTGAGTAATAAATCAAATAAATTTAGTTTTAATAATTTATAACCTGTATTATAAAAACACTAAAAAAATCATTAATATATAAACAAGGAATGTTACTCGTGGTTAAGATTATCATCTTCATTTTTTCATTTTTAATTTATTCAAATCTAAGTTTTTCAGCAGAAACTTTTAAATTGAACCTTGTCAATTCAGCGTTTAACGAAAAATATAATTCTGATGTTCCTGTTAGCGGGCGGGTATTGTCAGGCTTTATGGTGGAGTCAGTTAATAAGCCTACAGATATGTTTTTAGATATACCTAAGACAACTGCTGGGATCATATGTTTACAAGTCCAATCTAAAGATGGCTCATATTTTTCATCTAACGAATACCAAATCACAGATAACACGGTACATGGTGTTATCTCCCCCGACTATCCTACTGAATATGCTGAAATAATAAAGGTTTATAACCACAATGAGTTAGCTATATTGAGCTTCCAAGGTTCGTGTGAACAAAAGAAAGTAAATAATTTACTTATCGCCTCTAGGGGGGATACCCTGTTAACGAATAATGTTGTGTTTTTTATAAACTCCGGTCGCAGTGATGTATTTTTAAATCTCAAAGATAAAAATGGAAAAAATAATACGGTTCAGTGCTTTCGGATTCAAAATGGTAAGCGCACCGCGTATGATACCGAATGTAAAGTGTCACTTGATAAAATTAAAATGGCGAAAGGCAAAGTTTCTATATTAAGACGTAAATCAGGGCGAATGTTTCCTTCTATCAAACTCAATATTAAGTTACAAAGCTAATGAAAAATTCATCTGATTTTTCAAAGCTTACGGTAAATATTGAGTTATTAAGAAACTTTAAGCACACTAAAACAATAGTAAAAATATTTATATTTGCCTTTTTAGCGTTGTATGTTTACGTGCTGTTTATGCCTAGGGAAACTATTTATACAATTAGCGGTGAAACTGAGCATATGGAAATAGAATTCGCTCAGGATATTATTAATGAATGGGACGTATCAAAAGGACTTTTAATAACGAATATACTGATTGATGATTCAATCATATTACCTGAAGATAGCTACCTTTTTGTTGATAACTTAACTAACGTTCAAATTTCAATAAATGAAAGAAGTGAGTCTACTTACACATTGGTTTTAAGTTTGAATAATAAAAATGGTTCTATCGGTGTAATAGAAGCTCCCGATAACATTATTGAATTATCATCATATGCAGAAATTAGCTTACCAATTAACAATTCATTTATATTGCCTTTTCACGGCAAAGTCTACCTTGGTAATGATGTTGGACGAGGAGTAAATAACATATTGCTTAATGGTAACGTTCGAATTATTGAAGAGCAATTATTGAAAGATGGCCGTTATATAGGTGGTGATTTCCCGTTAGATATAGGTGATAGGGTTGAGTTATTTGCAGACTCTCAAATGAGTGAGATCTCTAAAGTAAAAGGTTTTATGAAAATAACGGATAATAAATATTATGAGTTTATTGTTCATGGAGAGGGAGATAAAGTTAAAGTTGAACGGTTAGGAAGCTCGGGCTATGAAATATCACCTTCTTTTTGGTATCGAATTACAAATGACCCAATTGTTGCTGCGCTATCAAGTGTGATTGCGATATTGTTTTTATTAATGGAATTCTCCAGTCTACTTTTTAACTATATAAAGAAAGAACAATGAAAAATATTAATCTAATATTACTTACGCTCAGCTTTTTTATCTTGCTATCAGGCTATACTTTTGCGAAAACAATTACTCAAGTACATATTGAAGCAGGCGAAGTAGGGCAAGGTTTTTTATTAAAACGCTTGAACCAATGTTATTTGATTTCACCCTCCCATGTATTAGGCAATTCATTTTTTGCTAACATAACTACGGGTACTAAAACTCGCGAAATTGGCGAAGCTGAAAAAGTGCAAGTATTTGGTTATGATTTAGCTATTTCAAATGTAAATGGAATAAGTGCAGCTAATTGTGTGACCGATATTAACGCATTTGATCCGCTAGATACGTTATTAAAAAATGCGTCTTTACTAACAGTATCAACAATTAATGTCGATGGCTCTAAGTCTATTACACCGGTGACCTTAATAGACCAAAATATAATAAATTTGAACGTTAAACCACAGTCAGAGCAATTACCTTTATATAAAGGTTTAAGTGGTAGTATTGTCTTTTTAAAAGAAACCCCTGTAGGAATATTGCAATCAGTAAATGCGGAAACAGGGGAAGGCACTGTAATACGCTTTGACCGTGCTATGGAAGTTATAGCGCCATTTTTCTCATCAACATTTTCACAAGTTAAACCTTTTAAAGAAGCTAATACTATAGAGAGTATTCAATTTAATATTAAAAATTGGAGCCATAAGCCAATTGATACCGAGCATAGAGTTTCAGCAATTAATGATAATAAAACAGACTCCTATTGGTCGGCAAAACTTGATGGTAAACCGGTGAGTATTACCCTAGATTTTAATGATTCAATAACGCTTTTAAACGGACTGTCATTGTTAAATGAAAGTGGCTTAAAGCAGTCTTTTCCTCGAGATATAAAGGTGTATTCAAATCGACGAGGGGAAGGGAAAAGAGGATGGACAAGTATTTACTCAGGGACTTGGTCAAATACTAAAAACAGTTTTTCATTGAAATTCCCCCCAGTAAAAGCAAAACGCATAAGAATTGAATTTCTTTCTAATTGGGGAGATGTTAAACAGCTGAGCTTATCTGAATTAACTATCTTTTAATTGATTTTAACCAACTTAAATTATGCTTGCTTTAGTTTTAAACATAGCACCACTGCAATTTACATTGCCCGCTAATTCTGATTGTTCATTTAACAGTAAAGTTCCCGAGCAATAGTAAGTGCCAAATGAAACGGTTAACCCTGATACATTTCCTGGTTTTTTATATTTAGGCTCTTTAGTACTGGCGGCCGTAAATTTTGCTGTTTTTTCATTATATTTATCCATAACCAGTGTTAAGCTGCCGCCAAACTTTTGATATGTTTTTTTATCATTTTCTGTCGCAGCTTCCGCGAGAGTGAAGTAAAGGGTTAAACTAGCAACTTCATTTAATTTATTTCTTAATGCTATCGCTCTTACTGCGTCGTCTGCACTGTTAAAACCTGCCGAATAAGCTTGCTCTTTCATCGCAGTATCTGAAGACTTTAGCATCATATCGATAGCGGCTAAGCGGGTACTCTGATCTGGATCGTTGAGTAATGCTTTAACTGCAGCCATTTCAGCAGAGCGTTTTTTTATCTGTTCAGCCAATGATTCTGCTGATGCGTTACCCATTAAAAATAAGCTAGTAAGCGCTATTATACTTGGAATCGTTTTTAGTGTTTTTTTCATAGTCTTTCCTTATGTTGTTGTGGTTAGTCCTTTATTTTAGACTTGGTTTATACTAATTTATGCCTTTTTGCTTTGCAACTAAATGAATGATTTATAATAAAAAAAATAAAAATACTTTAGTTGGGATGATTTTATGAATTTTATATTTTTAAAATTCATTTGCACTTTTAGTTAGTTATTACGTATCTATTCGATCTTTAAATAAGAGTCTAAGGTGACAACATTATTTTTTAGAAGGTAATTTGTAAATATGGAAAATCAACAAATCGTGAGTTACAACAAAACTAATGCGTTAAGCCATTTTCAAGTGATGAACAAATTAGGAAGCACTTTCTTTATACTTTTTATCATAGGCGCTTTCTTACCCTTGGCTGATTTAGGTGTCTGGTCTGATGAAACATTAAGTTTATACAATATTGCAAACCCAATGGTGTTGTTGATTATTGCAACCTTAGGTCTGCTTGTTACCTTAACTGGCCTTAGCCGCACAGCTTCAAGATTGTTATCTTTAGTGTTTGTGGCTCTTGTTGTTGGCTGGTTTTTAACTCAGCTTTACGACATTTATGATATGGCAAAAGTAGCGAGAGAAATAAGAGGGCGTGACTTTGAGTTCAAACACTTTGCGCGTTCAATAAAAAGTATGGCTCAAGGCTTGCCAATCAACAGTGCAGACGACCTTTTTTCGGTGGCCAGTATTTTATTAATGGCTTCTTTTATTGGCTTAGTGGGCTGTATCTTTTCTCCTCGTTATAAAGAAAATAAGCAATTTAAAGCGGCAATTTTAGGTCAGCCAGTTAAAGTAAATGAATCAACATCAACAGGAGATAGCACAGAGGTTAATAATGCTAAAGCCTCTTCACTTGTAACTAACCTAAAAAGTACTTTGAGCTTAGTTATTACTAAAGCTATAGCGTTCATTAAATATGTTTATCAAATTGTTAAGCCCTTGATTAATGCACTGCTAGATAAAGGCGCAGATATTATTTGCAAACAACAACCCAACTTAAAACGTGAACAAGTAAAAATGGTATTGCTTGGGGTCATAGTTGTTCTAATTTATCTCATCATTTTTTGATTTTCAATCACCTATAACGAATAAATAATATAATAAAGGACAGATTTATGAAATGTATAAAATCACTTGGTTTGGTTGCTATAACACTATCTCTAACAGCATGTGGTGGAATAAAAAGCCAAGCAGAAATTACAAAAATGTCACCAACAGAAGTCGCTGTGCTGGCGTGTAATGCATATAAAAATATTGAATTAGAGCAGCTTCAGTTTTTATTTCCTGAAAAAGCGTACAAAAAGTTTATTAGTAAGACAAGTAAGTATCCAGAGAAGTTTGCTGCGTATGTAGAAAATGTAAATTGTGAAATTAAAAATACAGAATCCATAACTTATAAAAAGATAGATTCAACTCGTATTACTTTTGAAAAATTCGATGCTATTAAAGTATTTAAAGTAGATGGTCAGTATCAAATAACAGTAGAAGGATAAACACATTATGAAAAAAACAATAATACTCTCAGTTCTAGCAGTCTTAGTATTAAGTGCTTGCGGCGACCCAAAAGATGAAGCCAATGAAATTGCACAGCAAGCGTGTATTGCGGATAAAAATAGCGATATAGACACCTTAAGTGACTTGATGAACGATGAGATGTTTGAAATGAACAAGGCAATGCATGAAAACGCGGATCCGTTAATGAAAAACATATTAAAAATGCTTAACTGTGATTTGAAAAGTACAGAAGTATTAGATGATGGTAGTTATATCGTTAATTTCAAAAAACATAATAGCTATGAAGTCAAAGAGGTTGATGGTGATTTAAAAGTTGTTGGCGAGCAGTATTTTTAAATTCATTCTGTTTGGTTTCTTATGATAATAATTTGAAATTAAAGATGATTGTTATTTGTTTTCCGTTTATCATTGCTGTCTATATTGGACTGGAAACTCTCTAATAATGACAGGGAGTTACCACTTAAAGGATTTAAAAATGCTCACAAAATTTGTGCGTTCAGCACTTTCAATTTCATTTTTCACGGCAACATTAGCAACGGCAACATTTGCAAGTGCCTCAGACCCCGTTGACTTTAATACAACACACGTTTTTCCAACTGATAATTTTGACTTACAGCGAGCTGTTGAAGGCTTACGTCACGCCCCTTATGATTATTGGACTGATATTCGCTGGAATGAAAAATCTCCATTGGGTACACCTATAACTATCAAGTTTGCTTTTTCAGGAAAAACGATAGGGGGACGTGATGTCCGTGATTTCTATCCGCGTGAAAAAGAATTAATTATAGGTGCTTTAACTAGTATTAGCCGTGTTTCAGGGATCAGCTTTGTTGAAGATGATCCTATAGATAGGACTGAACGGTATGATTTGTTATTCGAAAATATTGCGGGTGATATATCTTTCTCAGGGCTACCAAGTGATTATCGTTCACCAATAAATAGTGATGATTGTGATAACGGAGGAACTGACTGTGAAATAGGTGCAAGACTTATAGATCTCAGTGTTAATGGACTACTTGACTATCTTAATCCACAACGCGAATTCGATGAGGCCAATTGGGTAGTAGACTATAAGCACGATTTATCAAAAGCCAAGTCTGAATTGCTTTACCATATATTGCAGTCACTAGGTGTTTACCCTTCAGATCATGCAGGGGTAAATGTACAGCTAACCAGTGAATATGATAATAAGTTTTATACTTTAATGTCTTCCAATATTGGGAATTCTTCATCTGAAGTATTTTATCCTACTGATTTAAAAAAATATGATGTAGCGGTATTACAACACCTATACGGCAAAGCTGAAAATACCAACACGGGTGATACCTTGTATACCTATGATGATTCATATGATTTTCATCAGATCATTTATGATGTTGATGGAGTTGACACCCTTAGTGTTGCTGATACTGCCCGAAATAATATTATAGATTTACGCGCAGGCGCCTTTAGTTCAATAGCGCCAAATCCTACTGGTTTTTATGATAAAAATATTGGAGGAGAACATTTAAACCGTAGTAACAATAATTTATCAATTTCTTATGATGTGGTAATCGAGAACGCCATTGGTGGTAAAGGGGATGATGTTTTAGTTGCTAACTCTGTAGCTAATATGCTTGATGGTGGTGACGGTATTGATATTGCTAAGTTTGCTGGCAATAAAGCTGATTATACTATTGAAATCATCAACGCTTATACGGTAGAGGTAACATCGGTTGTGGTTACTGAAGATAAAGATAGTTTGGTTGATTTTGAATTTATTCAATTTGCAGATGAAACCATTGTCATTAATAAAGCGCCTGTAGTTACTATGCCTGAAACAATTACAGTGAGAGAAGGGTTACAAGCGAATATTGCGGTTACAGTTACACAGCCTGATGAAGATGTTCATAGTTATACATGGACTCAACTTGATGGTATAGAATTAACACTGGAAAACGCAGATAACTTAAATGTTAATTTTGTTGCCCCTAGCGTTGATGCCCAAGAAACTATTAACCTGCAATTAGTAGTTTCAGATGGTGCTAACGTTATAACCAACACTGTTACTATTATTGTAGTTCCAAACAACACACCAATAATAACTAATGTTACAGCAGACCAAACTGTTGATGAACGAACAACGGTCACATTAACTGTTATCGCTACTGATGCCGACAATGATGCGCTAACTTACCGTTGGGTTGTAAATGACGCAACAGTAATATTAACGGGTGATACGACTGAGACTGTTTCATTTACTGCTCCTGATGTTACAAGTGATACTGCTTTAACTGTTCAAGTTTTTGTTTCAGATGGTTTTGATGAAGTGAGTAGCGAAACACGCACTGTAACTGTTACAAACATCGAAGCTCTCGTCTTTCTTCCAACACCTGAAGAGAAGAAAAGCAGTGGTGGCTCTTTTGGTTATCTTATCTTGCTAATTGCGGGTTTAAGATTATTTAGAAAGTAAGTATTTTTAAATATACTTAGCGTTGGCCGCGTTGTACAAGAAAGCCAGTTTTATTAATTAACTGGCTTAACTTAGCTCAAAGCAGCCAAGAATATTATCAAAGCCTTTAAACATAAAGCTCTCCTGTGGGATTGGTGTAAGTATGCTCGGCTGCCCAAAAAATCTTGTTGATAGCGAGCTTATCCTTACTCAGCTTCGCACTGAAGGTTACGATGTAACCAATAGCTACGATGATGCAGAATTAGTGATTGTAAATACCTGTGGTTTCATTGATTCAGCCGTTCAAGAGTCTTTAGACACTATTGGTGAAGCACTTGCTGCAAAGGGTAAAGTATTGGTTACTGGCTGTTTAGGTGTTAAGAAAGACGAAATCATCGAATTACATCCTAATGTTTTAGGTGTTACGGGACCTCATGCTTACGATGAAGTGTTAACACAAGTACACAAACATGTAGCCAAGCCTGTTCATAACGGTTGTCTTTATGAGTAATGACATCCATCAGATTGCTCTTTCTTACAGTTTTTCACACAACGCTGACATTTGATAGACAAAAAGCCTCAGGAACCGAACGCAATAAGTTTTTATAATACCCCCATAAATTACCAAACATAAACTTTAGGGAACAATTATTATGTTATCTAGAGTGATAAGTGTAACAACCACTTGCATTAACAAGCAACCCACCTATACTGTTTTTATGTACAGCTTGGGTGGGGTAGGTAATGATAATAATAAATAGCACTTCTGACTTTAAGATTAAGGGTTATCCAATACCTGATTTCCCTTTGTTAACTTGGTCTACGAACAATGATATTTTAGGTATTGAAGCAGGAATGCTCTTTGGGGAAGGTCTAGAGTTTTTAACTTATGAGTGTCTTAAACGAGGCAGAGTTAAAAGTAAGAAAACATGGAACACCTACGCAAAGCATCTAGTTAGCTTCTTTACCTTTTGTGAAGACAACGAGCAAGACTGGAGAGATATTGAAGATGACGACATACACGAGATGCTACTCGCCGTTTATCGAGACTCTTGCCAAGAAGATTTTGGCATATCATCCAACTCAACCAATCAGCACTTAAGAACCATAGTAAGGTTTTACAGACATGCTGTAGGACGTGGGTGGGTAAACTCACTTCCTTACTCATTAGAGGATGTAAAGGCCAATCACAATCAACACAGCTTCCTTGCTCATACAGTTACTGACGGCGGCATAACCGCTAGCGTTGATATCATGTTAACGACGAAGAAAACATCTATAAAGTTTTTACAAGTTGAAGAGATAAAAAAACTCCTTAGCAGTATTGAAAATCCAACCCTTAAGCTTATGACTAGGCTTTGTTTGCAAACAGGTATTCGTAAGAAAGAAGTGCTGTTATTCCCTCTAGATGTTATCCGTAAACCCAGAGTTGGTGAGCATCTGTGTCGAGTAGATATTAACCGCACCAAGGGTGAGCACGAACGAAGCGTAGATATACCTCCTCGATTAATGGAAGACCTCTGGCAATATGTTAACACCACGAGATTTCAGCAAAAAGAAGACTCTGGAGTTGAATCTGAACACCTGTTTTTAACCTCATCTGGTGAAGAATGGAAAGCTGACGGTGACGGCTTTAATAAGGCACTAAAGGTTTTGAAATTACCTTTTAAGGTTAACCCACATAAGCTGAGGCATACTTACGCAACCCATATGTTAAAAGGACTGCTAAAGGCAAAAAATATAAAGTTCAGCCCATTGATGTATATCCAAGCTAGGCTGGGTCACTCTAGCCTCACCACTACAATGAAATATCTACATTTAATTAATGACTTATTAGACGATGTTACTATCGAATATCAAGATGCTATCAATGAACTTGAAGCAGCATAAGGGCAAAGGGTATGACTAGAAAAAAAGACAGGAAAATTAGTGCTGACCGCTTCAAAAAGGTTCACGTCACCGAGCCAATGATAGAGGCTAACGCTGCCCAAGGGACTGTGCGCCCAATAGACCCTAAAATCAACTTCCCAGGTGTTGGCTCAAAAGGTGGTAATGGCGCTAACTATGATATGACCCAGCACTACGGCAAAGGCTTTGACGACATAACCAATCGAGCGTTCTACACCGTTAAAACACTACTAAAAAGTAAAAATGGAACAGAAAATACTAAACATGGTTATTTGAGCCGTGGCTTTAAATATCTATCAGATTACCTAGTAATCTGGCATCACACTTTATCTCGGGAGCTTACCCATAAAGACATCACACCTGAATTTATCGAAGGGTTTAAGGGGCATCAACTTGGGTCTGGTAAAGGTTACGTAAGCCAGAAGACGCTTTACGCAACAGCGAAAAGCTTATTGACTGCAATGCGTAATAACGGGTATTGGTCTATATCCAATGAGGCGTTCAGTGAAATATTCCCAAAAAACCCTTACCCCAATTCCAATAGGCGAGTAAAAGGAGTTAAACCTTTCAGTGAGCATGAGAAACGCCAACTTGTTGTTGCATTAAAACAAGCGTTAAGGCCTATTTACGCGCTTAATCGTAAAGAGCCATTAACAGGCTATGAACTAACTGTATGCCTCCTAGCAATAGCCATGCAAACAGGCATAAATACCACGCCTTTATTAAATATGACAACGGACTCTCTAAGTGACCATCCCCTTAAGTCAAACCGCAAGCTACTTACGGTCTATAAAGCCAGAGGTAATGCTACACAGTTGCACAACTTGCGTAACTCAGAGCAAGTAGAGTTAGTGCAAGGGGTGAAGCTTGATGTGGCGTATATTATTGAAAGAATAACGGCGTTAAACAATTCTTTGAGGGATGAGGTAGGCTCTGACATTCTGCTGCTTTATCGCCACGGGAGTAAAATCACTTCTCTTACCTCTGGAACCCTGGGAGTTAACATTGCCAAACTAGTAGAGACCTACGAACTTAAAGATGAAGATAATAAAACCATCAAAGTAAATCTAAGCAGAATTCGTAAAACATTTATAAACGGTATTTACGAGCTTTCGGGCGAGAACATACTCATAGCAGCAAAATCGGCTAAGCATAGCGGTACAGGTACAATAGACCATTATTTAGAAGCACCAGAGGAGTCTAAAAGAAACTTAGGATTGATGGGCGAAATTAGAGTGAAAGAGCTTACAAGTGATACTCAACTCACCCCAACAGGTCGATGTAAAGACCCGATAGATGGTGATAAAGCACCTAAAAATGGTACAACCTGCGCGGACTTCCTAGCGTGCTTTCGATGCAAAAGCTTTGTTATTACTGGGGATGATTTATACCGTCTATACAGCTTCTATTGGGCTATTGTGCGAAATAGAGACTCCTTTGGTCGTAAGGATTGGAAACGCTACTTACGAAATGTGATGAGTGTGATTGATAGTGAGGTTGAACCAGCGTTCATAGAAAAAGGCATGATAGGTCACCTTCAAACCGAGAAAGAGCGCGCAAGGTTATCACCACACCCTTATTGGGTTAACTTAGATATGCTTAGGGTAGGACAATGATACACGGACAAGCGGAACTCACTGAACGTGAATTTGAACAACAACGAGCGACAGTTCCAGTCAAAGATGGTATAGCGCTAAAAAGAGCGCAAAAAGGCTCTTTGACGGGTATTGCAACCTTCATCAAATTAGATAATGGCAACTACCATGTGCTTTCTCGATATGAAAACGATATATGGCAATATCCCGCAAGCGAATTCCCAAGCGGGAAGAAAAAATCCGAAGAAGCACTGAACTTCACTCGCATCACGAATGAATCAATAAGAGCAATGGTAAAGTGGATAATATGGAATAAAAGAAATGAAGGAAACTCTATCGGCAGCTTACAGAATAATTTGTATTCATTAATATCTTTCTTTGCATGGATTGATAAGACTGACACGCTTTCAGTTCAGGGGCTTAATGCTTTCACCGCACAAGCGTATGTAGCGCATGTGAATACGCTAACAATTAAACGCAAGGGTAAGGTAAGCCCTGTATCGAAAACAACAAAACTTAATAAGTTTGTTGCGCTCGAACAACTGTATTTGTATTGCAATTCGTTTGATTTTGTCAAAGAACAACCTTGGTTTGAAAGCAGTGCTAGTGAACAAGCAGGACATGTGGGTCCGGCTCTAAAAGATAACCGAAGCAAACCTAAAACCCTGTTAATTCCTGATAACGTATTACTCCCTCTATGTGGATTTACAAAAGATTTTCTTGACCGAGCTAATGAGATTTTAGACCTAAGAGATAAACTAGACGGATTTACTCCAACGAGAATATTTACTTCGAATCAAGTAACAACAAAGCGAACTTACCTTCTATCGCTCTCTACTTCCTTTGATAAGCTTAATGACTTTAATAATGCCTTACTATTACTGCGAGATAGCTGCCTGTTTTGGATATTACTGACAACAGGAATGCGCATTCATGAAGTGCTTGGCATTAAGCGTGGCGCGTACCGGACAGAAACCAAAGACGGCGAAACATATTATTATATCGAAACCGTCTCTAAGAAAACTTACACTGGGTTGGCGGAGTGGATTGCACCCAAAATAGCAGTTGATGCCATTAAAATACTAGAGCGCAGCTCAAGCACTTTACAAGCACTCTTAGAGGTTGAGTTAGCACAAGCAAAAACCAACAGTGACCATGCAGAAGTCAATCGCCTAACAGATATATCTGGAAAAGTGTGTATATCGTACAGCAAGACCAATTCAACGGTAAGTGTATTAAGTTCAAAGGCTGTTACCTCAAAGAGACTCCCTAACTTGTGCAAACAGGTTAATGCCGATTGGGACTTATCGTCGCATCAGTTCCGCCGCACGTTCGCTAACTACGTGGCACACAGTGAATTAGGTGATTTGCGTGCACTAAAATACCACTTTAAACACTGGTCTATTACTATGACTGCACTTTATGCGTACAACGATGCTCTTGATCTAGAGTTATTTGAAGAAATGCTTAAGGAGAAGTATTGGGTTGAAGAGCAAATCAAGTTCGACTGGTTTGACTTAGATTCCCCCATCACTGGGGGCGCCATTGCTGAGCGAATCATGCAAGTTAGAGGTGATGAAGAACGTATTAAAACCTTCAAGACAAAACGAGACATGATTAAAGCATACTCGGGTAACATTCCAATTCGTTCAACAGGGATTGCCTGGTGTACCAACGACGACGATGGTTGCATGGGTGGCAAGTGCGAAGAATGCGAATCAGGCATTGTTGACAAGAACAATCAAAAACACTGGGAAGGTATGCTTATTCAGCAATTCGAACTGTCTAAAGTGGATGATATAGGAGAAGCTGGACAAGCCTCGGTAGCCAAAGGAATGGTGAGATGCGAAAAGGTTTTAACGTCCCTTGGAGTCGATGTGGAAACAATGAAAGATGATATTCGTAACAACAATCATGCGGCCTAATTTCAGTAAGTCCAATTTAGCTTATTTGATTTGGGTAACAACAATCAAAAGGAAGTGTTTTTAGATGTCTAAAAAGCAAAAGAAAACAGATAAAGATGACCAAATTAGCATGTGTGATGAGTTTGGTTGGAAGCTAGCGCATGGTGGTAAAAGAGCTGGTTCTGGAAGACCAAAGGGCGCTATAGAAACTAAGGTTCTACGCGTACCTGTTGACCTTTTGCCCCAGGTTAAACAACTCATAGATGACTATAAAAAAGAGATTAATAATGACTAATCCAGTGAAAGAATCTAAAGCACATAAAGCAGTTCGAATGGCTATAATTAGGATTGAAAAAGGCAGACCTAACGTAGTAGATAAAAAACGTAAAATAAGTGTATCTTCTGTAGCTGAAGAAGCTGGAGTGACTCGTAATACCATTAATCGTGATTGCCCTGATTTACATACTAGAATTCAGGGGCTTATGAATAAAGAAGTTAGAGAGCAGCTTAAGCTTAAGCAAATAGAGCTAAACAAGTTCAAAGAGCGTAATAAGGATTTGAGACATGAGGTTGAAGAATTGAAAACAATGCTTTCGGTTAAACAGTCTAAGAACGCAACGTTGATGCAAAAAAACGGTAGATTAAACGCACAGAAAGCGAAAAACAGTAACGTAGTTACTCTGATGTAACGCTATGTTCTATTAACTCAAAGCCTTTAATATATGTGCTTAGAGTGTTTAATGTGGCGTGCAGAATAATTTTTATTATGAATAAACAACAGATGTTAATATTACAAGCTTTTACAATTTAATAAAAATAACCTATCCCCTTGATCTAACTAAATGGATTTATTCGACTTTTTTGTTATGATGCTATGCGGCTAATTAAGGAGAAGCATATGGATTTATGGAAAGAAATGTATTTACTAAAACATTCAGAACCACAGTTTGTTTTTGATAGCTTAGAAAAAAATCGTAGAAAAAAAATAAACATTATGGATGAAGATAGAAGCAAGTTAGAAGAAATGCTTCTTGAACGAAATGATCCAATTATAGATTTAGCTCTTGCACTTCATGGCTCAACTCCTGATATTGGTTATGAATTATTTAAAAGGCCAGACAAGGAACTACAATTAGCAACATTGTCAGGAACACAGGTACTTAAAGAATTTTTAGGGAAGGATGATTTTGCAGATAGAGTGCTTAATGACTTAATTGAAAAAGACGATACTGAATTATACCGAGCATATTTTTCTAATGATTTACTTCCTGATGAAATAATAATATCTCTTTATGAACGAGAAGAACCATTTGATAAGTTAGATGATCGTGATTGGGTTTTGTGCTGTAGTTATACAGATAAAAATAAAAGAATATCCACGCCTTATGATCGCACTTGGATTGATGGTTTCGATGAATACCTATATAACAGTCTATTTCATGCTGGTTGGAAGTTATTTGAAAAATTTCCTAAAACACCTTTGGCTGCAAATGTTCTTTCTCAACTAGCATGTAAATTGGTTACCCAGACGCCACATGATTTTAATATCATTGATGCCCTTAATCGCTGGCAAAAAGAGACTGATACTGACAGTGATGCATATGATATGGCTCGATCATATGGCGCCAATATGATTACTGATTCTAGAGAATTTCAAGAATTGAAAAAATCAGATGATTTTGCTTTAAGAAAAGCATATTACAGAAATCAAAAATGGGTTAAGCCTGAAGATGTGCTTGAAGGATTTGAAAAGGATTCTATCAATTACATTGATGAAGCATTGAATAACATGAATATATTTTCTAACGCTGAAGCAAGAGAAGCACTAAGAAAAGTATGCTGGGACGCTCCAGATCCTGGTAGCCGCATGGATCAAGTAAATTATTTTAACGGACGTTCTGAATACTGGCAAAGTCAGCACCCTGAATGGTTCAAAGATGAATGGACAGGTGAATTACCATTCGAAGAAATAGAAAATCAGAATGACAGAATAGAAAAGCGTATTGAGCATTTAAGTGACGGTCTAAACAAACTGAATAAAAAATTAAGTGTTGAGGATGACTCTGATTATGAAAATGAAAGAGAAGTTAGTATTACTCATTATTTAAAGTCTGAAATGGAAGCTATAGCTCAATTATTGGTGCAAATTCATAGAAAAGTTCATTCAGGCTTTATCTATGGTGTCATTGGAATAGCTATTGGATACTTTATAGCTCGTTATTAAAAGGATTAATCATGAATTGGCTTGCAGCATTCAGTCGATTATTTTCTATTTTAGATAAATCAGGAACAGAGGCATATCACAGTGGCCCTAGCTTTATAAAAGTTATTAAGCAGTTTGATCCTGGTCAACCTGACTATTCGTTGTATTTGGATGAAAGAAACAGAAAAGGATTAAGTAGCAGTCGCAAAGACTTTTACTGGGATATATTACAAGGATTGGATGAATCACTTCGCTATGATGTTTATAGAACATTCATTGAAATAGTTTTACCTTACTTCCCGAAAGAAACAGATGAACTAAAAAATTATTTGTTCAGCTCTGGTAATCCCGTTCCTCAGGTTAAGATCCCCAATAATAATTGGAACTCAGTAAAACTTAATGAAACAATTAACAAAATAGATAATGCTATAGACGTTTCTCAGTACAATCATGCAATGACTTTATCTTATACATGCTTGGAAGGTATGTATAAGGCTTATGTTATAAAAAACCTCCCCCAATGTACGAATGTCAGTGATTTAATGCCATTAGCTAAGTTAGTTCGTGGTGATATAGAGCAACAGCTCGCTAAAGCAGGACCGTATCCAGATATGGTGGTAAAGAGCATCTCTACGCTTACAAATGCAATAGCAAATTCGCGAAATGGGTTCAGTGATTCACACTTTGATCAGGATTCTTATAAATGGCTAGCAGGTTACACTCGTGATCTGGTTAATTCAATAGGAAGACTCATCTTACACTTTTTATAATTATCAGATAATAACTGAGATTAATATTATCAATTATGAGTTTTCACTCATAACATAATAAGATATAGGTCTAAAAACAAAGAGAATTTAATGAAAAACTGTAACAAATTTACATTTAACAATATCAACCACTTACAGAATGTTACACTGACTAGGTCTAGTTAATATATGAAAAAATCACTTATTAGCACGGTATTACTTTTAGCTTCATCGACTGTTTTTGCAGAAACTGAATATCCTACCAATCCAATATTAAGACCTTTAACATTAACTGATGGCACCATTGCCGTCAGTGGAGCCTTAGCGTGGGGACAAGAGAAGGATGAAAGACACGCAGCGCTAAATTTAAATCTGGGCTACGGTTTGACTGACAATTTAACGATTGGTTTAAATGGTATTAGTTACCGACTTTTAGCTCGCCCTGACAATGAAGCCGGCCTTGAGTTAGCGGTTGGATTAGGTTTAAGGGGCTTTCAAGAGTCAACCATTAATGGAGATTCTGTTGCTTATGGTACTGACTTAAAGGGTAAGTATGTCTTTGATAAAAACTTAGCGATGATTTTTTCTTTAGGTTATGTAAAGTGGGATGAAGAGAAGCTACAAAATAAAGATGAATACCGTTACTCTGTTGGTGTGCAAACTCACTTAGCGAAAGATTGGACGGCTAACATTAACTATACTTATCGAGATTTAAAAGACTTTCAGCAAAAGTCCGCTCATGAAGTTAGTCTTGGTGTTAATTATAATTACAGCAAACAGACCGACCTTGGGATGTTTGTTGGTTATTCAAACTTTGATGCGCAAGAAAATGGTTATCAATATGATAATAATTTTGATCGTGTGGCTGGTGTTTACGCTACCTATCGTTTTTAACTTAACTTAAGGGGTAACTACCCTTGTTAGTCATATAAAAGTGAGTTGAATAGGCTTCACTTTTATCATAAAAAACATCTTCTTTTTAATCATCAGTCGTCACTAAGTCATTTTTTCTCTTTAACGCCAACTTGTTATATTCGTTGGCAAGACACAGCTAATATTCGTTGCTACACTGGCCGATAATAAATAAGGATAGCATTATGTGTGGTCGGTTAAATACGACGTTTGATAGCGGTGTAAAAAAGCTATATACCCGCTTAAAAATAAATAAGGTTATCGATAGGCCGATTGATCGTCGCTTTGTTAAAGCTGCAGACACTGTTTCCATTGTGAGGAATGTGGGTCAACAACGCCGAGTAGAAAGTGCTATGTGGTGGTTATTATTAGATCAAACTGAAAATGACTTTAAACCCTCTCGGTTTACTTCATTTAATACCCGATTTGATAAGCTTAATACTCCCCAAAGTGCTGGTTATCAGGCATATCGGAGTGCTAGGTGTATTATTGCCGTTAAAGGCTTTGGTGAAACTGAATTTGTCGATA